>JAHQVV010000228.1 GCA_019634195.1 Phycisphaeraceae bacterium | reverse complement strand
CTCGGCCGGCGCCTCGCCCTCCCGGAAGATGTCATGCAGCTTTGGCTTACGGTCCTTGCCATTGATCTCGTCATGATGAGCACCGTCACGCTCGGCTTCTACGCATGGGACAAACGCCAAGCGAGCAAGCACGGCTGGCGTGTCCCCGAAAAGCGATTGCACCTGCTCGCCCTGCTCGGTGGCTGGCCGGGCGCACTCCTTGGACAACGCTGGCTTCGGCACAAGTCGGTCAAGACTCGATTCCGATTGGTTTTCTGGCTGACGGTGTTTGTCCATATCACGGTCGCGGCGGGGATCACGTATCTCCTATGGTCTTATGGCCGATCGGCGTAAACTTTAGGCATGCATAACTGCCCGACCGTCCCGCACCATGACCGCTATGAGCCCGACGCCTCGCCTGAGCAAGCGGCGCAGGCTTTCTACGACGTGATGCGCAGGCGTCGCTCGGTGCGGATGTTCTCCGACAAGCCGGTGAGCAAAGAGACGCTTGAAGCCATCATCAAGACCGCGGGCAGCGCCCCGAGCGGCGCGAACAAGCAGCCCTGGCGGTTTGTCTGTGTGCAGGACCCGGCGGTGAAAAGGCAGATCCGCGAAGGCGCGGAGGCGGAGGAGCGCGCGTTCTACAACGGCCGGGCCAACGAGCAGTGGCTCAAGGACCTCGCCCCGCTGGGCACCGACGAGAACAAGGCCTTCCTCGAGACCGTGCCCTGGCTGATCGTCGTCTTCCGCCTGACGCGTGGCGACGACGGTGGGCAGGTCTACTACTCCAACGAGTCGGTCGGCCTGGCCTGCGGGATGCTCCTTGCCGCCGCGCAGCACGCCGGCCTCGCGACACTCACGCACACACCCAGCCCGATGAACTTTCTGAACAGCATCCTCGACCGCCCGAGCAACGAACGGCCGTACCTGCTGATCCCCGTGGGCTACCCGTCTGACGATTGTGTGGTCCCCGCGGCGGCGGTTGAGCGCAAGCCGATCGAAGACGTGATGCGTGTGCGTTGATTGAAGCGGTGATCACGAGTTTGCCGCCGCCGCGCGCCGCCGCTGCAGGATCGTGTGGAACACCAGCCCGGTCATGACCTGGTCGGTCAGCGGCATCTCGCCGTACGGCCGAACATACCACGTCCCGCTGCACCCGCCGGTGACGTTGACCTCTGCTAGCCGCTTCCGGCCTTGCTCGACGTAGAAGCCCTGGTTCCAAAACCCGGCGGAGACCAGCCTGCATTCGCCGACTTGCAGCGACAGGTCCCACGCGCTGGTGAACAGCCCGGCGTGCTGGGCGGTCGCGAGTGCTGACCCGGTGCTCTGGTCGACCAGGCTGTAACGCGAGCTGAACAAGCCCTCGTGCTTGAAGGTCAGGCGGTACCGCTGCAGCAGCGAGACGTCGATACCGCTCGAAAACGCCCTCCCTTTGAATTTGCCGCAGGCCTTGCCGTTGTCCAGCAGCACGTACTGGTTTGAAAAGCAACTCGGCGTATGGGTTTGCAGCATGATTGCAGTTTAATGCCTGTGTGTTCGCAAGCCCGACGATCTACAATCGTAGACCCCCGGAGCTTAGAAGCGGCGTTCCGACCGCACCACACCGAACATGGCCTCACAGCACCCGATCTACGACCACCTGCAGCGCGACTCGCAGCGGCGCATCCCCCGCCGTGACGCGGGCGGTGGTGTGATCCCGCCGCCAAAAGTGCCGCAGACGCGCAACACATCTTCTTATCCGGACCAAACCCGCCCGGCCGCTGAGCCGATAGCACCTAGGCCCACGTGGATCAGGCGTGCCCTGCGGAAGCTGCGATTGAGACGTAACGACCAAACAACCCAAGACAACCCGCCGACTACGGTCCAGCCCGTCGCGGATGGGGCGGTGACCCCCGGCAAGGCCGGTGCGCCCAGCAGGCAGGCCGAGCGGCTGCTCTCGGTCGCCCAGCGGCTCTGGCTGCGCTATGAATCGGCCGGCCGACTCCAATCCCGGGCCGGCCACGCGACGCAGGGCTATGTCGATATCCTCACCGCCACGCTCGGCGAGCCCAAGCTGCCCGATGAGGCTTTTGCCCGGCTACGCTGGGGCGGGGTGTTCCTCTACGTCGGGACCAATGAAAAGAGCGTCCGCAACCTGGCCGAGGCCTACGACGACAAACGCGGCTTCATCCTCGAAGAGCCGGTCACACAGATCCATGCCAACGTGATGGGCCTGCGCCTGCCCGGGCTGACGCCGACCGGCTACGCCTTCCTCGCCCGCAAGACCCAGCTCATCCAGCCCGGCGACTTTACCGAGCGGTTCACCTACCACGTCGAGCTCACGCCTTGCCCCGTCTCGGACCTCGCGCCCGATGGGTACGTCGTGACCAAGCGCGTGCCGACCTACGCCGACCTCGTGCGTCGGCTCCGGCACAAGTTCCCGGAGGTCAAGCTTTCAGACCTGGAGAAACGGGCCCACAAGCTGGTTGAGCACGTCTTCCCGACGTTCCTCACCCGCGAAGCCGCGATGCTCGGCATCCTGCAGAAGAACCTCGCGCCCCAGTACCGCGACCGTGTGCCCAAGCCGATGGGGATCCAGAAAGACAGCCGGGGCTTTGTCCGCACGCTGCACATGAACTGGATGCGCATCGGCGGCGAGCCGATCAGCCAGCTCGACTTCGCGATCCAGTCGGCCGAGCTGCTCAGCGCGATCCACGAGCAGGCCAACATCATGCACCTGGATCTGCGCATGGACAACATGGTCATCACGCCCGGGGGCGTCGGCTTCGTGGACTTCGGCAGCGCCTGTAAGATCGGCGAGCAGGTGCAGAAGTCGCCCATGCTCGGCACGCTCTTCACCGAGATGATGCGCACCAGCCAGATCCAGCGCATGCTCGGCAAGATGATCGAACGCGGCCACGTCACCAACAACGCCATCTCCGAGGTCTACGGCAAGACCGACAAGACCGTGGACTCGTTCTACCTGGCCGTGCAGATCGCCAAGCCCCACGCCAACCCCGAGCTCAAGCAGCTGATCGACTACGACCCGGAGTCGGACACCGCGGGGATGCTCAGCGCGTTGACCGCGGCGGTGCTCCGCCCTAAGAATCCGGAGATGGCCCAGTACAAGAGCGCCAACGACCTGGTCCGCGGGCTTCGGCGGATCGAACGGCGGGCCCGTAAGCCGCGATAACCGACCCGGACCTGATCCGCATGCTCGGCCGGGCCGATGGTCTTTGTGAGTGACCGATCGGACCCTGTCATGCTGCACACACGCAACCTGAGTGAGGACACACCGGATTCGCTGCAGCGGATCGGGCTGAGCCTGGCGCTGTTGATCGTGTTAGTGGTCATCGGCGCGGTGGGGCTGATGCTATCTGGTGATCGGACGTTTTTTGAGGCGCTGTACCTGACGGTGGTCATCCTGACGACCGTTGGGATGGAAGGCCCGGTCAACGATGCGGAACGCGCCTGGTCCTTGTTCCTCATGATCGCTGGTGTCGGTACGGTGATCTATGCGACCGGCCAGGTCGTGTCGTTTCTGGTCGAAGGTCAGGTCCGCGACGTGTTTGGGAGACACAAGATGAAACAGAAGATCAATCAGCTGCGGGATCACACGGTGGTCGCTGGCTTTGGCCGGATGGGCCGGGCGCTGTGCGCGACGCTGGAAGTTGAGGCCCGGCCGTTCGTGCTGATCGAAAACGAGCCGGAGCGGGTCGACCAGGCCGAGGCGCTGGGCTACCTCGTCATCCTCGCGGACGCAAAGCAGGAGCAGACGCTGATGGAGGCCGGCATCGATCGCGCGGGGGCGCTCGCGACCTGCCTGCCGGACGACGCGGACAACGTGTTTGTCACGCTCAGCGCGAGCGGCCTGCACCCGGACCTGCATATCGTGGCCCGGGCGGAGGACGGCGCGACGACCGTGAAGCTGCACCGGGCAGGCGCGGCACGGGTTGTCTGCCCGCCGCAGCTCAGCGCGGTTCGCGTCTCGGACATGCTCCAGCACCCGAAGGTCGACGACATGATCGAGTTGGACGGCGTTTGGCCGGACCTGGAGATCGCGCAGCTCAGTGCCGGGCGGTTCCCCGGCCTGACGGGTGAACGGATCAGCGACCTGATTGATCACTTGGGCTCAAAGACGACTGTTGTCGCGATGAGCCTGGCCAGCGGGGAACGCCTGCTCCGCCCCGCGGTTGACACATTGATCCACGAGGGCGATCAGCTCATCATCATCGGCCCGCGTGGCTGGATGGACTGCGTCGACCCGGACGCCCGCACCGCCGCCTGACGCGCATCGAAATCTGCAGAGGGCTGGGGATGACGGACCAACCCGATTGGTCCGCGTTATGCTTTCGCTTCGACACGAGCCAACCTGCCACGATCGATACCGAAACCTGTGAGCCAATCCTGATGTCAAGCAGCTGATCGACTGTGACCCGGAGTCGGGCATCGCGGGGATGCTCAGCGCGTTGACCGCGGCGGGACTCCGCCCCAAGAACTCGGAGATAGCCCAGTACAAGAGCGCCAACGACCTGGCCCGCGGGCTTCGCCGCATCGAGCGGCGGGTCTAAGCGTGCTGACTGATGATCCAACGCGGGCCCTAGACGCTCGCCCGGGTACAGGGTGCGTCAATCAGATTAATCTATAGTGCCGGATAATAGCTGACTTATCGCAGTATTCGCAGCGTTACCAGCATCTCTTATTGATTCGATCCAAAACGACCAAGCCGGCTTCCTGATCCATCCGATGATTGCAATAGCGTTCTTGGGGGCTACATTTCTACGGATAAACATCATGGAGTCAGACTGCTGCCATACCGACGAGGCTACACCCGACCCGTTTGAATTGGGTACTGCTTCTAAGCTGGGTGAGGCCTTTGCTCTCGGGGCCCTGGATTCGGTCCTCGCCCAGATGGCGGTGCTGGACATGTCCGGCCGGATCGTCGCGGTCAACGAGAGCTGGCGCAGTTTCGCGCGTGAAAATGATGCGACAGACCCTAGCTTCTTCATCGGGAGGAACTACATCAACATCTGTGAAGACTCCTCACAAGACGGGGCGGCGACTGCGCGTGAGATGATCCAGGGCATCCGCGATGTTGCTTCGGGTGAGCTGCCGTACTACGAAATCGAGTACCCCTGTCACAGCCCGACCGAGGATCGCTGGTTCCTCGCCCACGTCAACCGCTTCGTCGATCCGGCACAGCCCTACGTCATCGTAACGCATACCAACATCACCTCTCGCAAGCTCGCCGAGCAGCTCGCATGGGACAACGGCGAACAGCTGGCACGCTCCAACGACGAATTGGCCGCCATCAACCACAAGCTGTCTGAGAAGAACACCGAGATGGATGAGTTCATCTATATGGCCAGCCACGACCTCCAGGCGCCGCTGTTGACCCTCGCGTCCTATGGCAACATCTTGCGTAGCGAGCTTGGTGAAGCAGTCTCGGAGTCGGCCGGTTCGGCCCTGGGCTGCATGCAAGACGCCGCGAAGAGCATGAAGAACATCCTGGACGACCTGATGCAGCTCTCGAAGATCGGCCGGGTCGAGATGAACTGCCAGCGAATCTCGCTGCACGCATGTGTCGAGCACGCGATGGAGGCGCTGGCCTATCAAATCAAGCAGTCGGGCGCGGCGATCGAGTGCGGCGAACTGCCCGATATCGCTGGCGATGAGAAGCTGCTCACCCGTCTCTATCAGAACCTCATCGGCAACGCCTTGAAGTTCATCCCGCCCGACCGCACGCCACACATACAACTCAGCGCCCAGCAGGACGAGAGCCATTGGGTTCTTTCGGTTAAGGACAACGGCATCGGTATCCCCGCTGATCAGGCGGACAGGGTTTTTGCCGCCTTCAAACGCTTGCACTCCAAGCAACAGTACGAAGGGACCGGCATCGGTCTGGCTATTTGCAAGAAGATCATCGATCGCCATCAAGGCCGCATTTGGGTCCGGTCTACCGTCGGCGAAAGCACAACGTTTAGTTTTACGCTGTCTAAGGCCGCGTAATCTCCTCCGTCTTCCGCGCCGTTGTAAAGCAGCGATTGTCTTGTGAGTGCCAGGCCTCTGGCATCGCGTCCGCTTGGGGACTTGAGTCACCGCGCGAGGCGTTGCAGATGCGGTCTGCCGCGAACGGTTGCAAACAGGCCCGGGCCAAGCGTCAGAAAACCTCCAAAATCTGGGCGCCGAGCACGACTCCGCCCCACCGGCGTCGTAGATTGGTATACCTTTGCCGGTATGCAAAGGATGCAGCCATGAGCCCGATACCAACCGAGACCGAGACGCCTGTTGCCCGCCAAGCAAGACCGGGAGGGCGCGATGTGCTGCTGGATGCAACCGGCTTGGTCAAGCACCTGGGCGGCAAGCGTGTTGTGGATGGGATCGGGCTGACGTGCCGGTCCGGTGAGGTGCTTGGGCTGCTTGGGCCCAACGGGGCGGGCAAGACCACGACGCTGCGCATATGCTACGGGTATCTCCGGCCGGACGAGGGTTCGGTCGCCATCGCGGGGCACGACCTGCAAGGCGACCCGGACAGCGCCCGGCGTTGTCTGGGGGTTTGTACGCAGGACGACACATTCGACGCGGATTTCACCGTCAAACAGAACCTCGTGCAGACCGGGCGCTACTACCGGCCAAGGCCCGAGCGCCTCGCTCAACGCATCGAGGCACTGCTTGATCAGTTTGGTCTGCGTGAGTACGCCGATAGCTCACCCGAGACCTTGTCCGGCGGATACAAGCGTCGGCTGATGATCGCCCGTGCGGTGGTACACGAGCCGAAGGCTGTATTCCTGGACGAGCCGACGACGGGGCTGGACCCGCAGGCGCGTGTCGCGGTGTGGGAGCTGGTCAGCTCGCTGCGCGAGCAGGGGATGGCCGTCGTGCTGACGACGCACTACATGGACGAGGCGGCTCGGTTGTCGGATCGTTTGCAGGTGTTGCAGAACGGCAAGGTCCGCGCCCAAGGCAAGGCCGACCAGGTGCTCGGCGATGTCGTCGGCGAACACGTCGTCATCCTGCACGCGACCGAGCCAAAGACTGCCGAGGCGCTCGCTTGGATCGAAACGAACTTTGGCGAAGGCGTCCGCCCATCGCAGGTCTTGTCAGACTGGCACGTCCCGTTCGATGCGCAGCAGCTGTCCGCGTTTGTCGCGGCGTTCGCAGACCTGCGTTACGAGGTGCGTCCGCCGACGCTGGATGACCTGTTCCTCGCGCTGTCGGAGGAGCGGGTATGAAGCGGTTTATCCCTGCGTTTCAATGGCAATCCCGTGCGGTGCTCATGCGGCACCTGCGGGTTCATGTGCGCAACTGGCACACGATGCTGGTCCCGCCGATCTTTGAGCCGTTGATCTTGTTGCTCGCGTTCGGCGTCGGGTTGGGGCGGCAGATCGAGGGCTTCGTCTGGCAGGGCCTGGAGCTGGACTACCTGCGATACCTCGCCCCGGGCATGCTTGCGTATACCGCCTTCATGATCGCGTTCTTCCAGGCGTTGTTCGGTGCGTTCGTCCGGATGCACTTCCAGAAATCATGGGAGGGCCAGCTCACGACAATGGTCCGGCTCGAGCACGTCGTCTGGGGCGAGGCGCTGTGGGCTGCCGCCTACGCGACGGGCTACGCCGTGGTCCTCGGGCTGGTGCTGAGTGTGTTCGGCTTGACGGGGTATCTGGACCTGCAATGGCAATGGCTGCCGGTGGTGGTGCCGTTGTTGTTCTTGTGTGCGTTGGCGTTCTCGGCGGTGGGTTTGTTTTTCACGGCGGTGGTCCCGACGATCGATCACATGAGTTTGCCTTTCTTTTTGGTGATCATGCCGATCGCGTTTTCGTCGAGCACGTACTTCCCGCTGCCGGACGTGGTGGTGCTGCGTGAGGTCGTGCTGCTCAACCCGCTGCACCACCTGTCGGAGGGCCTACGCTGGCTGCTGGTCGCGGGCGAGTGGACTTGGCACCTGCTAGCCGCGGCGGGGCTGTGCGTGTTGGTGATCTTCCTGTTCGTGCCGCTGGACCAGCGATTGCTGCGCAAGCGGATTTTCGGGGAGCAGTAATCGGACTTTGTTGGCAAGCTGTAAACGGGTTGGACACGCTTTGAGCAAATGACGATGATGCCCATACTGCGGGCGTGCAAGCCCGTGTTATTGAGACACGATTAGGGCAACGTATTATGAAGGGCATCATCCTCGCAGGCGGGCACGGCACACGGCTTTATCCGCTCACCCTCTCGGTGAGTAAGCAGCTCTTGCCGGTCTATAACAAGCCGATGATCTACTACCCGCTGTCGGTCTTGATGCTGGCGGGCATCCGCGAGGTGCTGATCATCTCGACGCCGACGGACCTGCCGGGCTTTAAGCGTTTGCTCGGCGACGGCGAGAAGTGGGGCATGGGATTTTCCTACGTCGAGCAGCCCGAGCCCAAGGGCCTGGCCCAGGCGTTCCTGCTGGACAAGTCGTTCACGGCCGACGCGCCGTGCTGTCTGATCCTCGGCGACAACATCTTCTACGGCACGGGCCTGTCCAAGCAGGTCAAGGCCGCGGCCGAGGTCGAAGACGGCGCGACCGTTTTTGGCTACCCCGTTAAAGACCCAGAACGCTATGGCGTCGTCGAGTTTGACGACAACAACAAGGTTGTTTCGCTCGAAGAGAAGCCCGAGAAACCAAAGAGCCACTACGCGGTGCCCGGTCTGTATTTTTACGACAAGAATGTGACGAGTATTGCCGAGTCGATCAAGCCCTCGCCGCGCGGTGAGTTGGAGATCACGGACGTCAACCGCACGTACATGGAGCAGGGCAAGCTCAACGTCCAACTCTGGTCCCGGGGTACGGCCTGGCTCGACGCCGGCACGCACGAGTCGCTCTTACAGGCGGGCAACTTCGTCGAGACCATCGAGCAGCGGCAGGGCATGATGATCTCCTGCCCCGAAGAGATCGCCTGGAAGATGGGCTTTATCGATGACGCCCAACTCGAAGCCAATGCCGAGACGATGAAGAGTAATGACTACGGCCAGTACCTCTATGCCCTCTTGGGCTAGATTGTTTCAATAACGCTGGGGTATGCAAACATAAAAACGACGGCGTGGATCACGCCGTCGTTTTTAATATTAGTTAAACGCTAAGTTCTTACTTGCCTCGGCGACGGCGACGGCAAACGATGCCGCCCATCAGAACGGCGCCTGCCAGGGCGGCTGTCGGCGTTGGGACAACGCTCGGGTGCGTGTGTCCGCCGACGGCACGGAGTTTGAAGTAGTCCTTGCGACCCTTGCTGTCTGCCTTGGGTGCGATGACGTACGTGTCGGAAGCTTCGAGGGGGCTATCGAACTCGATGGTGCCCCAGTGATATGGGATGTTGCCGGTGTAGACTAATTCGCCATCGATCCCCTTGATGTAAACCTGGAAGTCGGCGTAGCTTTGTTGCTTGCTGCTGCTCGTTGGGCCGAAGTAATCGAAATCGATTTTAGTGAGCGAGACTTTTTCGTGGAAATTCAGCACGAGGAAGTCACGCCCGTTTTTGTCGTCAACGGTGTGGTAGTCATCGTCGAGATCGCCTGGATTGATCTCCCAGCCGACGCCAAGGCCGCCGTAGAACTGGCCGACATAAACGCCGTTGCCGCCGCCTTGATAGGTGTTGCTGCTGGAGCCGGTGCCGTCATTATCCTTCGGGCCAACGACGCCGGCTTCCACGTTCAGCTTGACGCCGTTGTCATCGAAGTCATAGCTGTGGGCATAGCTATTCTTGATATAAGAATGGTCGTCGTAATGGCTGCCGCCATCATGATCGCCAAAAGAGTTCGGGGCGCTTTGGTTGGCTGTGCCATGGCCCTTCGAAAAGTCGATGTGAAAGTCGTACGACGCGCCTGCGAAAGCGCTGGACGACACGGCGACTGCAGTCAATGCAGATAGACAGACGATTGTTTTCTTTTTCATGATCCACCTAGATTTTACTTTTTACCCGGGGGTTCCGATAACCCCAGTCTTCTCTACAGAGTAGATTTTAGTAAACCCCCGCGTCGTTGTAAAGCCGTGATTTGGTGCAGTCTAGTAAAAACGCCCTGTCGTAATGATGGGTAAAATAGGTGCTGTGAGAAGCATAGAGACAATGAGTAGTTTGCATTGTTTATAGAAAAATGAAGCCTTCGTCGTTTTTGGCGTCAGAAAGAGCCGGTCTTTTTGAATTGCCGGCACGATTATCCGTGCTGACGGGCAGTAGTCGCCCAATGAGTTGGTCGATGACAGTAATATTCTTGTTTTGCATGAGTACGAAGGACCGATAATTTGAAGCTGAGTAGCCCTAAAACAACCCAGGCCCCGCTGGCCGAGGCCTTTGAGCAGGCCAAGGCCGAGAACGAGCCCGTCTTCGTCCCGCAGAACATCTTTGCGGACGACCGAGGCTGGTCCTATATGAATCAGTTCGTTGGCGTGCTCGATGGGTCCGGCCAGGTCAATTACTCCGTGATGTACCCGGATGTTGTCAAGGCTTGGCACCGGCACCACAAGCAGACGGACTTTTGGCTCTGCCTGCACGGGCACCTGAAGGTCGGCGTGTACAACGAAGAGACCGACACCGGCTACGTCAAGGTCATCGGCGAGAAAGCACCCGGCGTCATGGTCATCCCGCCGCCGCTGTGGCACGGCGCCGCGACTGTCGGCCCCGAAAAAGCCGGCCTGCTCTACTTCGTCACCCATCAATACGACCCCAGCGCGCCGGACGAAGACCGTCGCGAGTGGGACAGCGTGAGCGACTTCCCCTGGGGGGTGCAGTTCAAGTGAGCACCTTGCCAACGATTTTATTGATCGCCCCTGACGGCATGCTCGGCACGGCCTGGCGGAAGCTCCTTGAAGCCAAGGACATCCCGTACCGCACCGCGGCGCTGCCCGAGTTCGATATCACGGACCCCAACGCGATCAAGAAGTTTGTCACGCCGGGCATCGGCGTCGTGATCAACTGCTGCGCGTACACGAATGTTGACGGTGCGGAAGAAAGCGAAGACATGGCGACGCTGGTCAACGGCACGGGCGTCGGCTACCTGTCCGAAGCCTGTTGCCAGGCTCAGGCGCTGCTCGTGCACTACTCGACCGACTACGTGTTCAACGGCAACGCGAGTGAGCCGTACAAGGTGGACGGGCCGATCGAGCCTTGCAACGCGTACGGCCGAAGCAAGGCCGAGGGCGAACGCGAGATCCGCGATCACGACTGCCAGTACCTGATCCTCCGGACCAGTTGGTTGTATGCGCCGTGGGCGAACAATTTTGTGCTGACGATCGCGAAGCTGGCAAAAGAAAAAGAATCGCTTCAGGTTGTGGATGATCAGCGCGGTCGGCCGACCAGCGCCGAGCATCTGGCAGCGGCGTCGCTGAAGCTGATTGAAGAAGGTGCCCGCGGCACCCTGCACGTCACCGATGGCGGCGAGTGCACGTGGTACGACTTCGCCAAAGTCATTGCCGAGCACGCCAACCCCGCGTGCAAGGTCGAACCCTGCGGCTCTGAACAGTACCCCCGCCCGGCGGTCCGCCCGGCGTATAGTGTGCTGGACCTTGGGCCGACCGAGGCGATCATCGGCGAGATGCCGAGCTGGCAAACGAACCTCAACAATGTACTGAACCAGATTGGCCACAAAGAGGCACAAGAAGTATAAAAAAGCTTCTTAAGCAGCCCTCTTTGTCTTTTTTGAGCCTCCTTGTGGCTACAGGATCGACGCAATGCATATTCTCCTCACCGGCGGCAGCGGCTTTATCGGTTCGAACTTCGTGCGTTACGTGCTGCGCGATCGGCCGGGCTATTCCGTAACGAACCTCGACTGCCTGACCTACTCCGGCAACCCGGAGAACCTCAGCGATGTCGAAGGCGGCCCGCGGTACACCTTTGTTCACGGCAATATCCTGGACATCGAGCTTGTCACCGAACTGATGCAGAAGGTCGATTGCGTCGTGCACATGGCTGCGGAATCGCACGTCGATCGGTCGATCATCGACGCCCGCCCGTTCGTTGAGAGCAACGTGCTGGGTACGCAGACGCTGCTCGATGCGCTGCGACGCGTGGACCCGGACAACACGAAGAAGTTTGTGCATGTCAGCACGGATGAAGTGTTTGGTGACCTGCCGCTGGATAAGCCGGACGAGTTGTTTAGTGAGACGACGCCTTACGCGCCGTCGAGCCCGTACTCGTCCAGCAAGGCGGGCAGCGACATGATCGCCCGGGCCTACCACCACACGTTCGGCATGCAGGTGATGATCACCAACTGCTCGAACAACCACGGCCCCTACCAGTTCCCCGAGAAGGTCATCCCGTTGTTCGTCACCAACCTCATCGAGGGCAAGAAGGTCCCGCTCTACGGCGACGGCCAGAACGTTCGCGACTGGCTGCACGTTGAAGACCATAACGAGGCGGTGCTGGCCGTGCTCGAAAAAGGCACGGCCGGCGAGCAGTACTGCATCGGCGGGAACAACGAACGCTCTAATTTGGAACTCACGCACTCGATCCTCGAACTGATGGGCAAGGGCGAGGATATGATCGAGCGTGTGACGGATCGGCTCGGCCACGACCGCCGCTATGCGATCGATGCGACGAAGCTCAAGACCGAGTTGGGTTGGGCGCCGAGCCGTAGCGCCTGGCCGCAGGCACTCGAAGCAACGGTGAAGTGGTACGTCGACAACGAGGCGTGGTGGAAGAACGTCAAGAGCGGCGCGTACCGCAAGTACTATGAAACGCAGTACGGTTCACGATAAGCGCAGCTGCATAGCCGCCGCGTCACCACGCGGGGGCGAGCGACAGTGAGCGTATACTTGTCTTGATGAAACGTTCCGGAAATCCGCAGCAAACCGTTCGCTACATCAGGTTGTTGGTATGGTTGCTGCTGCCACTTTTCGTGATTCCGTGTTTGGCGGTTAAGTATTCGTGGGATGTCAAGCATCGCGCTGATGTCGCAATCTATCTACAACAGCAATCTAAGTTTCAGCAGGACTTCCAAGCTTTTAGGAATAACCTTTTTGGAATGGGCCTGAATGGCCAGCCCTTAGATGTGGTCATGGATCGATTGAAGTTGCCCGATGACCTCTATTTTGAAGACATGCCAAATGGGTATCGTTTCTCTGAAACGATCGCCTATTTGGAAGGGAGTGAGATTGTTCTTGGCTTCAATCCGGATAATCAACTCGAAAGCCTGACTGTTTTTGGCCCCTACTTCGACAAGCCATATCCACAAAAGCCAATGGCGCGGACACAAGATGATATTGGCCAGTTCGCAGGTCAATTAGCAGGTGGCCCGGTTCCATTTGTAGTTTGGCTATTCTTCGGGGTTATCTTTATCACTTCGCGTGATCGTTTCGTTCCACTTTGGTTAATGGTTGCATGGATCGTGTTTTCGACAGTAGTTTGGTTGATGTCGCCTGACTACATGCTTACTGCGGAGTCTCTGGTCGAGAATTGGCCTTTGATTTGGTCAATAGCAATGCTTTGTTGTCTGGTAGTACTCGTTTTTCTTCGATCGTATATTCGTCGTAAACGAGACCCGCTTGCATGCCCCAAATGCGGCTACAACCTCAAGGGTAACACGGCCGGACAGTGTCCGGAGTGCGGCGCTGAGCATGTGTTGAGAGTTGATCAAACAATTACGTAGCCGACTGGCTATGTGTGGCCGAATGAGTCAGAGTTGTTCGTCCCCTGCGTGGTTACGCGGCGGCTGAGTCACTCTGCGAATGCATCACACCCGATTCGTCCGCCACTTGGTGAAGTGGTGGCTTCGTTAGGCGCGCTTGGGCAGCCACGCGGCGACGTCGAGTTGGTCCGCGTAGTGCAGCACGGGTTCCCTGCTGGGTAGCTCGAAGCCTAACCCGTTCGTCATCTCGCAGACGGATAGATCGCACTCGGCTTCTTGCAGGGGCCAGGGCTCGTGCGCGATTTCGCCGACGCGGACGCCTCGGCCCTTTCGACCTAGCGTGAACAGGCGGTAGCGTTCGGTGAGGAAGTGTTCGAGGCTGCCGGGCTGGCTTGATGGGAAGGCGAGGCTCCCGCCGAGCCGCGAGTCTTCTGGGGCTTGCGGCTCGGCGGGAGCCTCGCCCTCCCGCTGAACCCCCTCGCGATAGACGGTCTTCTTCGGCTTGGGGCGGTACGACGCGGCGAAGCGTGCGGGGTTGGCGCCGTAGTGGGTGCGTTGCGATTGGTAGTGGGTCCAGCCGCTGTCGCCGGGCTCGTTGTCGACTTTCATTTTGGCGTCGAAGTAGGGCAGGTTGAACCCGATCCGGGCCAGCCGTACGGCCGGCGTGCTCGCCGCGTCGAGTGAGAAGAAGAA
The DNA here is from genome assembly GCA_019634195.1 of Phycisphaeraceae bacterium. Taxonomy (GTDB): domain Bacteria; phylum Planctomycetota; class Phycisphaerae; order Phycisphaerales; family Phycisphaeraceae; genus JAHQVV01. The sequence continues at coordinate 11,374 of JAHQVV010000228.1, read as the reverse complement.
CACCCCCGGAAGTTGGCGTGTCAGTCCGTTTTGCTTCACATTGATCGTGACGTAGGTCCGCACGTTCAGCTCGGGGAAGGACGATGGGCTGACCTTCATCAGCTTCTGTGGGATCGGCGGGCAGAAGCGTGGCCGGGTTGAGTTCATCCGGAAGGGCACGATGCCGACCCACGCCATGCCGTCGAAGAGGTCCAGGTCGAAGTCCCCGGGCACCGCCTGCCGCATCACCCCCGGCTCGATGGGCCAGTGCATGAACAGCAAATCCGTCCAACACATCGACATCGCCCACGGCCGACTCGGCAGCGGCTCGTCGCGGTGCTCAGCGGTTCGCAGCGCACGGTGTGTCATGTTGGGATTGTAAGTCGCGGCCGCAACGCGCTACTGTATCGATGGCTGCGCGTCGCGAGCTTGCGTATCGGCAGGGCTTGCTTGCGTGACCAACTCGACAGCGGGTTGCATGTCGGGCTTCGTGGCCTGAGGTGTGGCTACGTCTTGCGTCCCCAAGACGGTGGGTGGGACGGCCACTTGCAGCAGGCTATAGCCGAAGATCAGCGTTAACGATACCGTGAAGGGCATCCGGGATTTCTTGTTGATTGCTCTCATCTCTCTTCGCTCATCCGAGACGTCGGTAGGTGCAGGCTGTACACGTTCGTGACGTCGTTGAAGCAGAGAATATACCGAATTCTTGAGCGTTAATCGCGATGTTTTGTGAGAAAATGATAAAAAAACAGCACGACTTTCGTCGCGCTGCTGAAAGAACAGGCATTTTTTAGTTGTTCTTGCTTACTTGGGTACGCCCTGCTTGGCCCCGCGGACCTGCATGGGCAGGCCGAGCAGGTCGATAAACCCGCGTGCGGCCTCGATGTCGTAGCCGTCCATGGCGAAGCTTGCGAGGTCCGCGTCGTAGAGCGACTTGTTCGAGCTCGCCTCGACCGCCATGGCGCTGCCCTTGTAGAGCTTGAGCTTGACGCTGCCGGTGACGACCTTGTTGGACTGGTCCATGAAGGCTTGGAGCGCTTCGCGCAAGGGGTGGAACCACTGGCCGTAGTAGGTGAGCTCGCCGTACTTGAGCGCGAGCTGTTGTTTGGTGTGGTAGAGGTCGCGTTCCAGGCAGATCTGTTCGAGGGCCTTATGGGCTTCGTAGAGGATTGTGCCGCCGGGCGTCTCGTAGACGCCGCGTGATTTCATGCCGACGAGCCGGTTCTCGACGAGGACGGTGGTGCCGACCGCGTGCTTGCCGCCGATCTCGTTGAGCGTCTCGATGATGGTGTGGCCGGCGAGCTTCTTGCCGTTGACGTGCGTCGCGTTGCCCTTGACGAAATCAACGGTGATGTACTCCGCCTTGTTCGGCGCCTTCTCAACGGGCACGGACATGACCAGGCAGCGCTTCCAGTCGGGCTCGCGATCGGTGTGTTCAATCTCATCGCCTTCGTGGGAGATGTGCCAGAGGTTGCGGTCGCGGCTGTAGATCTTCTTTTTGGTCTGGTCGATCGGGATCTTGTGCTTTTTAGCGTAGTCGATGGCGGTCTCGCGGTCGGTCAGGCCGTCGTCGATGAAGGCCTGGTCTTTCCACGGGCTGATGATCTTGAGCTTGGGTGCGAGTGCCTTGTAGGTCAGCTCGAAGCGGACCTGGTCGTTGCCCTTGCCGGTTGCGCCGTGCCCGACGGCGTCGGCCTTGGTGTGCTTGGCGACCAGGACCTGGTGCTTGGCGATGAGCGGCCGGGCGATCGAGGTGCCGAGCATGTAGTCCTGTTCGTACGTCGCGTGGGCCCGGGTCATGGGGTAGCAGTACTGCTCGGCGAACTCCTTGCGCAGGTCTTTGACGATGACCTCGTCGGCGCCGGAGGCGTAGGCCTTCTTCTCGACGCCCTCGAGCTCGTCGCCCTGGCCCAGTTCGGCGGCGAAGCAGACGAGCTTGACGCCGGGGTAACGGTGCTTGAGCCAGGGGAGGATGACGGAGGTATCGAGCCCGCCGGAGTAGGCGAGGACGATTTTCTTGGGGTCTTTTTGTTTTGTCATGGTGGTTATTGTGTGGGGGAAGCGTTGCGGGGAAGCGGGACAGCATAGCGGGGCGGGTTTGACCGGCCAAGTTATCGCACCCTCGGCATCGTGTTTATTGCGTGCTTGGGCCGATGAAACAATGTGAAGACAAGGCCTCATCCATGACCCGCTGGCTGAAACAAACCTTCGAGCTCTCCCACGGCGATCACCGCGCGATCTTGCCCATGGAAGGCGTGCGCGGGTTCGCGGTGTTCCTCGTCTTCCTCGTGCACTACGTCACGCTGGTCATGCCCTGGCTCGATCCGACGACGATGACCCACGGCATCGCGGTGGCCGTCGAGACGATGGGGCACCTGGGCGTGGACCTGTTCTTCGTGCTCAGCGGGTACCTGATCTACGGGATGCTGATCGCCAAGCCCCGACCGATGGGGCGGTACGCCGTGCGACGCGTGCAGCGGATCTACCCGACGTTCGCCGCGGTGTTCGTGTTGTACCTGTTGTTGTCGGCGGTGTTCCCCGGCGAGTCGAAGATCCCGTCGGGTGTTGCGGGGGCTTGGTACGTGCTGCAGAACGCGCTGCTGCTGCCAGGTATCTTTGAGATCGAGCCGATGATCACGGTCGCGTGGTCGCTGAGCTACGAGGCGTTGGCTTACATCACGATCCCGCTGATGGTTAGGGCGCTGTCGATGCGGACGATGAAGCGCTGGCAGCGTGTCGCTTGCTTGCTTGTGCTGAGCGCTGCGGTGTTCGTGCTGACCGCGGCCTGGCTCGGCCACCTCCGGCTGACGATGTTCCTCTGTGGCATGCTGGTCTTCGAAACCATCGATGCGGGCGGGCTGCGCTGGCTCAAGGCGTGGTCGTTGCCGGCCCTCTGCCTCGCGTTGAGTGTGACGATCGCGGTGCCCTGGCTGGGCCTGCCGATGTGGGGCTTGTTCGTTTTGCTCTTTTTCTTGTTCTTCGTCTTCTGCGCCGGCTGCCTAATCGCGGGCGGCACAAGTACCAGGCTCTTTTTGCTCGCCCCGCTCCGCTGGCTGGGCAACATGAGCTACAGCTACTACCTGATCCACGGCCTGACGCTCAAAGCCCTGTTCCTCGTGTTTGCCAGGCTGACCCCCGCACAAGCCGAGGCATCGGCCCTGTTCTGGATTCTGCTGCCGATCGCGTTTGTTACGACACTTGTGCCCTCGGCGGTGCTGTTTATCGGCGTCGAAAAGCCCTGCTCGCTGGTCTGTCGGCCAGGTCGAAAGCCCAGCCCAACCCCGGTCCAGGGCGGCTTAGTGGCCGGTCCACAGGCCTGATCACCGGGCCATGCTGTGTTTCGTAGGGATGGGGCTATTGGCTCGGCGGGGGTTGGACGATATACTGTGTGCTCAAATGAACTGCCTCCTAGTCATCCCGGCCGACGTCCTATCCACGATTATCGTGGCCAAGGTCGTTGTTAGCTGAGCGGACGACCCGCGGCCCCCAAGCCAACTATCTCCCCCCACACACCCTCAGCGTCACCGGCAAACCCCCGGCCTACGCCGATCGTTAAACAAAACACACCCTGCAGTGATCCAACCCTTCCGGACCTGCAAGACCACGAGCAACACCATGACCGCAACCTCCGCTTACAACCTTAACGCACACTCCGTGGATAAGCCTTCGCACGGCAAGCCCACCAACAAGTATGCCGGTATGACCGGTGCGCAGATCTTCCACGAGATGATGCGCGAACACGATGTCGACACGATGTTCGGCTACCCCGGCGGGGCGATCCTCCCCGTCTTCGACGCGATCCACGACTCGGAACACTTCAAGTTCGTCCTCAGCCGACACGAGCAGGGCGCCAGCCACATGGCCGAGGGCTACGCACGCACGACCGGCAAGCCCGGCGTCGTGCTGGTCACCTCCGGCCCGGGCGCGACCAACACCGTCACGGGCATGCAGGACGCGCTGATGGACGGCACGCCGATGATCGTCTTCGCGGGTCAGGTCGCCACCGGCGCGATCGGCACGGACGCCTTCCAGGAGGCGGACATGACAGGGATCACCCGGCCGTGCACGAAGTGGAACACGCTCGTCAAGCGCGTCGAGGATATCCCCCGCGCGATCAATACCGCCTTCCTCGTCGCCACTTCCGGTCGGCCCGGCCCGGTGTTTGTAGACCTGCCCAAGGATGTGACCGCCGCGACGCTCAAGGGCGAATGCTTCGATGAGCCTTTTACCCCCGGCTTCCACGTCCGTGAATTGGGCACCTCGACCGAGATCGAACGCGCTGCCGAGATGATCAACAACGCCAAGAAGCCGGTGTTTTATGTCGGCCAGGGCTGTGTGAACTCCGGCGCGAGCGACCTGCTTCGGCAGGCCGTCGACAAAGCCAACATCCCCGTGACCACGACACTTCAGGCGCTGGGCGCTTTCGATGAGCGTGATCCGCGCAGCCTACACATGCTCGGTATGCACGGCAGCGCGTACGCCAACTGGGCGATGCGCGACGCCGACGTCATCATCGCCGTGGGCGCACGCTTTGACGACCGGATCACCGGCAACCCCAAGGTATTTGCTCGCACCGCGCGGGCTGCGGAAGCGGCTGGCACCGGCGGGTTCATCCACTTCGAGATCGCCCCGGAAAACATCAACAAAACCGTGCCCGTCACGATCCCCGTTGAGGGCGACGCGAAGAAGAACCTCGAGCTGCTCCTGCCGCTGCTCAAGCACGCGGACCGTGAAGAATGGTTCGCCGACATCGCCAAATGGAAGGCCGAGGTGCCGTTCCGCTACAAGGATGATGAGCGCGAGTTCCACCTCAAGCCCCAGGCCGTGGTCGAAGAGCTCTACAACCAGACGCGGGGCGAAGCGATCGTTACGACCGGCGTCGGCCAGCACCAGATGTGGGCGGCGCAGTTCTACCAGTACACCACGCCCAAGCGCTGGTTCACCTCGGGCGGCCTGGGCACCATGGGCTACGGCGTGCCCGCGTCCATCGGCGGCCAGCTCGGCGAGATGATCGAAGCCGAAAAGCAAGGCCGAGACCCGCTGCCCGTCATCAACATCGACGGCGACGGCAGCTTCACCATGACCTGTATCGAGATGACCACCGCGGCCCAATACGGCATCCCCGCCAAGACCATCCTCCTGAACAACGACTTCCAGGGCATGGTCAAGCAGTGGCAGGACCTCTTCTATGAGGAACGTTACAGCCACACCGAGATGCACAACCCCGACTTCTGCAAGCTCATCGAGGCGATGCACTGCAAGGCCTTCCGCTGCACGAAGAAGGAAGAGCTGGCCGAAGTCATGGCGCTGTTCCTGGCTCACGAGGGCCCGGCCGTGCTCGAGTGCCTCGTCGAGAAGCACGAGCACGTCTACCCGATGATGCCCGCGGGCAAGACGGTCGACGACATGGTGCTGGGTGACTTCGACTGATCGCGATCATCTAGCGATTCGATACAGCACAACAAACAGCCCCCATTGCAAGGTGGGGGTTTTTATTTTCGAACGGTTCGATTGATCCGAGCAGGTTCTCTACGACTCGGTCCAGTAGGTGACGACGAGGTAGACCGTTGCTTCCTGCTCGCCGATGTTCTTGATGATGTGGGGCAGGTCGGCGGAGTAGTGGGCCGTGTCGCCCGGGCCGAGGTCCGCCTGCTTGCCGCCCGCCTCGACGCACACGTTGCCCTGCACGACGGTGAGCAACTCGCGGGTGTGCGGGTGGTGGGGCTGTGATTCGAGCTGGCCGCCAACCGGGAAGTTCAGTTCGTAGCACTCCAGGTCGCGGTCCATCCAGGGCGGGTTGAGCAGGTGGCCCGAGCAGGCCTGGTTGGTGAAGAACTTTCGGCTCGGTTCGCCGGCGGGCACGACCTCGAAGTGTGTCGCCCGGGCCGGGTCCTCAACGAGGGCGCTGATCGGCACGGACAGCGCCATCGCGACACGGTACAGCACCGTGATCGAGGGGTTGGCCTTGTTCTGCTCGATCTGGCTGAGCGTGCCTTTGGAGACGCCAGATGCACGGGCTAGGGCATCGAGGGTCAACCCCGCGTCTTTGCGGGCCTTGAGCAGTCGGGTACCGAGTTGGCTCGTGGCGAGCTCGGCGGCATCGATGATCTCGGCGGGGTCCTGCTCAGGCATCTATCTGACTCGGATGGGATATTCAACGAAGTATTTCAAGATAATATGCCAATTTCAATATATTATATCATGACTATGTTCAATATAATGGTCTAGAACCTGCTATACAGCCTTTGGAGCCCGTTATGGCCTTCTTCAAGCGTCAGAAATCCGAATCTCACAGCACCGCAACGCTGCCGAGCGACCCCGCCGAGCAGTTGGCGTTTGAGATCGGCCGTAACCTGCTCGAGACCGCGCGGCGGCACCCGGATGCGAAGGGCATCAAAGACAAACTCGCCGACTGGGCGATGCGGGACCAGGCGTTCAAGATTCAGCTCTTCCGTTTTGTCGATACGTTCCCTACGCTGCCCGACCCCGCGTCGGTGCATCGGCACCTGGTGGAGTACCTCAGCGAACCGCCCGCTCCGGGGATGGATCTGCCCACCGCGCCGCCGGGCATGGGGATTGGTCTGAAGGCTGGTGGCTTCATGAAGGGCGCGATGAGCAAGACCATCGCGTCGCAGATCACCGCGATGGGCGGCAAGTACATCGCCGGCACCGATGCCGCATCTGCCATCCCGCACCTGCGCGAACGATGGAAGCAGGGCGTCGCTTTCTCCGTTGACCTGCTCGGCGAGGCATGCCTGGGCGAATCCGAAGCCGCAGCATACCGAGAGCGCTACGCAGACCTGATCACCAACCTCGCAGAGGAGGTCAAGTCCTGGCCCGCCAATGACCGTCTTGAAACCGATCACCTCGGCCCCGTGCCGCGCGCCAATGTCTCGATCAAGGTGTCTTGTCTGGTTGCTAAATTCGACCCGCTGGATTTCGATGGTTCTATCCAAAGGTGCTTCGAATCGCTTGCGCCGCTGCTGCTCTCTGCGGCCGAGCACAACGTCCTGATCAACTTTGATGTCGAGCAGAGCGAACTCAAGGACCTGAACCTCGCGCTGTTCATGCACTGCTGCGAGCAGATCGACTTCCCCGCGGGGTTGGCGATGCAGGCCTACCTCCGGTCGGGCGATGACGATGCGCAGCGGGTGATCGACTGGGCCAATACGCTGGGCCGGCCGATCACCGTGCGACTGGTCAAGGGTGCGTACTGGGACTACGAAGTGATCCGCGCGCAGGAGCAGGGCTGGCCCTGCCCAGTATGGACCACCAAGCGCGAGTCCGATGCATGCTTTGAGCGGATGGCTAAGCGTTTTGTGGAGGCAACGCCGACCGAGCCGGGAAAGGGCGGGGTGAAACTCGCGTTGGGTTCGCACAACCTGCGATCGATCGCGGCAACCATGGCGGCGCTGCGGCAGCGCGGCCTGCCTGGCTCTGCGGTGGAGATGCAGATGCTCTACGGCATGGCCAACGGCCCCAAGCAAGCGGCGATCGAGCAGGGCCTAAGGCTGCGCGAGTACGTGCCCGTCGGCGAGATGATCCCCGGCATGGCGTACCTCGTCCGCCGACTCCTAGAGAACACATCCAACGAGTCCTGGCTGATGAAGGGTTTTGATCAACAACTCGACCCGGCCGCGCTGCTCGCGAGCCCGCACGCTGAGAACCAAGCAAACGCAGAAGAAGCGGCACCGGTGCAGCACACCGCGTGCGAGCTGTTACCCGGGACAGCGGGTGTCGATGAGGGCCGGCCCTACAGCAACGAGCCGATGCGCGATTTCTCCGAGTCCGCGGTGCGCAGTGCTTTCGGCCAGGCGATCCAAGCTACGCAGGTCCCTCACATCGAGAACAATTCCACAGTCGAGCAAGCAACCGCAGCGCTGGCCGAGGCACACCGCGCATTCCCCGGTTGGCGCGACACAGACCCGATCAAGCGTGCCAACATGATGGTGAAAGCCGCCGACTTGATGCGGCAGCGACGCGATGCGTTGTCCGGGATCATCATCAAAGAGTCCGGCAAGCCCTGGCACGAAGCGGATGGCGATGTCTGTGAGGCGATTGATTTCTGCGCGTACTACGCCCGGCTCGCGCCTTCGCTCTTCCAAGCCGAGCAGCTCGGCGAGTTCCTTGGCGAGCGCAATGACCTGTTTTATGAGCCGCGCGGCGTTGCGGCGGTCATCAGCCCGTGGAACTTCCCGCTGGCGATCTGTGCCGGCATGACCGTCGCGGCGCTGGTGACCGGGAACACCGCGTTGGTCAAGCCCGCCGAGCAGACGCCGGGCATCGCTTCGGTCCTTTGCGAGATCCTTTGGGAGGCGGGTGTGCCGCGCGAGGTGCTGCACTTCCTGCCGGGGATGGGCGAGACGGTCGGCGCGGCGCTCGTGCGCGACCCGCGCGTGTCGGTGATCGCGTTTACGGGGAGCAAGGCGGTCGGGCTGGACATCATCCAGGCGGCGGGTGTGACGCCAGAGGAGCAGATACACGTCAAGCGTGTCGTCTGTGAGATGGGCGGCAAGAACGCGGTGATCATCGATTCGTCCGCGGACCTCGACGAGGCGGTCGCCGGCGTGGTGCACTCGGCGTTCGGCTTCGCGGGGCAAAAATGCTCGGCCTGCTCGCGCGTGATCTGCCTTGATGACGTCCACGACCGGTTCGTCGAGCGTTTTGTCGAGGCGACCCGGGCCTTGACCGTCGGCGATCCGATCAAGCCCGGCACGGATGTCGGCCCGGTCATCGATCAAGACGCGTTAAACAAAATCCAGCACTACATCAAACTCGGGCAAGAAGAGGGCCGGCTCGAACTCGCGATGTCGCCGGCAGGCTCTGAAGTGTGGGGCAAGCCCTTGATCGGGCCGCACATATTCAGTGGTATTGAGCCCGGGCACCGGCTGGCAGGCGAAGAGGTCTTCGGCCCGGTTGTCGCGGTCATGAAGGCGGCGTCGTTCGACGAGGCGTTAACGATCGCCAACGGCACCCCCTACAAACTCACGGGCGGTCTGTTTAGCCGAACACCGAGCCATCTTGCCAAAGCGCGGGAGCAGCTGCGTGTCGGCAACCTGTACCTGAACCGCGGATGCACTGGTGCGCTGGTCGGCCGGCAGCCGTTCGGCGGCTCGGGGATGTCGGGTGTCGGCAGCAAGGCCGGCGGCGCCCAGTACCTCTACCAATTCGTCGAGCCACGCTGCATCACCGAGAACACGATGCGCCGCGGCTTCGCGCCGAGCCTGTCGGATTAGGGCCTTGGCCTGGCTTCGTCGGCCGTGCCGCAAGCATCCGGAGACAGAGGTCTATCGCAGGGCCAAGTAGGCTTGCTGCTCAACGCGATCGGTGGTTCCTGGTGTGGCTGTGTTCAGCAAACAAGGCCGCCCAAGCGGGCGGCCTTGTCATGTGTGTCTCGATGTGGTGTTCGTCTTATCCGCGTCGTCGCCGCGTGATCAGCAGGCCACCCATGGCGAGCAGGGCCAGCGAGCTGGGTTCTGGGACGATCTGGTAGACCTCGATGTCGGCCTGGCCGGGGTCTTCGGAGCCTTCGTAGGCGACGGCGAGGTACGCGTTGCCATCGAACTCGAAGAAATCCAAGCCCTCGGGTGAGACGCCGGTCTCGGTGACGTAGTCGAGGAACGTGACGCTGTTCGGGTCGGTGATATCGAACATGGCGATGCCGCCGGTGCGTTCGAGGCCGACGAAGGCGAAGGTCTTGCCGTCGATGGTGCCGATCTCGATCGACTCGGGCTCGGGGCCTTTGTCGTCTGAGCGCCCATCGGCGTAGGTGCCCGCGTTGTTGGTGATCTGGCTGAGGTCGGTCGCGTCCAGCTCACCTGAGTCGAAGACGATATTGCCGTCGGCATCCCAGATGGTAAAGCTGCGTGAGCCGAAGGCCTGGAGGTTGTCGATCCCGCCGACGCCATCGGGGTCGGTGAGGTGGTCGTTGATAACCTTGAGTCGGCCGTACTTGGCGTCGTCGTTGCGGTCGGCGAGGCTCGGCTCGTTGGCGGGGTTGCTAAAGCCAAAGGTTGCGCCGGGCGCGGTCTCGCCGTCGATGCGTTCTTCATCACTGAAGATCGTGATGTCGGCGCCGTCTTCATCGTAGATGTAGTCTCGGCCGTCGCCTTCGTTGGCGGTGACGTAGTAGGTCATGCCGCCGGTGCTGTAGGACGCGATGGCGTCGGGCATGGGCAGGCCCTTGACGAAGTCGTCGAGGAAGATGCCGCCGTCGTCGTTGGACACGTCGACCTTGTCCTGCTCGATCGCGCCGAGGTCCTGGATGTCGACCCACTTGGTGGTGGTGAAGTCGAAGACCGCGACCGCGTTGTTTTCCTGCATGGTCACGAAGGCCTGGTTGCCTTGGACGGTGACGTACTCGGGCTCGACGTCGATGAGCTCGTTGCCTTCGTTGGCTTCACGCACACGCAGTGCATCGAGCTTCGGCGCGACGCCCGCGCCGAGGTTCGGGGCGGAGAAGTCGAAGTCCGAGATGGACAGGGCGATCGAGCCGAGGTTTGTGGTGTTGATCGCGGAGACATCCATGAGGCTTAGCGAGCCGGCCTTGTCTGCCAGGGCGAGTTCACCAGCGGTGAGGTTGTCGCTGGCCTTGGCACGCAGGCCGGTGTTGGTGTTGATGATGACGGGCTCGCCTTCGTTGGCGATGACGAGCTTGGAGCCGTCGGCCGAGAAGGTGACCATGTCGGGGTGGTAGCCTGCGTCGAAGGTTCGTACGACGGCGTTGGTGGCGGTGTCGAACAGCACGACCTTGCCGAAGTTGATGTGGCTCTGGTTGGGGATGACGACGGCGGCGCCGAAGCCGCGGCCCAGCGGGTCGATCGCGACGCTGGACACGCTGTTGATCGAGTCGGCGATGTTGTCGAAGGTGAATGCGTTGGTGAGGTCGAGCGTGGAACCCGCCGAGAGTGAGTTGCCGTCGAAGCTGTAGGAACGCAGGCCGGTTTCGAACGTGGCGAAGAGGGTGCCGGTCGAGGCCTCGACGCTGACGATCTCGTGGATCTCACCGGAGTCCAGGGCGACTTCAATACCGTCCACGAGGGACAGCGAGGGGGCGGCGGCCGCATAGCCGGTCACAAACAAACCAACGCCTGCAAGCAGGCAGCGGGTGGGCAGGGCCAAACGCATGTTTTTCATCGTCTCATCCTTGTCTGAGTGCTGAATCGGGTCCGGCGGCAAACAGACCGCCGGCTGGTCGACGGTTAGCATTGCAAGCGAATGCCTAGAAAGCGTTAAGGCAATGCAATGAAAGTGTTAGTAATAAAGTTTTAGTTGTTTGGGGGTAACGGCCGTCCCAGGTGCGTCGATCGCTTGCCCTTTACAATCTGCTGATGAGCGCGTCTGAACACCCCCCAACTGAGAAGCTGCCGCTGCTGCCCAGGCGGAAGAAGTTCTT
>JAHQVV010000227.1 GCA_019634195.1 Phycisphaeraceae bacterium | reverse complement strand
GAGGGTGAACTCGCCACGCAAGAGCGCGACCTCGGCGATCCGTTGACAGACTTCATCTCGGTTTAGCATAGGGCCGAGTATAGAACTGTTTAGCAGAAGACGCGAAGCGTCCCCCGCCACACCGCGTACACTCATCTCATGGCGCGTGACCTCCAGAACAAAGTGATCCTCATCACCGGCGCGAGCAGCGGGATCGGGGAGGCGACGGCCTTGGCCTGTGCCGAGGCGGGGATGCGCGTGTCGCTCGTCGCCCGGCGGGGTGACAAGCTGCAGGGGGTCGCGGCCCGCGTCGCGGCGACGGGGCACAAGGCGAACTTCTTCACCGCAGATGTCTGCAACACGAACGACATGAGGCAGGCCTTCGCCGACTGCTGGGCGACGTTTGGCCGGCTCGACGCGGTCTTCGCCAACGCGGGCTACGGGCAGATCGTCGATTTTCTAGACATGACCGAGATCGACGAGCGCGCGATGTTCGAGACCAACTACTTCGGCACGACTCGCGCGCTGCGTATGGCGGTGCCGTTGATGCGGCAGACCCCCGGCGGGCTCAACCACCTGCTGGTCTGCTCGTCCGCGGCGAGCGAGATCGGCCTGCCGACGCTGGGCGTGTACAGCGCGACGAAAGCGGCGCAGGACTCGGTCGCCGGGGCGCTGCGTGCGGAGCTGCACGACGAGGGGTTTAAGGTCACGAGCGTGCACCCGATCGGCACGAAGACGGGCTTCATGCAGGTCGCGGGTAATGATCAAAACAAGAACACGCCCGCCGCGCTGCAGCAGACGCCGGAGAAGGTGGCCCGGCATATCGTTGCCGTGCTGCGCAAGCCCAAGCCCGAGGTGTGGACAAGCCGGATGACACGCGTCGGCCTGGCGCTGGGGACACTCAGCCCGCGGTTCGCAAGCTGGGCGATGCGTCGGCACTACCGCAAGCTACAGCGCGCCATGGGCGGCGGGTAGGACAGGCGTTCTTGCCTGTCAGCGGGCAGGGCCGACCGCTTACACATCTAGGGGGCCGGTTTGTGACAGGCAGGCATGCCTGCCCTGCTTCACCGTGCCAGCAAGAACGAGACGACTGTAAAGGCGGCATACCCGATCAGCAGCGGGTAGCCCATCCACTTGCTGAAGTGGCCTTGCTTAGATGCCTTGAAGATGCAGAAGCGGAAGTAGATGAGCATCGCCATCATCGTGGGCAGCGCGACATAGACGAACTGTGTCGTGGGCTGGTCCGTCGCCTGGTCGTACGCGATCGAGAGCGGCGCGGCGACGGCGGCGGCACCGATCACGAAGAGCACGTTCAAGATGTCCGCGCCGATCACGTTGCCGACCAGCAGCTCGGCGTGGCCCTTGCGCAGTGATTGGATGCCGACGACCAGTTCGGGCAGTGACGTGCCAAATGCAACGATCGTGCCGGAGATCACCACGTCGGGTACCTCCCACTGGCGTGCCAGCTCGCTGACCGAGCCGACCAGCGCGTCGCCCGAGCCGATGACGACGAGCAGGCCCAGCACCCCCAGGCCAAACAGCGCGATCAGGGGCTTGTCCTCCGCGCCGTTGTGCGTGTCCATCTCGACATCGCCTTGGCTTGCGCCTTCGATCAGGTGCGGCTCGCCGTGCGTGTGCTGCTTGGCCCACTTCACGCTGATGGCGAGGTAGGCGACGAGCATGCCCAGGAACAAGACACCGATGGGCCAGCCTAGGGTGGCGTCGTAGCCCTTGAAGGCGAAGAAGACCCAGCACAGCAGCGACAGGATGAGCGCGCTGCCGAACTGCACCCAGCCCTGCCGCTTGAGGACGAACTTGTCGGCGGGCAGCGCGACAAGCACGCAGCCCATGCCGAAGATCAGGCCGGTGTCGGCGATGATCGACCCGACGCCGTTGCCCAGCGCGAGGCCGGCGTTGCCCGAGAACGCGGCGAGGACGGAGACGGCCGCTTCCGGCGCGGTGGTGCCGAGCGAGACGATCGTCGCGCCGATGATGATCTTGGGCATGCCCAGCTTTGCGGCGACGCCGGCGGCACCCTCGACCAGCCAATCGGCGCCGTAGATCACCGCGCCCATCGCAACGACCGCGACCAGGATCAGGACGGCCATATTGCCGCCTTGGTACCACTCGGCGGGCGACAGACTAGCGAGGTGGAGCAGAGTCATAGCGGGGCATGATACGCCGAGCGATCACCCCGCGTGATCAACCCGTCGGCAGCGTCTTCATCAACCGGCCGACCACCTTGGGTACGACCTCCAACGCGCGCTCGATGTCTGCCGGCGTGGTCATGCGCGACAACGAGAACCGAACCGAGCCGTGCGCGACCGGCTCGGGGATGCCCATCGCGAGCAGCACCGGCGAGGGGTCGAGCGACCCGCTGCTGCACGCCGCGCCGGCGCTGGCGCAGACGCCCTGCTCGCTCAGACCCAGCAGGACCGCCTCGGCCTCGATGCCCGGGAAGCCAAGATTGGTGGTGTTCCAGAGACGATCGGCACCGTCGCTGTTGACGACCGTGCTGGGCAGCGCTTGGCAGATGCCTTGCTCGAGCTGATCGCGCAGCGCGCGGACACGTTCGATCGCGTCCGGGTCTTGCACGAATGCTTTGGCGTGCGCCGCCGCGACGCCCAGGCCGATGATGCCGGGGGTGTTCTCGGTCCCGCCGCGTCGGTCGCGTTCTTGTGCCCCGCCGAGGTGGGTGGGTTGCAAGCGAACGCCACGCCGGGCCCATAACGCGCCGACACCCTTGGGGCCGTGGAACTTGTGCGCGGCGAGGGTCAGCAGGTCGCAGCCCGCCTGCGCCACATCGACGGGCAGCTTGCCGACGGCCTGCGTGGCGTCGAGGTGCAGGAGCAGCTTGATCCGCTGGCCCGCATCCGCCGCTTGGTCGCGCCTGGCTTGGAGCGCTTGCGCGATCGCTCCGACCGGTTGGATCACGCCGGTCTCGTTGTTCGCCCACTGGATGCTGACGAGCGTGGTGCGTCCGGGTGTGCTGTGTTGTTCGCTCAATGCCGAGATCGAATCGAGTTGAACCGCCCCGTCCGCATCGACGCCGGCGTAAGCGACGGCGCCGCCCCGCTTCTCGATGCGCTGGGCCGGCTCGCGCACGGCGGCGTGCTCGACCTTGGTCGTGATCAGCGTGAGCTTATCCAGCGGCGCGACGCCGAAGAGCGCGAGGTTGTCCGACTCGGTCCCGCCGGAGGTGAAGATCAGCTCGCGTTCCGCCGCGCCGATCAACCCCGCGACAGACTGCCGGGCCAATTCGATGCGCTGGCGGACCTGCTGGCCCATGCGGTGGACGCTGGACGGGTTGGCCCAGAGTTCGCGGCTCGCTTGGTCGACCGCCTCGACCACTTCGGGCAGCGGCCGCGTCGTCGCGTTGTTGTCTAAATAGGCCCAGTCCATCGCAGCATTCTAGAGCATGGCTTGCTTGAGTAGCGCATCCAATTCAGCCTGCGAGCGAACACGGTGTTTATGGATCGAATCGTCGAGCGTTGGCCAGAGTGTTTCGTACTGCTGTCGTATTCGGCCGTGGGATCGCCAAGCGTAGAGCAGGATCGAGTCCTTGCTGGCAAACGACATCCGCCAGGATTCGGCGTTGTCGTGGAAGATCGGCTCTTTCGTCCACGCCCGACGAACCGTTCGGCGTAGCAATCGGCGCATGACCACCGAGCGTGGAAAATCAAGCCAGATCACCGTATCGGCCCTGGGTAGAACAACCTGCTCACGACCGCCAATGTTTCCATCCAGCGCCCAGGACTCCACCGAGACATGTTCTTCTAGCAGTTGCAGAAATTCGGGTTCAGGTCTTTGCACCCAGCCCGCCATCCAGTACAGCGCATCCGATTGGATATAGCTCAAGCCTTTCGCCTCGGCGATAGACTCGGCCAACGTCGATTTGCCAGACCCGCTGCAGCCGATGACCGCGACGCGCTGGCCGATGACCGGCTGTGATGTTCTGGAGCTTTGCATCGCGTATCGCCTCGGACCGGTCCGCTATCATACGCCGCTCGGCCTATTCCCTACTCCCTCATCCCGACGAACCATGGACCACTTCAACTACCGCGACGGCGAACTGCACTGCGAAGACACCCCGATCTCCGAGATCGTTGAATCCGTCGGCACGCCCGCCTATATCTATTCGAAGCAGACCTTCCTCGATCACTTTCAGGCGATCAGCCAGGCCTTCAGCGAGCTGGACCCGATCGTCTGCTACTCGATCAAGAGCTGCGGCAACCTGCACATCGTCAAGCTGCTGGCGAGCCAGGGCAGCGGGATGGACGTCGTCTCCGGCGGCGAGGTGTTCCGCGCCCAGCAGTCGGGCGTAGACATGAGCAAGGTCGTGTACGCCGGCGTGGGCAAGACGGATGAAGAGATCGAACAGGCCATCCGCGCGGAGATCGGCTGGTTCAACATCGAGTCCGAGGCCGAGTTCGAGAACATCGCCGCGATCGCGGCCCGCCTCGGTAAAGAGGCCCACGGCGCGCTGCGCATCAACCCGGATGTCGCCGACGCACGCACGCACGCCAAGACGACCACCGGCAGCAAGGAGACGAAGTTCGGCGTCGACATCGAGCGGGCCAAGCGGTTCTTCCACACCTACGGCAAGAACGAGCACTGCCGGCTCGATGCGATCCACCTGCACATCGGCAGCCCGATCTACTCGCCCGAGCCTTATGTGAAGGCGATCACCAAGACGCTGGAGATCATTGAGGAACTTAGAGCCGACGGCTTTACGATCAACACGATCGATATCGGCGGCGGGTACGCGGCGGACTACGAGACCGGCGCGTCGCCTTCTTATAAGGAATACGCGGATGCGATCGTGCCGCTGCTCAAGCCGTTCAAGGACGCGGGCGGCACGGTGATTTTGGAACCCGGCCGGACGATCGCGGCGAACGCGGGCGTGCTGGTGACCGAGGTGCAGTACATCAAGCAGGGCGGCGCGAAGAAGTTTGTGATCTGCGATACCGGGATGCACCACCTGATCCGCCCGACGCTGTACGAGGCCTGGCAGTTTATTTGGCCAACCAAGGTCGCACCGGAGTTTGTTCCTGACAAACGTGCGAAGGACTTGGCCATCGACGGCCTGGAGGTCAGCGAGATTGTCGGCCCGATCTGCGAGACCGGCGACTACCTGGCCAAGGACCGCCCGATCCCGCCGGTCGATCGGGGCGACCTGCTCGCGGTGTTCAGCGCCGGCGCGTACGGCATGGTGATGGCCAGCCACTACAACGCGATGCCCAACCCGCCGGAAGTCATGGTCGGCGGCGACGCGTTCCTCACGATCCGCCGACGCGAGACCTACGAGGACCTCGTCGCGGCCGAGCGGGTGTAAGGCAGCATCGCGTATCACCGGCACGGTTCGGGCTCCTTCTCTTAGGGAGAAGGCGGGGGATGAGGGGCGGGCGCGAAACCAGCCAAGGCTTGTTCAATCTTTCATTGTGAATACAACGCTGGACCCTCACCCCAACCCTCTCCCTAGAAGGGAGAGGGAGCCAAGGCATGCCGGGCCTGTGGTTCGGCTTAGCCAACAAATTTCTTCCAACTCTTGTCGGCCTGCTTGATGAGCGCGGCGTTGGTCTGTTTCTTCGCGAGCGCTTTCCAGTCTTTGCGCGTGTCGCCCCAGAATCCTTTGTAAAACACGTAGAGCCGGTCGTTGATGACGAGGTAGCTTTTCGGATCGATCTCGGTCTTGCTGCCTTCGCGCATCGCCCAGGCGCACCACCCGCCGTAGGCCGGCTCGTACTTCGCGGGGTCTTTCAGGAACGTCTGCTTGTTGGCCTCGCTCGCGAAGCGGTAGATCACGCCTTTGAACCGCAGGGCCCGCTTGCTGCTGCCCTTCTTCGGCTTGCCGGCGTGGTAGCTGACCGGGTCGTATCCCGTCAGCGCGAGCTTGTTCTTGCCGAGGTTGAAGTGCTTGAGCCGGACGGCCTCATCGAGTTTGCCGTCGCTCGCCAGCGCGGGCAAGGCGGGCAGCAACGCGAGGGCCGCGAATCCGGCGCCGATCCGCTTGATCGCTTGGCGGCGGGAGAGGTCGATGGTTGGTTGATTCTGCATGGGTGCTCCTTGGCTGAGGGGTTTTGTTTGTCGTGTACGGGTTAAATACACCCGGCGGCAGAATCATTTCACGACTTCCTGTAAAGGTCGAGGAATAATCCGCGGCTGGCCTGATACGCGGCTTGGCCTACAATCCCCCCATGCCGGACGGCTCGAATCACGTCGACCTGACCACGCTCAAAGACGAGCAGCTGGTTGTGGCGTACCGCGAGGGCAATGTCGCGGCGTTGCCCGAGCTGATCAGCCGGTACGAGAAAGAGCTGTTCCACTTCCTGATCCGCTTCGCGGGCAACCGGGCGTTTGCCGAGGATTTGTTCCAGGAGGCGTTTTTGCAGGTGCACCAGTCGGCCGGGACGTTTGATGCGACCAAGCGGTTTAAGCCCTGGCTTTTCACGATCGCGGCGAACAAGGCCCGGGACCACCTGCGGAGAGAAAAACGCCGGCGCACCGCCCCGCTGTCCGCGACGATTGATTCGTCAGGCGATTCGGGCGCGAGCTTCATCGACCTCATGGAGGCGGACATCCCCCTGCCGACGCAGGTCGCCGACGACGCGGAGGTCAAGGCCATGGTCCGGGAGATCGCGGACCAGCTGCCCGACCACCTGCGGGAGGTGCTGGTGATGGCCTATTTTCACCAGTTTGCCTACAAGGAAATCGCGGAGATGCTGTCGATCCCGCTGGGGACGGTCAAGAGCCGGCTCCACGCGGCGGTGGGCACGTTCGCGCAGCTCTGGAAGGCCCGTTTCCCGGGGAGCTCGGACAAAATCTCGGATCGCTGACAAGATTGCCTTAGGTGGGATAGGCGTCCCGCCTGTCGTCGCGGCGAAGCCGTGATAAAAGCTCAGTTTGGGCTGCGCCCAACGGCAGGCGGGACGCCCGCCCCACCGACTCGAATATGTTCTAAAAAATGATCAAACCCGATCAACCCCACGGGCGTATCAACGACGCAACGCCCTGGCCTGTGATGCAAGAAGACACGAACCATCCCGAACTCCGCCTGAGCCCCGCTGACGCCGAGCTGCTGGACCGCCTGCTTGCGGGCGAACCGCTGGCCGAGTTGATTGGTGCGGACGAGCCCGACCGTGCCGAGCACATCAGCCGGCTGCTGTCGCTGCTCGATCAGTGGGAAGCAAACGACGCCGAGCCCGGGCTCTCGCAGCGGACCGTTGCGGGTGTGCTGGCTTGCGCCCCGGTGTCGCTCTCGCCAGCCGACGGCGAGGCGCTCGATGCGCTCCTGGACCTGCGCCGCCAAGGGCTTTCTGATGGACCGATGCCGGCCGGTGTCCGCGGGCGGGTGGCGGGCGTGCAAGGGGTGCTGGGGCTGCTCAATCACGCCACTGACGAGCCGGTTCCGGGTGGGCTCGCCGACCGCACTGTTCAAACCATCGAGCAGGACCGCCGGTCACGGCAGCAGCGATCGGCACTGTCCACGCAAACGATCGGCGGCGAACGCTTGGGTACCGTCGGCATCCGGCAGATCGCGGCGACCGCGGCGCTGCTGATCCTGGCCGTCTCGATCCTGCTGCCCATGCTCAGCAACGCTAAGCGCGACGCCCAGATCGCCCAGTGCAGCCAGAACCTGGCGGGCCTGGGCGCCGACCTCCAGCAGGTCGCGATCGACAACAAGGGCGCGACCCACCGCGCCGCCCGGCCCGAGGCCGAGGTCTACAACCCGCTGGCGAAGCTGGCCCGCACACGCGTGGACGGCACGACGCTGCCCGCGTCCGAGGCCGGCTACTTCGTCCTGCTCGATCAGCAGCGCATCACGTCCCAGCACCTGGCCTGCCCCACCGGCTCGCGCCAGGACCCCGCCGCGCTCTACAACGGCCAGAACCCCGCCGCGGGAGGCCCGTTCCGGATCTTCCTCAAGGCCCGCCCGATCTTCGCAGACACCAACCCGCTGTACCGCGTCACGCCTAAGGGCCTGGTACGGCAAGCCGGTGTGCCGAGCATGACCCGCAGCGCCAACCACGGCGGCAAGGGGCAGAACGTGCTGATCAGCGACGGCTCGGTCCAGTGGATGATCCGCCCGGCCGTCCAGCGCGACGCAGACAACAGCGACAACATCTGGCTCTATCAGCCCGATGACAACGCGGACCGGGACGAGGACATCTTCCTCACGCCGTGAACACGGGTTCTAAGTTTTTCTTGCCTAGCAAGAAAAAATACCTTGTATTCATCGTGCCGCAACAGTAGCATCAGAATAGAGGTTCACCGTCGGCGCGGCCGACAAAGACAGCGATTTGTTCCGCCTTTTGCCGCGTTCGCCGGCTTGGTTGGTTGGCTAAGTAGGCCAATCGTTTCGACAGGGACTCGACAATCAGGATGCCTTCGGCCCCGATCGGGCCAGACCACCAACCTGGAAGGGCAGGTGCGCGATGATGCTGGCAATCGAACGAACCGCGACGCAATGGATCGAGGATGAACTCTCCGCCCGGCGGCGGAAAACGTCGGACGGCACCGCGCCGCCTCACGCCCGGCTGCAGCTTTCGCCCGCGAAGTGGGTGCTCCCCAAGCTGCTGCGGATCATCTACCAGAACACCAACCAACCCGTCGAAGCCCTCGCCCCGCTGATCCGGTCGATGCTATCCGAGCAGGTCTTCGCGACCACAGGCGGGGACCCGTGCGACCCCGAACAACTCGACGACTCGATCAACCAGACCGTTGCGCTGCTGATCAGCGTGCTCGAACGCGTCCGCCGCCAGTGCATGATCCAGCCGAAGCTCGCCTGATGCGATGGCCCAACAACTGAAGACCACTTAGAACGTGTGTGAGAAGACG
>JAHQVV010000226.1 GCA_019634195.1 Phycisphaeraceae bacterium | reverse complement strand
GGCTGCGCCGCGTAGAGGCGAATACGTTCGACGCGTTGAGCGACGCGGTAGCCGACGCCTTGCGAGCAGTGCAGGCCAACGAGTGCCGCAACTACTTCATCTCATGCGGGTGGGGAGAAAAATGAAGCCAGTTGCTCTAAAGGTGGGAGATGCCCATGCAACGAGAAGCCCGCTAAAAAATAGCCACGGCAGCGAAGGACAGAAATACCAAAGCGGGGTATCGAGCCATACCAACGAACACAAAAACAAAACGTAAGCAAACAAACCGGACATCCCCATCCATAACTTCCACCGGCCCCATTGCTGCTTTATCGAATACCCCTTCTTGGCCATGCTTGCCTTTCTTGGCGTCTTGGCGTCTTGGCGTCTTGGCGTCTTGGCGTCTTGGCGTCTTGGCGTCTTGGCGTTGAATCCTACCAATCTACAACAGCTTATCCAGCATCTGCGTCGCCAACATCAGGACGGTAAAGAAGCCGACCAAGTCCACCACCGTCGTCACGATCGGCCCGGACGCCATCGCGGGATCGATACCGGTCTTTTTGAGCAGCACGGGGACGGTCCCGCCGATGGTTTTGCTGACGGTCACGACGAACGGGATCGCCCCGCCCAGGACGAGCGCGAGGTGCACGTTCCGCTGCCAGGCGAAGACAATCACAAACATCACGACGCCGAGGACCAGCCCGATCATCAACGCAACGACGAGTTCCTTCACCAAGACGCGCACAAAGTCGCTCGAATCGATCAGGCCCAGCGAAAGCTCGCGGATGCTCACCGCGACCGCCTGGTTGCCGCCGCTGCCGCAGATCCCCGCGACCACGGGCAAGAACGCCGCCAGGATCGGCAGCTTTTTCACCGTGTCTTCGAACAGCGCGATCACCGTCGCCGAGGCGAGCAGCAGCAGCATAATGGGCAGCAAGAAGGCTAGGCGCCGGGCGGCGCGCGAGCCGATCGACATCGAGCGCAGCTCTTCGCCGCCGATGATGCCGCCGAAGCGCAGGAACTGTTCGGACTCGCGGTCGCCGATGGCTTCCTGCACCGAGGCACGCTGGACGACGCCTGCCAGCTTGCCGTGGTCATCGATGACGGGCACCGCGGATAAGTCCACGCGGTCGAACAGGTCGTGCAGGTCATCCAGCGAGGTGTGCACATTGACGGTCAAGGGCTCGGGGATCTGCTGCTCCTCAACCCTGCGCGAGCCGGGCACAAACACCAGCGAACGCATCGGCACGACCCCGGTCAAGCGATCCGCATCGTCGACCACATAGATGTACCGCACCTCGAACTCGATGTGCTCTTCGGCTTTCTCGTGCAGATCACGGGTCACTTCCTCAACGGTCTGGCCTTGGTTGTAGACCAGGTACTCGGTGATCATCAGGCCGCCGGCGACGTCCTCGTCGTAGCCCATCCGCTCACGGGCGTCTTCGGCCTCCTCCGGGTCCATCTCCTGGAGGATCGCCTCGGCTTCGTCCTCGTCGAGCTCCGACAGGACGTCGGCCTGCTCGTCCGAGTCCATCTCGTCCACCAGCGCGGCGGCCTGCCCCGGCTCGAGTTCGCCGATCAGGTCCGCGGTGTACTCATCCACGAAGTGCTCAAGCAGGTCGGCGCCGAGTTCGGGCGCCGCGTCTGAGAGCTGCTTAAATAGGTCCGTGCGGCTCTCGTCGGACAGGTGCGAGAGCGTGTACGCCGTGTCTTCCGGCGGGAGCAGCCGCATAAACGCAACGATCGCCTCGCCGTTGCGTGATTGGATCAGCGCTTCGAGCTCCCCCGTCGCGTCGATGCTCTCGTTGGGGATCTCGGTCGCCATGGCACAAGTTTAGCCGTATCGCAAAACGCGGGTATTTGCGGCAGGTTTAGGCGGCTTGACGGGGCGCCTTAAGCCGCCTCGCCGAACAACCAACAATGCTAATCAAGCGGTGCCCGCAGCCGATCCAACGCCGCCGTATCCGTCTGCTCGTAATGCAGTGGCGTCAGCGTGATGTACTTCGCGTAGAGCGTGTCGACGTCCGTCGCCTCGCCGCGATCACTAAAGGCCATCGAGTCCTGAGCCTGGTACGTCGTATTGCCTTCGTCGTCGGCGGCCTTGTTAAACCGGTCGTGCATCGGCGACACGTTCAACGGCACGGCCTTTATGCCAACGGGTTCGGCACCCGCGTCCAAGATCGGGACGTTGATGTTGACCAGCACCCCTTGATCGATGCCGGCCTGGAGCGCGGTATCGATCGCGCGGCGGGCGTGTCCTGCGGCACGGATGTAGTGGTCCTGTGTCTTGTCGCCCAGGTGCAGGCTCAACGCGATCGCGGGCACGCCCTGGAACGCGGCCTCGCGCGCCGCGCCGACGGTGCCCGAGTACTGGACGTTGATGCCAACGTTCGCGCCGTGGTTGATCCCGCTGATGACGAGGTCGACCGGCCCGACGAGCTCGGCGAGCGCGAGCTTGACACAATCCGCAGGCCGACCATCGACCGCAAAGCCTTTGAACTTGTCGCATTCATAGGGGGTGACCACCATCGGCCGATGCAGCGTGATCGCGTGGCTGGTCGCGGACTGGACGCGTGCCGGCGCGACGACATGCACCTCGCCGAGGTCCTTGATCGCGTCGTAGGCGGCGTGCAGGCCAGCGGCCTCGATGCCGTCGTCATTGGTCAGGAGGATTTTCATGTGCTGGACAGTGTAGCGGGAGAGACGAAGCCTCCCGGGCGAAGCGTTTTCGATGACTCGCAACGGGACGCTTCGCGTCGCCCGCTACACAAAAAAACCGACCCGGCAAACCGGATCGGCTCTTTGATTAAAAGTACTGTCCCGGCTTACTCGCCGTCTTTCTTTTCTTCTTCGGCCTCGACGAGCGCCTCTTCAGAGGCGGGTGCCTCCTCGGCGGCTTCTTCTTCAACCTCGGGCTCGGAGACGGCGGCCGCGCCGCCCTTGGCGAGCTTGGCGGCGAATTCCATGCGCTTGTTGCTCTTCGCACGGCGGGTGCGGCTGCCGGCGACCTGCGGGGCGTCGTCGTCTTCGCTACCGACGAGTTGGATCACGCAGAGGTCGGTGCCGTCGCCCAGGCGGTTGGTGCCCAGGCGGATGATGCGGGTGTAGCCTCCGTCGCGGTCTTCGTAACGCGGGGCGATCTCTTCGAACAGGTGCTTGACGATCTTCGGCGCCTTCTTGAGCTCGCCGAAGCGGTTGCGCTCGATGCCTTCGCCTTCTTCGTCGACCATCCTGTTCTTGTCGCCGCCCAGCGCGGAGATGGCGCGGCGGCGGTTGTGCAGGTCGCCCTTCTTCGCCAGGGTGATCAGCTTCTCGACGAACGGGCGCAGGGCCTTGGCCTTGGGCACGGTCGTGGTGATCTGGCCGTGGGTAAAGAGCGCGACGGCCATGTTGCGGAACATGGCTTTGCGGTGGTTGGTTTTTCGACCGAGCTTTCGGCCGTACACGCGGTGTCTCATCGGGGTGCTCCTTTTGGTCGGGCCGAGCGGGGTGAGACATCCCGTCGGCGATCCACTCCCGGCTGCTGTTGCAGTGCTAGGCCGCAGGCGGCTGTCGCGTTCGGGGCAAGGGGCCTTCACAGAGGCCCGGGGCTTCGGTGGCCCATAAAAACGACGCGTTGGCTCTCACCGACGCGTCGCGTTTGCTTACTCAGCGGCCGGTGCTTCCGCCTCTTCGTCGGTGTCGATATAGGCGTCCATCGGCTCGGCTTCTTCGGGGATGTCCATCCCGAGTTCCAAGCCCATATCGGACAGCTTACGCTTCACTTCACGCATCGATGTGCGGCCGAAGCTGCGAACCTTCAGCAGCTCGCCCTCGGTCATCGAGACGAGTTCCGCGACCGTGTCGACCTTCGCCGCGTCCAGGCAGTTCGCCGCACGCACCGACAGGTCCAGGTCGGTCACAGGCATCTGCAGCTTGCGGATGAGGTCTTCATCGACCTTTGCCGCGGCGGCCGCGGATTCGCTGGCCAGTTCTTTGCCCAGCTCGAAGTACTGCACGAACGGGTTGAGGTGCTTACGCAGGATCTTGGCCGCTTCGACCAGCGCCATCTCGGGCGTGACCGTCCCGTTGGTCCAGACCTCGAGGATCAGCTTGTCGTAGTTGGTCTTCTGACCGACACGCGTGTCCTCGACCTTGTAGCGGACGCGGGTGACCGGCGAGTAGATCGCATCGACCGGGATCAGACCGACCTCGATCTCCTCGGCCGGGTCCGAGTACTGCTCGGAAGCGGGGACGTAGCCACGGCCCTTCTCGACGACGAACTCCATGTCGAAGTCGACCTGCTTGGTCAGCGTCGCCAGGAGGTTCTGCGGGTTGTGGATCGTGACGGAGGTGTCGGCTTCGATGAGGTCGCAGGTGACTTCACCCGGGCCTTCGGCCTGCAGCCGCATGGTCTGCATCGCGTCTTCGTCACCCTCGAGGGAGACGATCATGTTCTTGACGTTGAGGATGATGTCGGTGACATCTTCGGTGACGCCTTCGAGCGAGGTGAACTCGTGGGCGGCGCCCTTGATCTTCACGCCCGTGATCGCCGCGCCCTGCAGGGAAGACAGCAGGATCCGGCGGAGGGAGTTACCGACGGTTGTACCGAAGCCGCGTTCGAACGGCTCGATGGTGAATTTGCCATAAGTGTCCGACAGGGTTTCCTCGTCGGAGATCACACGGTGGGGAAGTTCCAGTCCACGCCAGCGGATACGCATGGGGTGCTCCAATCATCGCAGCGGTTGCAAAGGGAAAGGCAACGCCTCGGGGATCACGCGCTCAGACCACATGCTGCGAAAGCGGTCGTCGGCTTCTGTCCCCAAGGTAAAAAGGGTGGGCTTCTTAGACGCGCCGCTTCTTCTTGGGGCGGCAGCCGTTGTGCGGGATCGCGGTGTGGTCTTCGATCGCGGTGACCTTCAGGCCCGCGCGCTGCAGCGCGGTGACGGCCGACTCACGGCCGGGGCCGGCGCCACGGACCTTCACTTCGACCTCCTGCATGCCGAACTTCTTGGCCTTAGCGGCGGCTTCTTCAGCGGCACGCGTCGCGGCGAAGGGGGTCGACTTACGCGAGCCCTTGAAGTTCACCGTGCCGGCCGAGTCCCAGCAGAGGGTCTCGCCGTTGACGTCGGTGATGGTGACGATGGTGTTGTTGAACGAGGCCTTGACGTGGGCGACGCCACGGGTCACATTCTTGCGGACTTTTTTCGACTTCTTGGCCATGGTTGGCATTCCTTAAGCTGCGGACCCGCTTTCCCAAAGGGCGGGGTCCTGGCTTGTGATGATCGCTACGCAGCGATCGGGGTGGTTGGTGTGTTGAACGGGGCCCTTCGGGCCTTCCGCTAAACCTTTGCTACGCAAAGTGCCGCTTCGCGGCGGGTAACGACCGTCGGCCGTTACTTCATACCCTTGACCGACTTCTTACCGGCAACGGTCTTCTTACGGCCCTTGCGTGTACGGGCGTTGGTCTGGGTGCGCTGGCCGCGAACGGGCAGGCCGTGGCGGTGGCGGTCGCCGCGGTAGCTGCGGATGTCGCGGAGGCGTTGGATGTTCTGGCCGACCTGACGACGCAGGGCGCCTTCGATGACGTATCCGCCTTCGATGATGCCGTTGATCTTGGCGATGTCGTCTTCGGTCAGTTCCTTGGCACGCATCTGGCCGTCGAGGTTTGCTTCCGCGAGGATTGCCTCAGCGAACTTCGGGCCGATGCCGTAGATGTAGCGCATCGAGATGCGCAGCGGCTTGTTGTCGGGGACGTCGATACCTGCGATACGGGGCATAATCTTTTCCTTGAAGTTGGTCGGCTCCACTTTCCTGTTGTCGGCGGGAACCTGGCTTCGGGGGTGTTTGGCAGCACAGGCATCTTGCCCGTGATCCGGTCTTTCATGACAGGCTGGAAGCCTGCCCCACCAGTCAGCGCTGGCGGGCCTTAAACTTGGGGTTGCTCTTGCAGATGACAAAGACCTTGCCACGACGACGCACGACTTTGCAGTCGGCGTGCCGGCGCTTGGCGCTGCGGAGGGAGCTGAGGATCTTCATGGCTTTTGCCTTTCTTTCTTAAGCGTGGTCGCGTGTCGCGACGAACAAGTCGTTCCTAGTGTCGGTAAGTGATGCGGCCCTTGGTCACGTCGTAGGGGCTGACCTCCACGGTGACCTTGTCGCCGGGGAGGATGCGGATGTAAAACTTCCGCATCTTGCCGGAGATGTGGGCGATGATCTCGTGGTCGTTCTCCAGCTTCACGCGGAACATCGCGTTGGGCAGGGTGTCGATCACTTCGCCTTCTAGTTGGATCGCGTCTTCTTTGGGCAAACGTGTATCTTTCCGTTGCGGATTGATCCGCGGTTTGTTTCGTTAGCGTCCGTCTGTGAGGACGTCGGCTCCGTCCCGGGTCACGGCCACGGTGTGCTCGTAGTGAGCCGAGGCCTTGCCGTCTTCTGTCACGACCGTCCATTGGTCGCTGAGTGTCTTGACCCTTCTGCTGCCGAGCGTGAGCATCGGTTCAATCGCGAGGACCACACCCTCCCGCAGGTCGATGTCGTCGCGAAGCGTTTCGCGGCTGACATAGTTGGGCACCTTTGGCTCTTCGTGCATGCTCGAGCCGATGCCGTGCCCTACAAACTCGCGGACGACGCCGTAGCCTCGTGTCTCCGCGTACTTCTGCATCAGGCGTGCGACCTGGCTCCACTTTCGGCCGGGCCTGACATTTTCGATCGCGATCTCCAAGCAGCGCTGCGTCGCTTCGCACATCCGCCTGACGTCGTCCTTCACATCACCGACGAGGATGGTGTTCGCGGCGTCGCCGCACCACCCGTCCACCTTTACCCCACAGTCAATGCCGACGACGTCGCCGTCCTTGATCTGCCGGTCGCTCGCGATGCCGTGGACGACTTCTTCGTTCACGGAGATGCAGAGCGTTGCGGGGAAGCCTGTTCCGGGCTTGTACGTCGGGTACCACTTAAACAGGCCCGTCGCCCCGCTTTCGTCTATGACCCGCTGCGCCTCGTCGTCGAGTTCGCGGGTGGTGATGCCGGGCTTGCAGAGTTCTGCAACCCGGTTGTGGACCTTGCGGACCACCTTGCCGGCGGCACGCATTTTCTCAATTTGTTCGGGCGTTTTAAGCTTAACCATCTCGCTGCTACGCCCCGCTTCGCGGGCCTGCAGCGAACCGGGGATTGTACCCAAAGCCCGCCGCCCGCTCAACTTTCGTCTGAACTAGCCCCGCGTCGGCCGGATCCGCCCGCCGCCGCTACCATCGCCCCCACCGAGGAAGCCCTTATAGTTCCGCATCAATAGCTGCGCGTCGATCC
>JAHQVV010000225.1 GCA_019634195.1 Phycisphaeraceae bacterium | reverse complement strand
GCTGCGCCGCGTAGAGGCGAATACGTTCGACGCGTTGAGCGACGCGGTAGCCGACGCCTTGCGAGCAGTGCAGGCCAACGAGTGCCGCAACTACTTCATCTCATGCGGGTGGGGAGAAAAATGAAGCCAGTTGCTCTAGCAATTGCGGAGTTTGGAGGCATTGATGCGTTGTTGAACAACGCGGGCTACGGTGCCTATGGCCCTCTCGAGGCATTCCCGATGGACGGGATTCGGCGTCAGTGGGACACCAATGTGCTCGGCCTGCTCGCAGTGACGAAAGCGGTTCTCCCACACATGCGTCAGAACAAGACGGGTGTGATCGCGAATGTCTCCTCGGTCGGGGGCAAGCTCACGTTCCCGCTAGGCACGCTATACCACGGCACGAAGTGGGCGGTTGAAGGCCTTACGGAGTCGCTGCACTACGAGCTCGCTCCGCTGGGAATCCGTGTCAAGATCATTGAGCCCGGTGCGATCGCAACCGACTTCGGCGGCCGGTCATTCGACTTTACCAATGATGAATCGTTAAGCGAGTACCAGCCCACCGTTCAGGCAATGCTTAGCGCGATCGAGAACGTGTTTACGACCTCTTCTCCGGCTGCGGACTGTGCAGTGGTCATCTATGACGCCATCACGGATGGGTCGGAAAAGATGCGATACCCCGCAGCCGGTGGAGCCGAAGAGATGCTTGCGATGCGTGAAGGTGCTACCGACGAAAACTATTTCGCCCAGGTCAAGGCCATGATGGGCTCCTGAATAGACGCAACGATCCCCCTCGCTTTCCCCGGCATGTCGTTTGCCGGGGAAAGCTTCTTACCATGGATAGATCGAATTACCAGAACACCGGCGACGCTCGCCCGACCCTAGGAGACACGACATGATCGGCAAGATGGTTTCCAACATGATGATTAAGCCAGGCAAGTCACCCGTCTTTGATCGGCCCGAGGACTTTGACCTGGATTACGAGAACGTCGAGTTTAAATCGGAAGACGGCGTCACACTTCGTGGCTGGTTAATCAAAGGCGGCAAGGATAAGGTCGTAATCCAGTCGCACTTCGGCGTGCAGTGCAGCCGTGCGGGCTATTCGCCTAAGGGCAAGGGTATGATCAAGATGTGGAAGCAAGACATCTCCTTCCTCCGGCAGGCGAAGCATCTCAGGGAGCAGGGCTACTCGGTACTCATGTACGATCTCCGCAACCATGGGGAGAGCGACTCCGGGTCATGCCCATGGATCTCGTGGGGCCCGGAAGAAAGCAAAGATGTCATCGCGGCGGTCAACTTCATAAGCACCCACCCGGATTACAAGGATGCAGGGATAGGCCTGCTCAGCATCTGCATGGGCGCATCATCGACAACCTACGGCTTCGGTATAGGCGAGCAGGGTTTATCACGCTTCCCCAACCTCAAGGCCATGATCGCCTTGCAGCCCCTGCACTACAACGAGTTCGTCAAAGCGTTCGGCATGCCGGGCTTTCTCAACAAACCAGGCGGCGTCGTCTCCAAGCAGCGTCTAGGTTTCGATCTGTCCCAGCGGACCTTCATGCCCGATGTCAGCAAGATCACCATACCGACCATGGTGATGCAGAACAGGGCGGATCCGTGGACGGATTTAGATTTCGTCCAAGGCTATTACGATGCTCTGCAAGTTGAGAAGGAAATGAAATGGCTAGACCTCGATCCGCTGCGTGCCGCGGCATACGATTACTTAGGCACGCATCCCGAAGAACTCTCCGTGTTCTTTGATCGGTATGTTTGAATCGCTCTCCATGAAAGTGTAAAAGCCGCCTCCTACAGGGGCGGCTTTTTGTTAAGCCGGTTCGAGTCCGGCTTGGTGCAACTCCCCCGGCTGGACTCGAACCAGCAACCAAGTGATTAACAGTCACCTACTCTACCAATTGAGCTACAGGGGATTGGTTTATTCGATTGTCGAGCCGGAAAGTTTAGCACACATTCGCCCGTGGGCAAACCCGCATCAATCTCTATCGCGGCTGGCTTGAGTCAGTCCTGCAGGATCACCACGTCGGCCGGGTCGACCTGGCAGGTGAGCGTCTGGCCGGTGTTGGCGGGCTGGGGGTTGAGCTCGAAGGCCTTGAGCTCGTGGTCGGCGACGCTCAGCCGGTGCTGGGCAAGCGAGCCGAGGTAGATCAAGCGTGTCTGCTCGGCGGCAAAGGTGTTGGGCTTGCCATTGGCCTGAGCGGCGTCGATCAGTTGGACCGCCTCGGGCCTGATCGAGCAGGTTACCGCGCCGCCTTGGGGCAGGTCTTCGGGGAAGACGGAGGACGCCAGCTTGCCGAAAGGGGTGTTGAGCATGATGTGCTCGCCCTCGGTGCCCGCGACCTCGCCTGGGATGAAGTTGGTCTCGCCCAGGAAGTCGGCGACGAAGCGGTTGGCGGGGCGGCGGTACAGCTTCGTCGGCGGGCCGGCCTGGACGACCCGGCCCTGGTTGAGCACGGCGACCTGGTCGGCCATGGACAGGGCCTCGTGCTGGTCGTGCGTGACATACACGCCGGTGATCCCCGAGGCCTTGCACAGGTCGCGGATCTGCTGACGCATGTCCAAACGCAATTTCGCGTCCAGGTTCGAGAGTGGTTCGTCCAGCAACAACACCCTCGGCTTGATCACGAGTGCCCGCGCGAGCGCCACGCGCTGCTGCTGACCGCCCGAGAGCTGGTTCGTCTTGCGGTCGGCGTAGGGCGTGAGCTGGACGTTGGCCAGCGCCTCATCGACGCGTTGGTTCATCTCGGCCTTGCCGATCTTGCGGACTTCTAGCCCGAAGCGCACGTTCTGCCGGACGGTCATGTGCGGCCAGAGCGCGTAGCCCTGGAAGACCATCCCCGTGTCGCGTTTGTTGGCGGGCATGTGCGTGACATCATCGTCGCTGAACCGGATCGTCCCCCGGGTCGGGTCGCTGAACCCCGCGATCATCCGCAGCAGCGTCGTCTTCCCGCAGCCCGACGGCCCGAGCAGGAAGAACAGGTCGCCGGCCGGGATATCCAGATCGATCGCGTCCACGGCGGTCGTCTCGCCGAAGCGTTTGGTCAAAGCTCGCAGGGTGATCGGGGTCACAACCCGGACAGCGTAGCCGACCACACGCGGCGGGTCTAGGCAAGTGCCTGTCAACGCGTCAGCATTTGGTTAGATTGATAGTATTCAATCCTGCCAACGCACGAAAATCAACAGGACCCCGCCATGACTCGATTCCTGCTCCTTACCATGCTCCTTGCGATGATGGGTTGCACCGGCCGGTACCTCCATGACAAGACCGATGAGGGGATTCGCACCGAGCGAGCGTTGAGTCAGATGATGTACGCCTCCGCCGCCGCCTGGACCGCCGACGACCTGGACGCGTTCATGCTCGCCTTCCATAACTCCCCCGACCTGACCTTCGCCACCCCCACCGGGATCACAAAGGGCTGGGCCCCGCTCAAAGAGCGCTACGCCAAGTCCATCGCCAAGAGTGACCTCTGGTTCACCGATATCGAGACGACCGTGATCACCGCTGACACCGCGTTGGTCTTTGCCCGCTTCCACAACGAGATGAAAGCGGACCAGTCCTACTCAACCGGCCTGACCACGTTGCTGTGCCAAAAGATCGACGGCAACTGGGTGATCGTCCACGACCACTCGTCGGGGTTGCCCGCTAACACCCCCAGAAAAGGCCCTCAATAAACCGGGGTAGGCCTTACCCCTATCTCAGTCCGTATCACAAAGGCTTACGGGTCGCCTGTTTCTTTGAGGTGAAGCCCCCTCTCGCAATTTCGAATCACCCTTGCCATGCCCTGCACGGCCCCGGTATAACAGGACGGGTTTATCGTCCGGTTTTATCTGTAGTCCTACAGTGAGGGTTCGACATGCTGCAATACAGGGTTTGGTTTATTCTCGGGTTGTTCACCGGCCTGCTCGTCGGCTTCCCTAGTGCTGCGGACCTGACCGACGCGCTTGAGGGTGCCGGCGAGACGGCGACCGACCCACCTGCCGACACGGATCCTGTCGGCCCCGCCGATGCGCCCGATGCTGAGCCCGCAGCGCCGGGCGTTGAGCTGCCCAACCTGTCGCGCGAAGAGGCCATGCAGTTGCTGGATATCTGGGCGACTGAGATCGCCCGCGACCAGCACGCCCTTGGCCGCCACTACAGCTACGGCAAGAACTCGCAGCGTACGCTTGGCAACGCGTTCGAGACCGTCGGCGCCGAGGACCGCCACAACTACGTCGAGTCCTGGGCCGGCTGGGTCTATATGGATTGGAGTTCGGCCAGCAGGTTCTATACGAACCAGGCCCACGAGCTGCGCAAAAGCCAGTCCACAATCCGCAAGCAGGGCAGCCTGACGCCTGGGCAGGTCAACTACCTCGCACAAGGCATGTACGCCTACCGCGAGCGGCACGAAGAGATCGCGGAGGTCATGGCCCAACGCGTCCAGACGACGGCGTACGGCCTGTACTACTCCGAACTCGAAAGCCACGAGAGCGAGGAGGTTCAGGCGCTGGCCAAAGCCGCCGGGGAGGTCAACCACGAGAAGGCCATGGGTATCCATGGGCGCATCCGCAGCTACGGCAACGACCTGGTCTTCTACGCTGTCCAACCGGATCAGCCCTTGAATGAGTACGCGCCACAAGAGGGCCTGCCCCCGCACAACCCCGTGATTAATGCGGGTGGCCCGAACGAGGTCCCGATGGACGAGCTTGAGCGCATGTTCAACGAGGACTTGGCCCGGCTCAAGGCGATGGACAAGCAGGCGCTCGAGGGCAAGCAGATCGACGCCTATCTTTACTCGATTACCCGCAGCCGGCTCAAGAGCATCGCCAACGAGATCAAGGCACGCGGCGGCAAGGTGCCCGCCGAGATTCCCAATGGCCCCCAGCGCTATGATCCAAACGCCAGTGCGCCGAAGGCCGACAAGCCCGAGAAGCTCGGCCCACCCCCGACCAAGCCGGTCAAGCCCATCGCGCTGCCGGACCTCGGCGACTCGCCGAGTGGGAAGAAGTTTAAGAAGGATGTCGTGGATTCTGAGAAGGCGTTGTTCGAACACATGATGCAGAAACGCGACAAATGGACGCTGGATGAGAGCTTGAAGTGGGACGGTAAGCGGCATGAACTGATCCGGCAGGCGACCAAATCCCAGCAGACGCTCGCGCTGGCCGTTGCCGGTTCACACACACCTGGCGAGCTTAAGCAGCTACGCGCCATCTCCAAGGGCCTTGGAGAACTCGCGCAGGATCGGCAAACCGACAAAGAGCTGAGCGATAAATTCCGTCAAGCCAAGAAACTGATGGACGATTATGTCGCGGTCAACGAATCGTTGAAAAAGGCAGGGGCGGGCCATGGCACCATGGTCAAAATAATTACCACCGCCAAGATGCCCAACTACACCGAGGCGGCGATGAAGTTCGGCACCTACCGTGCTTGGCACGATGCGGAGGAGGCCCGCAGGGCGATGTGGAAGCATCAGACAAAGATGAACGCCAAGGGCCGTGAGCTGATGCGGATGCAGAAGAAGCTGTTCAATGATCGTTTGATGCGCGGCGAGAAGATGATCAATGAAACGCTCAAGCAAGCCGGTAAGGAACCCAACTTCCGCGTCCACCGCGCCAAGGATTACACCAAAACCAATGGCCAGGCCGTCAACGATTTGCTGGGCCCAAGCGGCCGGCAGGTCCTGATCGAACAAGGCAATCGTCGTCGCCAAGCCGGCAGGGCTTTAGACAAGACCAAGGATTGAGCCAGAGGGCCGTCTCGCTCATCATGACCGGTACCGCTGCGTTTTACCTGCTCTTCGTCGCGACTTCATCCCTCTCGGCCCTGCCGATATCGGGGATGAAGTCGATGATGTAGCTCGGCAACCGCCGGAACGAATCGTTTGTGATGGGATAAGAACAGGGTTGCCCTTTTCCCCTGCCCGGGGTGGCAGCCTACTAGGATCGAGTCGAGTTACAATCTGGGTATGGCGGGGTTTGATCTGGACACTGCGATAGCGGAGCGTATGGCGTCGAGCCGGAAGGCCGGCGTGGGCATGCTCGTGGCCGGGGGGATCGGCTGGCTGGTTGTACTGGGTTTAATAGCCGGGGTGATGTGGCTGATTGCGGCGTTCGGGGGCAACGGTTCGGTGCCGTTTGTGATGTGGATTCTGCTGGGAGTAGGCGGTGTTGCGTTGGTGCTCGTACTGGCGACGGGCTATTTCTACTTCAACGAAGACGCCGTGATCGAGGTGCGTGATGAACGGACGTTTATGGAGCAGGTGACCGGGGACAACGCGATCGCTGGTGAGTTTGCGTTCGCGATGTTTTTGGTGATCCCGCAGATTACGGCCGACGGCCTGCGCGATCTCACGAATGCCCGGAGCGTCCCCGATCAGCATCTTGAGCCTGCGCGCCGTATCGCGAAAGAACTACACGAGAAGAACGACTGGCTTCCCCTTAGCCGGTACGGGCAGCACCTTGATGTGGTCGCCGCGATGGTCCGGCTTGACCTCTTCTGTGCCAAGGAAGTCTATGGCAGGCCTTACATCAGGCTGAACCCGAGCCTGTACGATTAGGGTGGGGCGATCTATATGCGGCACGCCCCGTATCCCGCAAAACAGTACGCACAGCGGGGTTCACCCGGTGTTTTTTGTATGTAGGTCACCCTTTGGCTTATCACCGCCACGCGGCTCGCCTAGTTCTTGGCCGGCGTCGCTGTTTGCGATTCGATTACTCGCACGCATCAGTAGGCGAGGCGTGACCTCTACATGCAATCACATAACGATCCAACGCATAACGCGCGGTGTTATTGCAAGGCGAATGACTCTCACGGCACCAACGCGCCCACCGCTTCTTCGTCCATGATCTTGACCAGCTCGTCCTGCAGCTTGCGGACCGTGGCGGCGGAGATGTTGCGGGCCTGGCCCAGGCCGTGGCCGTTGACGAGGATGCTAAAGGCCAGGACGCGGGCGGTGTTCTCCGGGCCGGTATCGGGGTAGACGAGGTAGCCGGACAAGGCGGAGACGTGGTTGATCGTGCCGGTCTTGACATAGAGGTCGGCGATCAGGGCGTTGTCGTCGTCGAATCGTTTCCCGATGGACTCACGGTTGGCCGGTGTCGCCATCGAGGCGATGAAGGGGCGGAAGTCTTTGTTGGTCGCCTGCACGCGGAGGACCTCGACGAGGGCTCTTGCGCTGACACGGTTGTCGCGGGACAGGCCCGAGCCGTCGGCGATCTTGATCGACGCGGCGAGCGTGGGGTCCTTGATCCTCCTGGTCAGGTAGTCGCGGACGGCGGAGGCGCCGTTTTCGAACGTGCCCGGCGCGCCGGTGATCGCGTGGCCCGAGCGCTTGAGGATCGCCTCGGCATACATGTTGATCGAATCCTGGTTCACGCGGTTGAGCACGGCCTGCAGCGTCGTGTTGAGCTTGTGCAGCACCTTGCCGTCGGGCAGACGCTGGTCCCCGGCGGGGCGGACGACCTCGCCGACCGTGATGCTGCGCTTGGCCAGTTCGTGCTTGAGCATCTCACCGAAGACCATCGCCGGGTCGTGCATGGCGACGTATTTTGTCTGACGGTTGCGGGCCTGGCCGCGGAAGGCCAGGCGGTTGGAATCGTGCCGGGTGATGATGTCCCACTGGTCGGTCCGGCCGGTGGTCAGGCGCATCTCGGTCTGGACAAACGGGCCGAAGGGGTAGACGCTGACGTTGGCGTCCTGCCCGGTTCGGGTGGGCGAGACCTTGATG
Source organism: Phycisphaeraceae bacterium (assembly GCA_019634195.1). Lineage (GTDB taxonomy): Bacteria > Planctomycetota > Phycisphaerae > Phycisphaerales > Phycisphaeraceae > JAHQVV01. Next base: position 3,944 of record JAHQVV010000225.1, on the reverse strand, counting down.
CTAAAGCAGTTGTCGTTGAAGTTCACACCCATGACCTGGGCGCAGTACCACTTGTGCAGCTGGGCCTTTTTCCAGGTGGGGTGGACGCGTTGATCTTCACCGTGCTCGAAAACGCGGTCGTCGATGATGAGCTGGCCGAACTGGTTGAGGCCTGTCTTTTCGACGGCGTCGAGCCACCACCCGAGCATCTGTTCGACGCTGTAGCCGGCGTCTTCGAGCACGTTGGGCGAGCCGAAGGCGGGGTCCCCGTCGCCCTGCACGATCAGCGCGGGCAGGCCGTCACCGGCGGGGGACTCTTCGTTGGACAGCAGCTTGAGCCGGGTGGTGAAGGTGAAGTCCTTGCCAAGGGTGTGCAACGCGGCGGCGGAGGTGATCAGCTTCATGTTGGAGGCGGGGATCATCTCGCGCTCGTCGTGGATCTCGGTGAGCAGCAGGCGCTCGCCGACGTCCATGACGCAGACAGAGACCTTGGTGCCGCGGAGGTCGGCGTTGGCGATGTGATTGCGAAGGGCCGACTCCATCTCTGCCGCCGCGGTCAGCGGTAGCAGGGTGAGGAGCAGGGCGGTCAGCAGATGGCGGGCTAGTTGTTGCATGGGCATTGAACTTCTCTCGGGTCGCCCCTCACCCCAACCCTCTCCCGTGGGGACAGGGGGCAAGGCGGGTCCCTGGAGTTTATCGGCGCGAACGGTGCGCGGGCCTTGAGAACGGTGTTTGCGCATGAAAAAACCCACGCACGGGCGTGGGCCTTTGTTGTAGTCTTGATCGTCTGTTGGCGGTTGTTTACTCGGTGGGGACTTCGAAGTCATCGGGGAAGTCGGCGTCGCCGTCGTCACCGCCGCCTAAGTTGATGTTTCCGCCGTTGCCCTTGTCCATGTCGTCCATGCTGACGACCCACTGACCGTCGACCTTGGCCAACTCGGAGGTGTCGGTGTCTTCGTCACCGTTGCCCCAGGTGACCTTGTGCTCGACGGTGGCGGTGTCGCCGTTGATCTCTTCCTTGAGGATCTCGATGGACTTGATGTTGCCCTTCTTCTTGGCTTCGGCGGCGGCTTCAGTGAGCATGCCCTTGAGTTTCTCGTCACCGACCATGCCGGCCATGCCGGGGACGATCTTCTTGACGGTTTCAACGTCGCCCTTTTCCATGGCGTAGTTGAGTTCCTTGACGGTGTCGCCGGGGCCGGCGCTGCCGCCGCAGCCCACGAGGGCGAACGAACAGACGAGGAGTAGTGCGGTGAGGAGGTGCTTCATGATTGTTCCCTTTCTGAGAAATGTTGCCAAACGGTTTCCAGCGCGTCGCACTGGGTAAATGCATCGGGTGCGATGATCGGCCCGTCCTTGATGACGGTTGATACCGAGCGGATAATTGTATCAGGCCAGTCCAAGCCCGCGTGCTGATAGGCGAGGTAGACCAGCTCGCTGCAGTACATCGTGTCCTGCTCGGCGAGGTCGAAGTTGTTGTCGAAGGGGACATGCTGCTCGACACAGGCATACGCGTAGTCGCAGGCGTCCTGAGCGAGCTGCATCGCCTCGGCGGTCTGGGCCTTGAGCCGCATGACCTGCACGGCGACGTAGCCGCGCTCGGCGAGGAACAGCGAAAGCGGGATGCGCGCGACCTTGTCGCCGACGCCGCCATCGCCCGCGCCCGTCGGCGCGGCGTGGATCACGAACCGGCCGTTGGGCGTCACCTGGATGATGCCGACGTGCGAGTACCGGTTGTCGTCGGTCATCGCCAGGACGACCCGGCTCTGCAGCGAGACGCCGCCGGCCACGATGATGTCGCCGGTGCGCAGATCGATATCGCCGGGCACCGCGATCGGGTCGACGCGGGTGACGTCGGTCGCGCGGTGGATGGACCAGCCGGCGATTGCGCCGCCGACGAGGATCAGGCACAGCGCGGCGGCGAGCAGCTTCTTCCATCGCCTGTTGAACAAGATGGCCCCTCTGGGTTTCATACGTGCCATTGTATCGGCAGGCGGTTCTCAGCCCTGTGAATCTTCGGCGGGTGATTTGCCTTGGCGGGCAGAGACCGTGTTTATTCGGTCGCAGCGCCCTCGGGCTCGTCTTGTGGGAGCTGATCGAAGGAGTCGGTCATATCGATCAGCCACTTGCCGTCTGTTTTATTGAGGTCGAAGGTTTCGGTGCCGGACAGCCCGTTGCCGTTGGTCAGGGTGGCGGTGACGGTCGCGGTGTCGCCGTCGACGTCTTCCTTGTCGATGGTGATCGACGCGATGCCGCCGTTGGCCCGGGCGTTGCTCGCGAGCGTCGCGGCGAGGGCCTGGATCTCGTCGGCAGACAGGTTCGCCTCGAAGTCGGGGCAGAGTGCTTTGAGCTTGTCCGTGTCGCCGGCCTGCATGGCGTAGGCGAAGGCCTCGACGGTTTCGCCGGGCGTCGTGTCGGCGGCGCTGCTGTTGCTATTGTTGCTGCCGCTGTTGCCGTTGCCACAACCCGTCAGGCCGAGTATGCAGAGAGAAAAGATGGTGAGCAGGTGTTTCATGCTTCTAGTCTACACGCCCGCTTCACCGGCTTGAAGCGTCTGCAGCCAAGGATTCGTAGTGCTGGGCGTAGGCCCGGTGCATGCGGTCGGCGGTGAAGTGCTCGAGCAGGCGTTGTCGGCCGGCCTGGCCCAAAACCCGGGCGGTGTAGGGGGCGTTGGGCAGCAGCTGCATGACGCAGCCGGCCAGGGCCCCGGGGTCGCGTGAAGGTGCGAGCAGGCCGGTCTGCCCGTTGACGACGGCCTCGGGGTTGCCACCAACATCGGTCGCGACGATGGGCTTGCCCGCGGCCATCGCCTCGAGCAGGGTGACGGACAGGCCCTCGCTCAGCGAGCTGAGCATGCACAGGTCGGCCGCGGGGATGAGCTGGCGGGCGTCGTCGACGCCGCCGGTGAAGCGGACCGCGTCTTGCAGCTCGAGCTGCTGCGTCAGCGCTTCGAGGTTGTCGCGCTCCGGCCCGTCGCCGACGAACACGAGCAGGGCGTCGGGCATCTGCGCATGGACGATCGACCAGGCCCGCAGCGCGGTGGCATGGTCCTTAACGGGGTGGAAGCGAGCGACCTGCATGACGACGGGCCGGTCAGGGGTGATGCCCAGTTGCTGGCGTGCGGCGGCGCGGCCGTCTTCGTTGGGCTCCGGGCCGGGGTCGATGCCGTTGTGGACGACGTCGATGCGCGCCGCGGGCATGCCTTCGTTCTTGATGAGCGCGTGCTTAACGAACTGGCTCACGGCGGTGACTCGGTCGGTCTTCTTAAGGAGCAGCTTGTTGGCCAGGCGTCGCTTGAGCGAGGTGGTGTCCGGGACGTGTCTGCCGTGCTCGGTGAACAGCAGGGGCGTGGTGTTTTTGAACAGCCCGCGGGACACCGCGCTGTAAAAGAACGGCGTGTACTGGTGTGCGTGGATCAGGCCGACGCGGTGGTGCGTCAGCCGATCGCGCAGCCGCTTGGCCAGCGTGCGGTCCAGCCCGGGCTGGCGGCCGAGCGCTTCGACCGCAAAACCCTCGTCTGCCAGTTCGTCCGCCAAGACCCCGGGCCCGTCCAGGCACAGGAACATAAAGTCGAACCGGTCGGCCAGCCCCCGCGCCAGCCCCGCCGCGAGGACCTCCGCGCCCGCCCGGTCCAGGCGGTGCAGCACATGCGCGATCACGGGGCGGTTGGCCATACCCCTGATTGTCGGCGTTTCGGGTTTGATTTGCTCACGTATTCGTAGGGTTTGGCCTGTCTTCCCGTTGCGGATATGCTTTAGTCTTCACAACGAACCGGGAGTCTCCATGCCAACCCATCGCTCGCATCGCCGCCGACACCTGTCGGGCTTCTCGATCCATGAACTGCTGATCGTCATCGTCCTGGTGGTGTTCACGCTGTCGCTCAACCTCCCGCTGGCCGACGCCGCGGCGCGACGCACCGCCCGGCGGATGCAGAACAGCACGCAATTGCGCGGTATCCACCAGGG
>JAHQVV010000224.1 GCA_019634195.1 Phycisphaeraceae bacterium | reverse complement strand
TGGTCAGGAACTGGTCGGCGAAGCAGACGGCGGTCTTGCCGTTGTCGTACGTCAGCCGGGCGACCACGATCTCGCTGTCCTGATCGGCTGTGGCGGTGCTTCCTGGCTCTGCCTGGGCCTGGCTCAGTGATAGGCTCACGATGCACAACAGCCCTAGCGCTAAGGCCCATGCAAGCAGTCGGGTTGGTCGCGGGCTGGTCATGGCTTGGGGCTGTCTTCTGCGAGCCGCTCGAAATATGTCGAGACCAATACTCGGTAGCTCGGCGGGACCTGCTGCATCACCGCCTCGGGCAGCGGGCCGTCGTCGCCGCTGACATTGGTTTCATTATAGGCCCCCGATGTGTTGGGGTCGCGGAACGCGGGGCCGTCGCCGGGCTGGCCGGACGCCGTGCCAGACTCGGTCGGCAGGTCGGAGGGCCCAACGCCCTGCCCGATCCGCTGCTGATCGGACCGCGTGGCCTCGCGGACCTGATCGAGCCAGTCTGCTGGCGTCGGCTGGCCGCTCGTTTTACCGGCATCGCCTGCGCTCGGTGGCGCGGGCAGCGCCGCGCTCTGCATGCTGGTCAGCGCGGCAGCCAGATCATCGAGCAAGGCCGCAGCGTCGGCGGGGAGATCGCCCCGCATCGCCGTGAGTTCGCCAGCGATCAGCTGCGCCTGGTCCGTGAGCTCGGCGAGCTTCTTGGCCAGGGCTTTTAGGGCCTTGCCGTCTGCGGGGTCAAGGCTTTGCGCAAGGGACTGCGCCGCGCCGAGTTGCTCAAGCAATCGCTCAAGATCGGCTTTGATGCCGGGCCAATCGCGGTGCGCATCAAGGTTGCGCCGGGCGATTTTGTCGGGGTCGAAGGCGGTCGAGCCATCGGGCTTGTTCGTGGTGCCGTCTTCTGAGGCCTCGGTGGTGTCTTCTTCGGTGTGCGCGCTTGGCGTGGGTGCGATCGTGTAGCTTCGCGTGTGTCGGCCGTGCGCTTCGAGGCGGAAATCGATCGGCGTCTGGACCCTGCTGAGCAGGTGGCTAAACCCGCCCTGCCCATCGCTGGTCATCGCAAAACGCTCGGCCTCGTTGCCCTTCTCATCGAGGAGGACCCAGTCCACCGACTCAGGCATCAACCCGCTCGGCTCAACGCTCAGCACGACGTCCTCGCCCGCCAGGGGCGACTCGGGCGTCCACGTCGGCTCGAGCTGCGTCAGCGAGAACGGCGGCGTGTTACCCCATGGCATCGCCACCCTTGCGAACAACGTAAACGCCTGGTTGGGGAAGATGAGCACAAGCATCAGCCAAACCCCAATCGCTAGCGCGAGCCACCCCCCCGGCCGAAGCAGGCGGCGCAGCGGGTATGCCTGCTTGGGCTTAATCGAATGGGCCACCTCTGCGGCGCGGGTCTCGGCCCGGTGCAGCAGTATCAGCGCAAGCGAGTCATCATCGAGCGGATCAATCTTGAGCGACAACCCAACGGTGACCGGCTGTTGCGGTGCCTCTGCGGCGTGATCGATTTGTTCGCCGGCGGCGCGGTTGAATCGCTTGTTTAACCAGGGGCGCAGCGCGAGCACGATGCAGACACCCAGAGCCCCGATGAGTAGCGCGATGAGCAACGCTAGCCGTGCGCCTACGGGCAGTTCAAACACCGCGTCCTTCAGCGCGACAAGGAACAACCCGCCAATGATGGCAGCGAGGCAAACCATGGCAACGCGCAACGACGCGAGCACTCGGCCGCGCTGTACGGTCCGGCGCATACCGTCACGCAGCTGCTCGCGTCCGTCGTGGGCACGTCGGGATGTCGTTGTCTGCAGCGAACTCATCGCAGTCCCATCCGTCGTCGTATGATCCATTCAAGCCCAAGGCAGCCCGCGATCAGAGCGAAAACGGGCCATATATTGAAAGCATAATCCACGGTGTCTTCGGAACCGCGTAAAGCCTGCAGGGATTGCAGGTAGTCGATCAGCGGGGCGATCTCGCCGAGGTCCAGGCACTGCCCGCCGGTCGGTTCGACCAGTTGCTTGAGCGCCTCTGGCCTAGCCGAGGTATCGCGCCGCTCGGGCGAGCGTTCGATTACCGCGAGGCGGGTGGTCAGCGGCTGATCGGCTTCGACGAGGTCGGGGCGGCCGGGCGTGGTCAGGCGGACTGTGTAGACGCCGGTCTGCTGCGGGGTGAACATTGCGGTGTAGGTGCCGGCGGTGTCGCTGAGCATGGGTGTGAGCTGCTCGCTCGTGCCGTCGCTGTGCGTGGCCGTGAGCCGCAGGCCCACGTTGTTTGTCTCGACGTAGCGCGTGCTGATCTTCAGGTTGATGGGCTGGCTCAACTCGGCGGTGACGCGGTCGGCCTCCAAGGCGATGTCCTGTCCGGGCAAGAACTCCCCTCCCGAAGCGAGCCACTGCAGCGCCCGGACCCAGAGCACGCCGTAGATCGATTCGACTTCGCTGTCTTGCTCGTCGACACCAGGCAATAGTTCCCACCGCCAGAGGCCTTCGGTGAGCACGGCCAGGCTGACACCCGACCCGACGCGCAGGCTGGTCATCGCCGCCATCACGGGGCCGTCTTGTGATTGCTGCTCGAGCAGGACCAGCGAGGCGGTCTTCCGGCCGTCGATCCGTGTCGCCGCGAGCATGCCGGGCAGGCGGGTCAGCACCTCGCCCTCTTGCAGCCCCGCCAGCGGCCCGCGCGGATCGTCTGCGTCGCCCAGCCGAACGCGCATCTCGCCGAGCACGGGCTCGGCCCAGTTCACCGGACTGACCGAATCGATCTTCTGCGTCATCGCGAACCAGTCATCAAAATCCTGGCCCGCTTCAAACGCAGACGGCTGGCCACGAGCAAACACGACCGCCCCGCCGCCGCGCACATAGTCCACGAGCCGGTCCCCGAAGCCCTTGTCTACCAGCCGCTGCACCTGCCGGCCGAGGATCACGATGTCGAACGTATCGAGCTGAACGACGGGGTCGGTCGTCGGGTCGATGGTCTGACCGATCAGCCGGGAGCGTCGCTCTTTGCCGTAGGCGTACAGCGCGGTGAGGTCGAAGCGTGGGTGGCTTGTCACGAGCCGTGCTAATGAACGGGTATCCCAGTACGGCTCGCCTTCCAGCAGCAGCACCTTGACCTGCCCCCGGCTGGTCTGGATGAAGATATCTCCCGCGTTGTTGTCGGGGTAGGCCTCATCCCCGTTGGCCGGACGGACACGCGCAGTGTAATGGTTGGCCTGCATCGTTCGGCCGGCCTCCAGCGGCGGTGTGACGGTGAAGCGGGCTATCGCCGACCGCTGATCTAGCGTCAGCGTCATGGTCTCGATGGTCTTGCCTTCGTGAAGCAGTTCGACGATCGCCTGCTGTTCTTTGAAGCCGCTGTGCCGGATCGAGGCGGTGATTGTTGTGGACTGGTCTTCGAACAGCCGGTCGCTGTCCGGCCAGGCCTGCAACCCGAGGTCCGGGGCCGAGCGCGGGGTCCCGACCGGCACGGCAAAGACCCGGCCCGCGCTGGAAAGGTCGCCGGGCAGGCTCTGCCGGGTCGTGTCGTGGCCGTCGCTGAGGATGAGTGTCGCGTCGGCGTTAGTCTGCGCGACGACCCGGTATAACGCCGTGGACTTGCCGGTCGGCGAAAGCCAGTAAGGGCTATTGGGCCGGAGTTGCTCGTCGAACGGGAGCAACTCGACCTCCGCGATTGCGCGGAGCTTTGCGAGTGCTTCATCACTGAGGTACGCGTCGCTGACCGCCTTGATGCGAGAGGCCGCGGGCGTGTCGGGTGACACCACCGCGTCCTGCTCGGCCATCGACTCAGACCAGTCGATCAGGACCGAGAGCCGAGGCGGCGTGGCGTCGCCGGGGATGCCCGGCCGGGCTTGGCTGTGTCCCAACAGCACCCAACCGAGCGCTAGGACCGCGACAACCCGCAGCACAAGGGGCCAGTACTGCCGTTCACGATGTGCCGTCAGGAGCCCGCTAAAGATCACGGCCGCTAGCACGAGGACGATCAGGCCCCACGACATGGATGGCCGGTAAAGCGTCGATGCCAGCAGGATCACGCGGCACCCCCTTGCATGGCCGACCGAGCGGTTCCCGCAAACCGCCAAAGCAGCAGCGACTCACACGCGGCCAGGCCCAGCACACCAAGCACCAGGTAGGGCCAAAGCTCGATCGGGTTGTCCCGTAAGGGTGCGGCCTTGCTGCCCGCGGGCCAGTCAGATGGTGCCGTGTTGTTTGCATCGGATTGGTGCGCAGCCGACCACACCGGCGGCGTGCTGGTATCCGATTCACTCGGGTCGAGTTCGACAAAAACCAGCTCTTGCACGAACCCACTGCCATCCATCCCCGCATAGCGCCCTGGCGCGGTAAACACCGTGGCGTCGGGGTCAGCATTTTTGGCGACAACGAATCGGTCTGCGTTAAGCAAGCGAGCCGGGATCGCGTCGCCCGGACGCGCCGGCTCGGGTAACGCCGGGCCGGGCGAAGCGTATCGACACAACTCGTTGAACAAAACCACGAATGACGGCTCGGCGAGCAGCCCGCCGGGCTCGGGTGTGAGCGTCGCATTAATCGCGATCAACCGCCCCCGGCCACGCTGCATCTCGGCGACGATAACGCGCTCCTGCTCGTCCATCAGGATCGGCGTCGCCCGCTGATCGATCGGCGCGTTGCCGACACCCTGCCAACGCAACGCCGCCAGCCCCGCGCGGGCCGGGCCTTCGAAGATGCGCAGGGGCCCAAGATCGAAGTTGACCCCGGCGGCGGTTGTGGTTTGCCCGGTTGCGTCATCATCGATCACAAATTGAACCACGCCACCACCAGCCCGCGCGTAAGCCTCTAACGATTGGCTCAGCACATCAGGTAGCGCCGAAACATTGACCAGCACGACCGTCCGAAGCAATGTGGGGTCGGCCGACTGGATGGCTCGCTCTGCCTCAGCGATCGGCATCGTTTCAACGCTCGGTAGCGTGACCCCCTCGATCCTGCCTGGGTTGAGCAAGGTGGCCAGGCGCGGAGCGATCGCTTCGGATGCGGCGCTTGGGTCGTGAATGACCAAGGCGGCGGTCCTCTCCTGGACGGACAGCGCCCGCCCGGTGAGGTTGTCCGATGGCATCTCGTCGGCCTGATCGAGCCTGATCTGGATCAGTTCACGCCCGCCAGCGGCGGCAGGGAGTGTGAAGTCAACACGTTGGCTTGTGCGTGGTTCGAGCGTGATTTCGCGATTGATCTGACTCAAGCCGAACCGGCATGCCAGACGAAGGGATACCGTGCTTTCACCGTAGTGCTGCGCTTCAGCGGTCGCGGTCACCGGCTGGCCAGCGATCGCGGGGTATGGCCGGACATCGACGATCCGGACCGACGTGTTGTCCGTCGGCCCCTCGATACGGACGTGGTCGACTGGTGTGCTGTGCTGCTCTGCAAGGGCGGCGCTCGTGCCGGGCTGCTCGCCCTGCTGGTCGGAGATCGTGATCAGGCGGACCGTGCGCGGCTCACCGACAACCAGCCGCTGGGCGGTCGCGAGTGCCCCGGCCCAGTTGGCGTGGGTGTAGCCGGGCTTCGTGCCGATCAGCCGGTCGGAGAGCAGGCTGATCTGGGCGGTTGTTTCGGGCAGCAGCGAGGCGGGTGCGTGATCCACGCGGACGACCGCCGCGACATCCCGCGACGGATCCAGTTGGTCGATAAGTCGCTGGGCTTCGCGGAGGGCGCGGTCGTAGAGCGTCGCCCCGCCCGCCGCGCGCTGCATCGATGCGCTAGCGTCAACGAGCAGGACCAGCGCGATGCCCTGCTCTTTTTCACCAGCCAACGCCTTCGGCGTCCACTGCGGCCGCATAAACGCGAGCACCAGCACCAGCAGCACCAGCCATCGCAGCAGCATGAGCAGCCGGTGCCGCGGTGTCTCGATGCGCGAAGTCGCGGCGACGGCCTGCTTCACCAGCCGGGCGGCGGGGAAGGCGACCTCTTTGTATCGTGTTCGGCTCAGCAGGTGCGCCAGGATGGGCAGCCCGACCGCAACGGCCGCGCCCCACGCCATCCACGGCGCGACAAAGCCGACCAACGCCAGGGCAGGGCTGATCAAGCCGCCACCCCCGTCAAGACATTGCCTAGGCCCACGCCTACGATCCAATCGACCATCCCACCAGAATACCTCTTCCACGCAACAGGACTGCAACCATGGCAAAGAAACCCGCCGCTGACGCCCCCGCGATGATCGAGCCGGGCAAGGCCGCCCCCGCCTTCCGCCTCGCCGACCAGCACGGCAACAAGCACCGCCTCTCGCAATACAAGGGCCAGTGGGTCGTGCTGTACTTCTACCCCAAGGACAACACGCCCGGCTGCACGACGCAGGCCTGCGGCTTCCGCGACAACGAGGCCCAACTGCAGGCCCGCGGCGCGGTTGTGTTGGGCATCAGCCCGGATGATGAGAAGTCCAAAGCCAAGTTCGCCGGCAAGTACGACCTGAACTTTCCCGTCCTGGCCGACGAGGGGGCCAAGGTCTGCAGCAAGTACGGCGTCTGGCAGGAGAAATCCATGTACGGCCGGACCTACATGGGCGTCGTCCGCACGACCTTCCTCATCGATCCTAAGGGCAAGGTCGCCCAGCGGTTCGACAAGGTCAAGGTCAAGGGCCACACCGAGGCTGTGCTGCGGGCGTTGGACGCCGCCACAGGCTGATCAATTCCCCCTCAATCAGGATTCTTGGCGACGAGCGCCGGTCAATGCTGGCGCGCCTTGGTTCGTTCGCTATGCTGTGCGCATCGGGGCCTGCACCCCATTTTGAAGACGCGTTGCTCGTGCCCGTGCGGTGCGACGCACAGGACAGAAAGGATCGTGCCCGATGGCTAAGTCTACCAAGAAGAAGACGAAAAAGACAACGAAGAAGAAGGCGAGCAAGAAGCGGGCAAAGGCGGCCGCTGCGAAGAAGCCGAGCAAGAAAAAATCCGCCAAGAAGCCTGCCGCGAAGAAGTCGACCAAGAAGAAGCCTGCAAAGAAGACCACCAAGAAAAGGGGATCCGCTATGGCCGAGAAGAAAGACAAAAAATCGAAGAAGGCCGCCAAGCCAAAGGCCGCTAGCGTGAAGGCCAAGACCAAGAAGAAGGGCGCGGCCAAGAAGGCATCAGCCAAGACCACAACCAAACGCAAGGGCAAGGCTGCCGCCAAGCCGAACGCGAAGCCCGTCGTAGTGCTGACGCACGATCAGATCGCGCAGAAGGCCTACGAGATCTGGTTGGCTAAGGGCAAGCCGCTGGGGCAGGACGAGCAGAACTGGAACGAAGCGAAGGCGTCTTTGGAAGAAATCTTCAACTGATTCATCGGGTCAGCCGTGCGGGCTAGGCCGGGGTCTTGGTGCGCGGCTTGGACTTCTTGGCGAGTTGCTTCTCGAGGCGTTCGCGTTCCTGCATGAGCATCTCGAACTGCGTGAAGTTGGCGAGCTCGGCCCCGATGCGCGGGGCGTAGTACTGCATAATGTTTCGGATCGATTCCGTGTTCTCGATGGGCGATTGATCGATCACCCAGATCACCCCTGCGGTCTCGCCGGCCGGGCTCGGTAAGCGGTTGCCACAGTAGGACTGGATGCCGTGCTCGCGAATAAATTCATCATCATTGTTGAAGCCATGGGCAGCGTAATCGTTAAAGTGGAAGAAGCCTTCTGTCAGGGTTGAATCGCAGGGCGTGCCCTGGATTTCATAGCGGATCGGGTCTTGCTGGGCATGGTTCAGAGAGAACGCGACGGACTGCAGTGTCTTACTCGTCAGGCTGTGATCGAGCGAGCAGATGCCGGCACCATACACCCCAAACTCCGCGCAAATCGTATTAACAAACTCGCTGAGGAACGCCGTCCCGGCCAACTGATGTACTCGGCGATGGATGTTCTGGAATGAGCGTGACAGGGCATTCGAGTCAGTTGCCTCTGCCGGCGTGAGCATGTCCAGGGCGGGGCTTGCCAAATCCGCGTGAAGTCGGTCGTTTTCGGATCGGAGCGCTTCGATCTGCACACAGACCTCGATCGCGCCGGCGAGCCGGGGTGCGAAAAACGCAACGACCTCACGCAGAACATCGATATTGTCCAGCTTGGCTCGGCTGACCAGGCCGACGCCCCCGACGGAGACGCCTTTGGTGTTGTTGAGCATGAGGCCAAGATAGCCTTCCGCCTCAACCTGCGCGAGCCAGAGATCGTTGGGGAACGAATCTCGGATGCCCTTGGCCATCATCACGCTGCCATTTTCAATGATCTTTTCGCAAGGCGTCTGCATCGCGTTGTAACGGACCGGCTTGGTTAGCTGGCCCCTGTCTGAAACCGCCATGATCACCCTGCTATAGATGTCGCAGGTCCCCGACCCGATGGTTTGATCGGATGTGCAAATCGCTGCGATAGCAACGCCGGGGAGCATGCTGGCCGCTTTGCAGAAGCGCTCAAGCATCTCGCGTCCGGTCGCCTGCTGGATCATCTGGTTGATTTCGCTGATCCATTTGAGCGACAGTGCCTGGCCACTGTTTGGCGTGTTGTATGGCTCGGTTTCAAGCTGAACAAGGCCCTGCGAGATCGCGATCTTGGCGAGCTCGACACGGTTGCCCGCCTTGAGTTTCCGCCCGATCGACAGCCGGTGCGACTCGATCGTTTTCAGGCTTCGACTGAGTTTCTGGGCGATCTCGGCCAGCGAGTCGCCTTCCGCGATCAGCGTCAGGATCTCGCGTTCCCTCGGTGTCAACGCATCGATCGTTACTTTTGTCATGAGTCTTTGCCTTCTAGAAAACACCCTTAAAACGATCCATAACAAATTGATTGGGTGTGTGAAACGTGAATCAAAGCGAGAAAGGTCTACAGGGTAGAGACTCTCTACCCGATCATATCCATTACACGATGTGAGTAAAGAGAGATAAACAGAAATTAAGGTCAGTCGTACCTGAAAACACCTTTCCGCCAGGCGTAGACAAACGCGATGGCGGTGGTCAGGACGAAGAAGAGCATCCGGCCGAGGAACAGGGGCGATAGATAATCGCCCTCAGTACCAGCGAGCGAAGGGAACGTTACCGCCCAGGGGTACAAGAACACGATCTCGACATCAAAGAGCAGGAACGTCATTGCGACGACGTAGAAACGCACGTTAAAGCGCCGCCGTGCCGAGCCGAAGGGGTTCATGCCGGATTCGTAGGTCGTGCCTTTGACTTCGCCTTTGCGCGACGGGCCAAGGAATGTCGTCAGCACGACATTGGCGACGCCGAAGCCGATAGCCATCATCAGCAGGATACCCAATGCGGCGTAGTGATTGAATGCGTAATCGGCGAGCAACAGCATTGCCTAAAAGTGTACCGGGTAACGCGCTGTCTCGCACGCTAGAATCCCTCTTATGCGACAGTACCTCGAACTCATGCAGCACGTGCTGGACCACGGCATCCCCAAGGCCGATCGCACCGGCACCGGGACCCGCTCGGTCTTCGGCTACCAGATGCGATTCGATTTGGCCGAGGGCTTCCCCTGTCTAACAACGAAGAAACTGCACTTACGATCGATCATCCACGAGCTGCTGTGGTTCCTCTCCGGCGACACCAACATCGCCTACCTCAAAGAAAACGGCGTCCGGATCTGGGACGAGTGGGCCGATGAGAACGGCGACCTCGGCCCGGTCTACGGCTACCAGTGGCGCCACTTCCCTAAACCCGGCGGCGGCGAGGTCGATCAGGTCAGACAGGCCGTCGAGGCAATCAAGAATAACCCCGACTCGCGTCGGCATATCGTCTGCGCCTGGAACCCCGGTATGATCGAGGACATGGCCCTGCCGCCCTGCCACGCGTTCTTCCAGTTCTATGTCGCCGACGGCAAGTTGTCGTGCCAGCTCTACCAGCGCAGCGCGGATATCTTCCTTGGCGTGCCGTTTAACATCGCCAGCTACGCCCTGCTCACGGTGATGATTGCGCAGGTCTGTGGCCTCGAGCCGGGCGACTTTGTGCATACCTTTGGCGATGCGCACCTGTACGACAACCACCTCGACCAGGCCCGCGAGCAGTTGTCGCGCACACCGCGCGGCCTGCCGACGCTGAAGATCAACCCCGCAGTCAAAGACCTGTTCGCGTTCAAGTTCGAAGACTTCGAGCTATTGAACTACGACCCGCACCCGCACATCAAGGCCCCGGTGGCGGTATAGCGATGTCGCAATTGCAACTGGCACAAATCTACGCCCGTTCTGAGAACCACGTCATCGGAGCGGATGGCCGTATCCCCTGGCGGCTGCCAGATGACTTCAAGCACTTCAAGCGCACCACCATGGGCTGCCCGATCATCATGGGGCGCAAGACCTACGAAGATCACGAGTCCGCGTTGCCCGGCCGGTTGAACCTGGTCATTACGAGCAACGCGGGGTACCAAGCGGCCGGAGGTATCGAGGTGGTCACGTCGCTTGACGCCGCGATCGGTCGTGCTGCGCAGGACAACGATCTCGCATTCATCATCGGCGGTGTTGGGCTGTTTACGCAGACCTTCGATCGGGTACAGACGGTCTACGAGACAGTGGTGCACACCGAGATCGAGGGCGACGCGGTCTTGCCCGCGTTCGACTTCACCGGCTGGCGGTCTAAGGTCTTACAAGAACACCCCGCGGATGGCCGGCACAACTTTGCATTCACGGTCCGACGCTGGGACCGCAGCTAGGCCTAGCGGACGCGTCTACGACGCCCTACCGCATCAGCAGGAACAGCATCAAGCCGATCATCAAGAGCACCACCAAGATGGAGATGGTCTTGCGACGTTTGGCCGGGCCCTCGTTAATGGGCCACTGCTCATCCACGGGCAAGCTCGTCTCGTCGTATTCGGTGTCCGGCGACCAGCCCGTCTCATCATCCGACCCGCAGTGTGGGCAGGCCAGCGCATTGGCTCGGACTTCTTCGCCACACACCGGGCAGGTGAACCAGTCGTCGTCTTTGTTCGACATGGCGGGAGTGTATCGCGGATTGTTGTACGGGCCGATCGCGTTTACCATCCACACTTCAGGGCGCATAGCTCAGTTGGCTAGAGCAACTGGTTTACACCCAGTAGGTCGCTGGTTCGAGTCCGGCTGCGCCCATTTCCAAGACCGATTCGGCCTCATCGATGCGGCGTTGCCCCTACGAGCCGATAATCGGTGCGTTTCGCGTTTAGGGAGGGGCGAGCGATGGGTTGGGTCTTCTCGGGCTGAGGCCATGCCAAATCATCGACACCAGGTGGTTGAGCCACATTCAGGTGGTACAATAGGTGTACGAATCTTGCGGTATTCGGCCGCTGTATTTCGTTCAGAGGTAATCCTTTGCTCAAGCTCAGGCTTCTCACAGGCCCCCGTGCGGGCCGTCAGCTGCGGATCAGCGACACCAAGCCGGTCTCGATCGGCCGTCGCAAGGGGCGTCTGCGCCTACACGATTCGCGGGTGTCGAAGAACCACGCCGAGATCTATTTTGCCAACGACATGTGGGTTCTGCGCGACTTGGGAAGCGCTAACGGCACGTATATCAACCGAAAAAAGGTTGCGGGACTAGTTGAATTAGAGTCTGGCGATCTGGTTCAAATGGGCCGGGTGCTGTTCAAGATCGTCCGTTGCGACGGGATCGGGATGGACACTCAGCCGGCGTTGCCTGACGAGTGGCTCGGCGATGATGCGCTCGGTATTGGTACAGCGGAGGCACCGGCAGAAGAGCCGGCGGGCGATCTTGACCTGGAAGCGCTGTTTGGTGGGTCCGAATCGGTCGACGCGAACGACGACTCGGGCATCTTTGCTGCGGCAGACGAGCCCGCCGTAGACGCAGACACAGACGCAGATGAGTTGCCGTCGGCAGGTGTGTTGGAGCAGGACGAGCAGGTCTCCGAGCCGATCGAGGCCGCGTTTGAAGAGCCGGTCGATGACGACGATTCGTTCTTTGCCGACCTTGGCGAGTCGACCGATACATCAGGCGGCGCCGATGTCGCGGTGAGCCAGGCGTTGGATGATGATAACGACGCACCGGTTGCTGAAAAACTCGGTGATGAGGGCGACCCATTCGTTCTCGAAGATGCCGATGCCGCGGCGGACGCAGGCGATCCTGCCGAAGCATTGGACCCTTTCCTCTCCGGTGACGAGCAAGAGGATCCGGAAGGGACCGGCGACCTGATCTCGCTCGAGGACGAATCAGGGATGGGGCCGCGCAACAGCGGGACAACGCTGCTTACAGCGGTGCCGCACGACGACCTGATCAACGACGAGAGCGAGTCGAGTGGCCCGGCCATCATGGACGCGGAGGGAGAGCCGGGGGCAAAAGCGTCCGAGGCGACTGAAGTCGAAGAAGACGCAAATGACGACGACGGCCTGTCCCCCCCGTTGGTCGGGCTGCACCTGGACCAGGCCCCGCCTCAGCAGCCAGAGACGATCGGGGAAGAACCGGCCGAGCCCGACACGGGGGCCGGGGCATCGATCGACGACGACGAGCTCGGGTTGCAACTCGATGAGCCGGCCGACGAGGCAACCGTTGCCGATTTACTGGTTGATGAAGCTCCGGATGACCAGCCGGCTGCGTTTGAAAAGGTTGACGATCCCGAGGAAACACCCATTGATGCACTGGCCGCGGATGAGCCCATTGCGGAGATCGATGAATCGGCTGCCTCCTCAGAGGATGGCGTTGATGCGGCGTTAGGTGAGCTGGATAACTCGGACGAGTCGGATGATCTGACCGAGGAACTGCTGGCGGCGCTGGACGACGATGACGCAACAAGCGACCCTTTGTCTGTGGGTGATGCGCAGGACTCGCTCGCTGAAGAACCGGGTGTAACAGACGAGATTGCCGATGAGCCAGAGCCTTCGGCCTCAGAAGCGTCGGAAGAAGATCCGCCCGAAGGCGCGCCGGTGTTTGATATCGACGCGGCGTTTGATGCGCTGTCGGAAGGGCTCGATGACTCGTTCGAGGTCCCGGCGATCGGCGCGGATGAAGTGGAGTCGCAGCCTGCTGATCCTGCGGCGGCCGATCCGCTCGCCGGCTCGCAGTTGGATGTGGGCTACATCAAAGACGCGCTCTCCAAGCTCAATGAAGAGCAAGCGGAGTCAACGGACGGCCTCAGCGACACGTCGCCCAAAGCCGCCGCGTCGCCGATGGATGGCGGCTATATCCAGAGCCCGCCGCCGGGGCTGAATCCGTCGAGCCTGAACCCGCCCGAGGAGCCGAGCAAGGCGTATCGTCCGCCGGGCAGCGCGGGCCGATGGTTCTTTACTCTGCTGCTTTTCCTTACCATCGGTGGGGCCGGGGTCTGGTACGTCTCCGAGCACTACGATATTCAGATCACGGGCCGAGACGACGCCGGGCCTGCAACCGCAAACGCCTCCGCGCCGGTGGTGCCCGGGCCGGCGGACGAGGCCGGCAGCGAGTTGCCGGCCGCAGAGAACGTCTCCACGGGGGCCGAGCCACCACCGGCGGACGAAGTATTCGAGACCCGGCCGTCAGGCCCCAACCCTTTTGCAAGCGGCTCGGTCGTGCTGGGGCAAGAGGCGCTCGACGGGATCACCCGCGGCACCAGCGCGTCGCCTGAGCCAAGCCCGACGTTACCCCCGGGCGCGACGGACGCGCCCGGCAGGGCAGATCGCGTCAGCAGCGACCCCACGCCGCAGCCACCACGCATCGAGCCGCAGCCGGTGGTGATCCCCG
>JAHQVV010000223.1 GCA_019634195.1 Phycisphaeraceae bacterium | reverse complement strand
CCAACTCATCCTCGACCACCTTCCACAGGAAGTCCTCGACACCATCCGCGACCGCATGGGCTTCACGGTTGATGAGGTGCAGGTGGAGTTGGTTGGGAAGTTTGATTCGAATCAGAATCTCTAAAAACCAAATCTTCCCAACAAATTCACACTTATTGCGAGCTGGTTGTTGTATGCTCGAAGGATGGAAGATTTCGAGGCCACCGGCAAATTTTATAAACCACACGATGAGAGTAATACTGTAGCAGGAAAACTCACATTTTCTGCAGCTGATGGTATCAAGCTCACACTTATTGGGTCATTCGACAACCATCCAATACCCAAGGAAGAATCTTGCGAAATCTTATTTGGCATTTGCACTGATTGCCCAGCAGGGAATCATGTAACGCTATTAGACAATACGCACATGGGATCATCCTATGCGAATCCTGGAATTGAGCAAGAGCATTTCTCTACTCGCCTTCTTCTCTGCGGAACTCATTGGACGGAAGGCTTAGCAACACACATAAAAAAACTAGAAATCAAAACCAATTACTTGGATGCTTGGGTAGACACCTATGCTTATCAAATGTCTATCCCGCGCGATATATCTAAACTTGATGATTTAAGAATTACGTACAGACCGCCCGAACATAAATTCATAAAGTTTAATCAAGGCCAAATGCGAGTAGAGCACGGCGGATCAATACCATTCGGGGCTTTTCGTAAAACAACTTTACATGACGAAGTGAAGTTGTATGTAGAACTAGACAGATCATTGCAGCTTAAAACGCTACATAAAAAAGTAGTTGACCCCATACAAAGCTTTCTAACATTCGCTACTGGCAATGCAAACCGTATAACCGAATTGATTTTGTTTGAAGAAGGCGATAAAGATAGACTCAACAAGATATCAGTACATTGGGATCAAGTAGTACAACCCAAAGAAATATCTGACCAAGACTCTCGATTCCTTCGTCGCAGCATGCTGATCACTTATTCGCAACTTGTCAATCACAAAGCAAATATATTGAAACGTTGGTTTATTAAATATCCAATCATCAACAAGTCACTTACAGGTTATTTTGGAAGCATGTATTCAAGCCATACATATGTAGACACAAAGTTTATCTCGCTGATTTCCGCTGTGGAAAGTTTTCATAGAGCATTTCCGGGATTCAACAATCAAACGGACCTAAGCAAGGCTAATCGCATAGATTCTATTTGCAATCAACTTGGCCAAGTCGACAGTGACTGGCTCAGAGGCGAGTTAAGATATGCGTCAGAGCCATCACTGCGATTTCGACTTTCTGAATTATGCGGAGTGTGCTGGATCATACTGCAAGATACAGGCATCCCTATTTCGCAATTCATCAATGCTGTTATTGACACTCGTAATCAAAAATTACACGGTTTACCACACAAGAATCGGCGCATACTTAGCGGGCTTGGCATGGTGCAAGCAAATTTCGTGCTTAGCATTTTGATTCAGAGCTTACTCTTATATCAGCTTGGATTAAAACCAAAGGAAATAAAACAGGCCATTAACAAAACGTACAACATAAAAAATATTAAGCATTTCGTACAAGCGGATAAGATCAAATTTTAAATATGCATCCGCCGCGCATACACCATCCACTCCATCAATAGCACCGCGAGCGCACCCCACACGAACCAGGGCCAGATCTCTTTGCGGACTTCGACGGCCTGGGCCTGCTGGGCCTGGCTGCTCGTGCCGATCTCTAAGACCTCGGCGACGCGTGGGTCGCTTTCTGCGGTGTCAAGCAGGTTGACCGCGAGTTGTTTGTAGCGGGTCGGGACATCCGCCTTGGTCTCGTACAGGCCGACACGGGGGAAGGCGTCGACGGCGAAGGTCGTGCCCAGCGCTCGGCCGGCGATCGTGGCCGGGCCGGTGTACTTGAGCGCGTCGATCTCGGTGTCGACCAGGACCACCGCGTTCTCGCCGGTGTGGTAGCCGATGCCCGCCTCCTGCGTGTTGCCATCGAGCCCGAGGGTCGGCAGCACGTTCTTGATAAAGACCGGGAAGCTGATCCGGTGCGGCCAGAGCGATTCGTACAGGTCAAAGCCGACCACCACGTGCCGGACCGTGTCGCGTGTGACTTCCGCCATCACCGGCCCTTCGCGCCCGATCGCCATCACCGTCCCGTCGACCGGCACGACCAGACGCCCGGGCCGACGCAAGGGGATGTCGCTGAGCTCAACATTACGGAGTAACTCGCTGGAGCGGTCCCACTGCGTGATCAGCTCGTTGGCGGGTGAGTCGGGCCGGGTGTCTTTGCGTGATAAGCCTTCCAACGGCGGGACGACGCCGAAGTACAGGCTGTTAATCAGCGGGACGTCTTTGGGTGCGTAGCGATCAAACACGATGACATCGAAGCCCTCGCCCGCGGCGCCGCTCGCCCCGGCGATGGCCGCGTCGTCCCAGCCACCACGCCGCAGGCGCTTGGGGTCCTGCTTCTCGAACTGGTCGGGCGTCATCTGCACGAGATTCTCGATGCCCGCGGATTGGCAGGCCAGTTCGAGGTACCCGTTGCCGGTGGTGACCATGAGGACACGCAGCTCGCGCGAGGGCGTCAACAGCATCCGGGCCGAGTTGTCCGCCCGAAGCAGGTCCTGGTGGTCGTGGCTGATCGTGATCAGCGCATCGCCCAGCCAGGTCATGTCGAACGTCAGCCCCGTCTCGCCCGGCGGAGGCAGCACGCCCGGGGCCAAGGCCACCTTCGATACGGCGGGGACCGTGACCCGCTGCGTCGAGAGCACACGGTCGTCGGCCATGAAGCGGACGTTGGTCGTGACCGCCTGGTCGCTGTAATTGGCGAGCCTGGCATAGACTTGCACGAGTTGGGGTTTCTCGAGGTCCCGCCTGGCGCTGAGCGCCGCGATCGCGAGGTTGCTGCCGGAGGTTGCACCGGAATCGCCGATGCTGTGGTAGCGGACTTCCGCGTTCGCAAGGGCGAGCGGCTCGTCGGTGGACTTGCTCACCCGGCCGTCGCTGAAGACGTGGACGTAGAGCTTGTCGTCGCCGCCGGTCTGGCGTGCGTGCGGCTCGACCGCGGCGATCGCGCTGTCCAGGTGCGTCTTCTGGTCCGTCGCCTCGACCCCGCGGATCGCGCTGCGGACGCGGGCCAGGTCCGTTGTGAAGTCCTGCAGCACGACCGTGCGGTGCGCGTAGGCGATCACCATCGCCCCGGCCCCCGCCTGATCACCGCCTCCGGCGTCGAGGTTGGCAACGACCTCGAGTGCACGTTCTTTCGCGGCCTCGAGGCGCGACTCTCCGTCCGCGTCGGTCGTGTTCATCGAGGCGGAGTGGTCGATGACGATCACAACCCGCTCGCCCGGCGAGGCGAACGCGTTCTGCGTCGGCCGGGCCATCGCGACAAGCAGCAGCAAAAGCAATAACAACTGCACCCACAGCAGCAGGTTGTTCTTGATCTTCTGGAACGGCGCGTTGACCTGAAGGTCCTGTACCGCGCGCTGCCAGAGCAGCGTCGACGGGATCACCATCCGCTTGCGTTTGAGCTTGAGGAAGTAGAGCGATACTAAAGCGGGGATGGTGATCCCTGCTGCGATGGCCGCGACGAGTGGCGAGATAAATCCCATTAAGCGAGCAACCCCCTCTGCCGCAGGTACTGCAGCACCATCACTTCGAACGGCACGTCTGTCTCGCTGATCATGTACGCCAGTCCGCGTCGGTGGGCCTGGTCCTTGATGTGGTTGCAGTAGGCCTGCAGGGTGGCCTTGTATTTCTTAACGAGCGCGGGGCTCACCGACACCTCGGCAATGTCGCCGTCTTCAAGGTCAGTCAGGCGCAGGTCGCCGACGACCTTGCCCTTGACCGGGTCGACCTCCTGAGGCGAGAGCAGGTGGATCAGGTAGGTGTCCTTCTTGTCGCCGGCCAGGAAGCGGAAAGCGTCGGAGACGTCGCCCTTATCCCAGAAGTCAGAAACAACGATCGTGACGCCGGGGAGCTGGTTCTGGACCGCCAGGGACTTGAACGTGCTGGTCATGTCGCCGGGGCGCTGCGCGTCGGGCGATAGCGCCTGTTGACGATTGAGGAATTCGAGCATCTGCGGGATCGGGCGCCTCCCGCGCATACCCTGCGAGGACTCGAGCAGGCCGTCAGCCATCGTATACAGGCTCGTTCGGTTGTGGTGCGTCAGCGAGATGTAGCCCAGCGCCGCGCAGAGCTTCTTCGCGTACTCGAGCTTGTTCGGCTCACCGTAGTCCATCGACCCGGTGACATCGAGCACGATCGAGACGGACAAGTCTTCTTCTTCCATAAACAAGCGGATGAACAGCTTGTCCAGCCGCATGTAGAGGTTCCAGTCGATAAAACGCAGGTCATCCCCGACGACGTAGCTGCGGTAGTCGGCGAACTCGACGGACTGGCCCTTCTTCTTGGTCCGCCGCTCGCCCTGCTGACTGCCGCGCAGCATCTTCCGCGACATAACGTCGAGCTTGTCGAGTTGCCTCATAAAATCAGGCGATAAGAGGTCGCCTGTTTTTGAGATTCGGGTTGTGGATGCGATTGTCATGATTTGTTTGCGCTTCGCTTTACCACGGAGGACACAGAGGCACAGAGGTCACGGAGGAAGGCAGGGGATTTAGTTTTGATCCAACTGGTGATTGTTCCATTCAGCCCACCAAGCTATTAACTCTCTCAGTAGTTGCCGTGTTTTATTTTCTTCAAAATTGGTCAAACCCATGTGGTCATGGACTATCCGCCTTAAGTAATTCAACATCACGTCAATATCGACTCCCTGATCCAAAAAACTCACAATTGGCCCTGCGTAGCTGTCATATTCATCAAAAGCTCCAGGCGTATTGTTTGGATCCACTCCGATCGGATCCCATTCACGCAACACTTCCATCACCTTTAGGTGAGGCTGAGCCTCGGGTCTTTGCAAATACTCCGAATCACTCTGCGGATGGTTTTTCCAAGGTTCAAAATCCATTTGCCTTCCTCTGTGATCTCTGTGCCTCCGTGACC
This sequence comes from Phycisphaeraceae bacterium, assembly GCA_019634195.1. Classification (GTDB taxonomy): domain Bacteria; phylum Planctomycetota; class Phycisphaerae; order Phycisphaerales; family Phycisphaeraceae; genus JAHQVV01. Next base: position 27,438 of record JAHQVV010000223.1, on the reverse strand, counting down.
TCTGTGAAAAACTCTACAACCTCAAACCTTCAACCCCGCAGCTTCCACGGGCAGCTTGTCGATGATGTCGTTGATGACCATGTCTGGCGTTACGCCCTCGGCCTGGCCTTCGAAGTTCATCAGGACGCGGTGACGGAGCGCGGGGAGCATGACGGCTTTGATGTCTTCGACGCTGACGTGGGCTCGGCCATCCAACAGTGCTTTCACCTTGCCGCCGAGGACCAGGGCCTGGCATGCGCGGGGGCTGCCGCCGAAGCGGAGGAACTGGCTGGCCATGTTGCCAGCGAACTCGCCACCGGGGTGCGTCGCGAGCACCGCACGGATCGCGTAGTCCTGCACGTGCGGCGCGATGATGACCTGGCGGATGACCTTCTGGAAGTCGACGATCTTTTCCGCGTCGAGCACAGGGTCGATCGTTGGCGAGCTTGCCATGGTGGTGCGGTTGACGATCTCGTGCAGGTCTTCGCGTTTGCTGTAGCCGACCTCGAGCTTGAGCATGAAGCGGTCCAGCTGCGCCTCGGGCAGCGGGTAGGTGCCTTCTTGTTCGATGGGGTTCTGTGTCGCCATGACGAAGAAGGGCTTGCTCATCGGGTAGGTCGTGCCGCCGACGGTAACGCTGCGTTCCTGCATCGCTTCGAGCATGGCCGACTGTGTCTTCGGCGTCGCGCGGTTGATCTCGTCGGCCAGGACGATCTGGGCGAAGATCGGCCCCTTTCGGAACTGGAAGACGCGGGACGTGCTGCCGTCGTCGTGCTGTTGTTCCACGGCGATGGTCGTGCCGGTGATGTCCGCGGGCATGAGGTCGGGCGTGAACTGGATACGGCTAAAGTCCAGCGAGAGCGCCTGGCTCAGCGAACGGATGAGCAGCGTCTTACCCAGGCCGGGCACGCCTTCCAGGAGCGCGTTGCCGCCGGTGAAGAGGCAGGTCAGGACGCCGTCGATGATCTCGTCGTGGCCGACGACCATCTTGGCGATCTGCTCGCGGACGCTCTTGTACGACGAACGGAACGCGTCGGCCTGTTGCAGGATGTTTTGTTCGTTGGCTTGGGGTTCGGATGCTGCCATAATTTTCAATCCTTTTTGGAACCGCAGATGAACGCGGATGGACACGGATTCAAATCAATTCACATTTGCTTCTGGTTCAAAGCGATACCGCTTCATTGAGTCAAAGGGCGGATCATCGGGATCATTAACCCACATTCCTGCACCGCCGGTGCCGTGTGGAGCCATTGATACAGTCATCAAAAATCTTCCATTTTCTAATTTGATACAAAGGTCGCCATCTTCCAGATCATCTCCAGCTTCAGCGTCAAAATAGACACCTTCGATGGCTTGACCGATCAATTGATTTCGCACTTCCGGATCGTCAGGAATAAGTTGCTTCGTTTCGTCAGTTAAATCACACGGATTAATGGCGATGCCCATCGAGATTACCAAGCCCGTATCGAGTCGGAAGCATGTGTCAAATACATCAAGCCAATCATCTTGCAATTGATAAGACTGGTAGATAGCGACAATCTGCCTACCTATCACATCTGATTCCTGAAGTGTCCTACCAATTTCGGTCATGAATCCGTGTCCATCCGTGTGCATCTGTGGTTAAAAATCTATTCCTCTTGCTCGTTCATACGTTCTTGGGCTCGGCGTTTGGCGTCGAGCAGTCTTGAGGTCATGGGGCCTTGGTCCTGGGGTTTGTCGCTCTTGCGCATCGCGGCGGTAACGATGGGTTTGGCGGCTGCGCCTTCCTTTGCGCCACCGACGGCGTCGCTGAAGTCGTCGCTAGCCTTGGTGAGGTCTTCTTCGCTGGCGACGAACTTGCGGGTCTTGCTGGTCGCGGGCTTCGCTTTGGGTTTGCTTGTTTTTGCTTCGCCGTTGGTACTGCCCTTGACCTTGGCGGCCAGGCCGCCGAGCGGGGTCGCTTCAGCAGGCTTGTTGAGCTTCTCGGTGGTTGCTTCGCGTTTGGCCTTGAGCGCGGCCATGGTGTTCTCGCTCTCGACCTTGCGGGTGCGGGTAATGCCTGCGATGGCGTTGGCCCGGCCCTTGGCCCAGGCGGCGACCTCCTGGCCCTCCCACGCGATGCGTCGACAGGCGACGTCCAGCAGCAAGAGCGCCAACAAGAACGGCATAAGCTGCCAGCGCAGCGGGCGTGTGCTGGTGCTCTCGATCGGCACGTCGCGGTTGTAGAGGTTCGCGGCCGCCGGGTCGCCCGGGTCCAAGACGCGCCCGCCGGTCATCTCGGCGATCTGCTGGAGCAGCGCAACGTTGGACTGGAAGTTCCGTAGCTCGCCGCCGGCCGCCTTGCTCGAGCCGCCGATGACGCGTCGGGCCTCGCCATCGGGCGATCGCATGTTCAGGTCGACGATGTAGTTACCCGCCTGCCGAGCGGGGATACGGGCCTCGTAGATGCCCGGGCCGACCTGCTCGAGGGTGACGTTAATGAGGTTGCCGTCGGGGTCTTCAACGCTGCCGGTGACCTGGAGGTTGTTGCCGAAGGACGCTCCGCGGGAGGCGTTGAAGTCGACATCGTCCGCGGCGTCGAGGCGGATCGTCATCGTGTCGCCGGCGACGGTGGTGGTGAGGTCGGCCTGGGTCGACGCGGCGGGCCTAGCGATCTGGCGGACGGTGCGGGCCCAGAAGTCGGCGTAGTTGCTGCCGCTGGCCCAGTTGCCCAGCCAGTCCTGCGCCCAGCGGTTGGTGGCATCCGCAGTAAACGCGGCGGCGCGGCCCAGTCCGACCTGGTGGTGGGCGAAGATCGGCTCGCCTTCGTCGGCGACGATCGGCGTGAAGATGCGCGGGTCAGACTTGGCCCCGGTCAGCACGAACCCGCGCAGCGTCGGGACGTCGTTGATCCCGACCATGATCGGCGAAGCGACGTTGCGGACGACCGGGTCGAAGGGTTTTTCTTTAATCAGGTTCTTGCGGATCGCGCGGGCCTCTTTGATGAAGACCTGCGGCAGGTTGGCGGGGTTGGTGACGGGGTAAAAATTGCCGTTGCCGGTGTTGGCCAAGGCCTGGAGGCCGGCGGCGTTGTGACCGTCGCCCACGCCGATGGTGGAGATCGTGACGCCGGCCTGGCCGAGCCTGCCGCCGAGTTGGAAGGGGTTCTGGTGGAAGTCGCCGTGACCGTCAGAGATGACAATCATGTGCTTGATCGCGGACTCGCCGACGGGCTCCGCGGCGAGCCGTTTGTAGGCGGCGTCAACGCCGACGCGGATGTCCGTGCCCCCCCCGGGCTGCATCGCGCGGATCTTCTTGGCGATGCCCGCGGGGTCTTTGTTGTACTGCAGGTCGACGATCCAGTGGGCCTGGGTGTCGAAGGCGACGACGCCGACCTTGTCCTGCGGGTACATCGACTTGAGCGCGAGGATCGCGGCCTCGGCTGCGACGTTCTGCTGGGTCTGGCTGGTGCCGCCGACGCTGCCGAACATCGAGCCGGACCGGTCGATGACGAGGACCAGCGCCCCGGAGGGCAGGATCTTCTGCGTGGGGATCTGGCAGTGGACGGGGAGGATGTACTTGTCGATGTCGGTGTTGGTCCAGCCGCCGGCACCGAAGGAGTCGGGCCCGCCGATCATCACGAAGCCACCGCCCAGGTCGTGGACGTAGCGGGTGAGGTTCTTCTGGACCTTGGGCGGGACGTTGTCGGCCGCGACATTGTTGAAGAGGATCGCATCGTAGTTGCGCATGTCGCGCAGCCGGCTGGGCATAGCGGTAACAGGCGCTAGGATGGTGTCGATGCCGCGCTCGGCCAGGGCCCGGGGGAGGATCTGCCCGGCCTGCCCATCGACGCCATCGACGACGAGCACCTTGCCCGGTCCGGCGACGAGGGTGAAGGCCTGGCCGGTGTCGTTCGAAACGATTGTGTTGGCTAAGCCCGTTTTGTCATCCGGCTCGAAGATCGCATCGAAGGTGTTGACGCCCGCTTCGCTGATGGGCCGGTCGATGTACTTGGTCAGCGCGTAGAGGCCGATCTCTTCTTCACCGGCGTCGATGCGCGTCTGCCACTCCTTGGCCTCGATGCGGAGCCCCTCGCCCTGGGCCGCGCCGTTGAGGTCGACCCATTTGCCGTTATGCTTAAGCTTGAGCTGGCCGGGCACGCGGTCGGCGGATCGCAGCTCGACGGAGACCTTGACCGTCTGTCCCTTGCGAGCCTCGGGGTTGGCACGCACGGCCTCGACCATGACCTCGCCCTTGACCTTGTACTGCAGCGGGACGACGTCGATCTGCACGCCCGCCGCGGCGGCGGCCTGGACAGCGGCCATGACCTCGCCGTCGAGGTTTCCGTCGCTGACCAGCACGATGCGCAGGGCCGAGTCGCCGCGCTGCTTGGCGGCCATGGCCGACTCGATGGCGCGCTGCACGTTCGAGCCCTCGTACGGCTGATCGATCGAGCCCAGCGGGATCGTCACCTCGCCAAGCGACGGGCTCAGGCGGATCGTCGGCCGGCCATCAAAAGTCTGAACGGACCAATAGTCTTCGCTGCGCTTATCGCCGCCGGCCTGCTGGAAATACGACGCGAGCCACTGCTCGTAGTCCTGCGGCTGGCCGTCGGGCCCGAGCGGGGGCGTGAAGAACTTGCGGACCGAATCGCTGGTATCGATCAGCGAGACGACGGTCAGCTCGTCGTGGGTCTGCACCGAGCGGAAGCCGGCGAGCATGACCGTGATCAACAGGAGCACGAAGACGCGCAGGCCGACGGACGCCCAACGCCTTGCCGGGCCGAGCTGCTGCAGGGACCACGCCCCGAGCGCGAAGATCGGCAGCGCGATGAGTGCGAGCAGCAGGAGGCTGGGCCGATCAAACGTGAGCTTGTCGGTCAGGCCGAACGCGAACCACAGGCCGGCCGCGACGGCGGCCAACGCGCCGAGCGTGATGAGCTGCGGCAACGGCATTGTCGGGTTCTCAACCTTGCCTGTTGCCCACGCCAGCCCGATCCAGGCCAGCCACATCGCCAGCACCCCCGCGGTGGTCAGGTAGGCGAGGGCCAGGATGAGGAGGAAGGCGTCTAGGATCGATTAACTCTTCGAAGTTTATTGGTGCTCGTGTTTTACCACAGAGAACACAGAGGGCCACAGAGCAAAGTCAAAATCTACTCTGTGGCCCTCTGTGTTCTCTGTGGTGAACTAAACGAACCATCAACAAATTAGCGCGGTGCCGCCGGTGCCTTGCCGGCGTTAGGGTCTTCGGGCAGCTGCTGGAAGTAGTCCTTGACCGACTCGTGGTAGCGGCGTGGCACGCGGTCTTCGGTCACGGCTCGTTCCGCGGCCTGGACCGCCTCGGTACGTGACGCGTTGAACTGCACGGTAGCCTCCCCGGGCGCGACCTCGCCGTTCTCGGTCCAGGACGCGATGACCCGGCCCTCGCCCTGCTGGATGTCCTGGGCGGCGTAGCTCTGGTGCTGGTAAGACTGGTTCTCGGGGCCGTACGGGTTGCCGCCGGGCGAACTGCCCCATCCCGGGCCTTGGCCGCCGCCCTGGCCTTGTTGCATCTGCTGCATCTGCTGCATGGCCTGCTGCATCTGGCCCTGCTGCTGCTGCATCCGCTGGAGCTGCTGCTGCATCTGAGCCATCTGGTTGATCGCTTGTTGAGCGGATTGACCGCCCTGCTGGCCTTGTTGGCCGCCTTGCTGTCCCTGCTGACCTTGCTGGCCTTGGCCGGGGTTCTGGCACTGGCTGGCCATCTGCTGCAGGCCCTGGCTGAGCTGCTGCTGCATCTGCCCGCTCTGCTGCTGGCCCTGGCTCTGCTGCATCTGTTGCTGCATCTGCTGCATCATCTGTTGCGCTTGCTGCTGGGCCTGCTGCTGGCTCATGCCCTGCTGCTGCAAGGCCTGTTGCAACTGCTGCTGCATCTGCTGCTGACTTTGGCCCTGCTGACCTTGTTGTCCTTGCTGACCCTGTTGTTGCTGCTGGCCTTGCTGGCCCTGCTGCTGTTGTTGCTGAGCCTGCTGGGCCATCTGTTGTGCCATCTGCTGGGCTTGCTGGGGACTCATGCCCGACTGCTGGAGCTGCTGGGCCATCTGCTGCTGGGCCTGTTGCGCGGCTTGCTGCTGGGCCTGCTGGGCTTGTTGGGCCTGCTGATTGAGCTGCTGGGCGACGTTGTTGAGCTGCTGCTGGAGCTGCTGGCGTTCTTCTTCGCTGTACTCGCCCTTCTCGATCGCCTCCTGCATGTCTTCTAAGGCTTCCTTGGCCTTCTCGAAGTCGCCCTGGTTCATCGCGCGGGTGAACTCGTCGGCCGGGCCGGTCTGACCCGGGTCCAAACCGCTCGCCGCGTTGCGCAGCGGGTTGTACGCCGCCTCGATCACGTCCGCCTGCTCGCCCAAGCGCGACTCGGCATCGCTGATTAGCGACTCGGCTTCTTTCAGTTTTTCTTCAGCGCTGCTCGGGTCGTTGCGCACCTGATCGGAGATCGACACCAGCTGGTCACGCAGCTCGTCGGGCAGACCCTCGGCGATCTTCTGCTCGCCCTCTTCCTCCGGCTCGTCGAGCCCCTGCTCGATCGTATTAATAATGACTTCGCCTTCCTCGACCAAGCGCTTTTCTTGCTCCTCGGCCTCTGCGGCAGCGACCTGGCCCAGCGGGTCGCCCAGGTCTTCGGGCACGAGGAACAGAACCGCCAGCAGCACCGCCGCGGCGATCGGCGTGTAGTTCCAGACCCGGGCGAACTCGATCGGCGCCGCTTGGGCGACCATCACACGCGCCTGGTCCGCGGCCACATCCGCCTCACGGGCGACCTGCTGCGTCAGTTCGTTTTGCTGTTCGAGCGTCGCGGCGTACAGCGCGGTGCCGAGCTTGTCCTTGAGCCCGAGCTTGTCGTCGAGCAGCACCGCCGCATCCGCTTCACCGGGGAGGTTCTGCAGGGCGAAGATCATGGCGACCACCAGCGCCACGCCCCCCGCGATCGCGTAGGTCCAGATGGGCATCACGGTCATGGGAAGCAGCCGATCGACGATGAGCATCGCCGACGCCGCCAGCAGGCCGACAAGCACCGCCCAGCCCGTTGCACGGAGCACACGGTTAGCGGCGATTCTGCGTTGGACCTTCGTAATACTGCGGTGGATCGGGCTAGTCATGATGGGTCTTCCGGAAACATGGGATAAAACGTCCCTACATCCTACGTCAGCAGGACACGGGCTATCAATATCAATCGGACGTTTTCTCCCCCGCTGGGTTCAAAAGGGGGTGGTTTTTCGTTATTGGGTCAAGATCGGCGTAGAAAGGGCTTCTCTGCCACTTCGCCACACTCGGGGCAGGTCCCGCCGGGTTGGGTTTCGCGCAGATCGTAGCCGCAATAATCACAAGCTCCCGGGGGATACCAATGCCGAGCCCAGCCGAATGTCAGGCCGATGATGCGTGAGAAGAAAACGCCGATGCCGCTCAAAAGGAGTATCAAGCCAAACTCTTCGATCTCAAACGGATCGAAGGTGGTTTCTAGCGTCAGCAGATACAGCCCAGCGCTGGAGAGCAACCCAGTGCCAGCAGGAGCAAACCAATACAACTGCGACCGCGCGACCGCGGGGAACAAGAGCGCGCTGATCCAAGCCCCCACACCAATAAAGAAACCATAAGGCAGCACAAAGACGGTTGCCAAAATTAAGAAGACCATTAGGCCGGCACTGTCTGGGGATGACCGAGTGGTCAGCAATAGGTCATAAAGCAATATCCCGATCACCAACAACACACAGCCAAGCAGATAAAAAGACAGTACGGTCACTGTTGTTTGAAAACCAAAATCGAGTCGTTCGTGGAGCGGCATCATCACGCGATACAATAGCCTGCGTCCTATCTCTCACGCAGGAGCCCCGTGATGACCGACCCCGAAGACGCGCTGCGCGACCTGGCCGCCGCGTCCGCCAGCGGCGACAAACCGATCGAGCCCGAGCCGATGGAACCGACCGATGCCGCCGACGCACTCGCCTCAAGCAGCAAGCCCGAGTCGCCGATCGCGCAGGAACCCAAGCCAGCCAAGCGCCCCGAGGCCCCGCCCACCGTCGAGCGTGACGAGTCCGGGCTGTCCGCCAACGCGTTGGCCCAGCTCAGCGGCACGGAGAGCGCCGCCTACGACCCGGGTATGCACTCGAACTCAAGCCGAAGAAAGCGTCGGATGCAAAAGCCGGACACCGGCATGATCGGGGTGCGCACCGCCTCGATCCCCGTGCTCATCACGATGGGCTTGATCATGATCGCACTGGGGGTGTGGGGCATCCTCGTCAAGGCCGGCAACGACACACTGCCCATGGCCGACCAGGGCAACGCCCAGCAGCTCGCCATCATCGGGCTCGTCGGCCTGCCTATCGGCGTCCTCCTCTTCGCCAGCGCCGGCTTCATGTTCTACATGGTCGGCAAAGACAAGGCGAAGCTCGCACGGTGGGAGGCGTTGCAGGAGGAAGATGAGTAATCCTCCAAAGTCCTGCAAAATCGACGCATCCAATCTTTGTAGCAAAGCCGTGATCGCTAGACTACCTTCATGCCCGGGCCGAAGAACAAGCCGATCGATCCGCCGCTGACGCAAGATGAGCTTGAGGTCTGGGCGTATCTGCACCGTCACGTTGATAAGCTCGCCGGCGAGATCGGTATCCGCCACGACAGCAACCCGATCAGCATCGCTTCCACGGTGAGCTATCTGCACGAGGAGTGGGTCAAGCTTGGCCAGAGCGTCGAGATGCAGGCGTACCCCACGCCGGCGATGGAAGCGAAGAACCTCGTCGTCGAGTGGCCAGGCACAGAGGAAGTCGATCTGATCGTCGTGGTGGGGGCGCACTATGACACGGTAAGCCGGACACCCGGCGCGGACGATAACGCCTCGGCTGTCGCGATGCTGCTGGCGGTGTGCAAAGAGCTGCTGGGGCGCAGGTTCAAGCGCACCCTTCGTTTCGTAGCCTTTGCGAACGAAGAACCGATGCACTTCAGCGGGCCGACGATGGGCAGCCGTGTGTATGCGGACCGCTGCAAGGCCGCGGGCGAAATGATCGACGTGATGGTCTGCCTGGAGATGGTGGGCTATTTCGATACCGCCGAGGACAGCCAGGATTATCCGGAAGAGTTGCATAAGTTCATCCGGCCGTTCCTGCGCAGCGAAGGCGACTTCATCGCATTCGTTTCCGATATGGCCACACGGTCCAGGCTCGGTCGATTCAAGCGTGCATTCAAGAAGGCGGTGAAGTTCCCCGTCGTCGCCGCCCCGCTGCCCAAGGCGAGGCAGGTCATATGGGTCTCAGACCACGGCCCGTTCTGGGACAACGGCTACCCCGCGCTGATGGTCACCGACACAAGCTGGTTTCGCAATCACAACTATCACACGATGAACGACACACCCGAGACATTGGACTACGACCGCATGACCCGCGTCGCGGTCGGTGTGACCGAGGGGGTCGCTGCACTTGCCGGTGAAGTGCAGTAACACACGCGATGCATCGATTGCTATGGGTTGGAAGTGCCGAGTCAAGCTGGCGTTGCGGGGTGATTCAACCTGTTATCAGAGCGACTTCACGGTCTCGTGCAGCTTCGCCAGCTGGCCGAGCATACCAAGCACCTGATTGACGGAGAGCATGGTCGCGGCGTCGGACTTGGCCTGGCTCGGCTCGGGGTGGGTCTCAATGAACAGCGCCTGGACGCCCGCCGCGACGGCGCAACGCGCGAGCAGCGGCGCTCGCTCGGGCCGGCCTGCGGTGTGCGTGCCGCCGCCACCGGGCAGCTGGGTCGAGTGGGTGACGTCGAAGCAGACGGGCCAGTTGAGGTCCATCATGTCTTCGAGGCCGGGGAAGTCGTTGACCAGGCGGTTGTAGCCGAAGAACGTGCCGCGCTCGGTGAGCATCATGGCCTTGCAGCCGGCTTCGTCGAGTTTGTTGACGACGTTGGTCATCTCGCCGGGGGAGAGGAACTGGCCTTTTTTGACGTTGACGGCCTTGCCTGTTTTCGCTGCGGCGACAAGCAAATCCGTCTGCCGACACAGGAACGCGGGGATCTGCAGGAGGTCTACGGCCTGGCCCGCGGGCTCGGCGTGGTAGGGCTCGTGGATGTCGGTCGTGGTGGGTACGCCGAGGGCTTTGCCGATGCGCTGGAGGGATGCGAGGCCGTCGTCGAGCCCGCTGCCGCGTGGGGTGTGGATGGACGAGCGGTTGGCCTTGTCGAAGCTGGCTTTGAAGATGTATTGCAGGCCGAGCTCAGCGCAGCGGTCGCGGACCTGTTCGCCGATGGACAGGCACATGTCTTCGGATTCGATCTGGCACGGGCCTGCGATGATGGTGAGCGGCTGGTCTTGGCCGACAGTGAGGTTGGCGATAATGGCGTTATGCATCGCAACAAGTTTAGCTGATGGATCAGCCCAAGCCGATGCGACACCGGCTATTTCCCCTTGATGAGCTCGCCCTGATAGTCCGGGTCATCTTTCCGATCGTAATCCAGTTTGCTGGACCACCCGGCAATCTTGGGTCGTTTACCAGACATGTTGACCATCATGAACTGCGAGATATTGCGGCGCATCGTCGCGTCCTGCCGGAGGACCAAGCGTTTGCCCTCGGTCTTGACGGTGTAGAAGACGTGGTATGTCCGCTTCCATTGGTCCGGGTCGTCGGTGACGTTTTCATGGGTGCGGACGATCGTGCCGTTAAGCACGCGGACGCGGTAGGCCAGTGGGTGGGAATAGGTTGCGGAGTAGGTCCGCGTCATGGCCATGAAGTACTCGCCATCCTTGAGCCCAAGGAGGTCTGCGTCAGGTGTGCCAGGTATCTGGACATAACCGCTGCCGACGGGCTCGCGCTTGTTGTCATAGTCTTGGCGCGAACGCCACGTTGTCGCCTTGTGTGGCCGGCGATTTTCACGAAGCGACAGTTCATGGATCAGCTCGTTGCCGTGGTCGTCGGTGCTCTGGATCAGAAGCTTGCTGCCCTGCTCTCGGATGACCTTGACGTGCCAATCGACATTTTGCCAACTGCCGCCCATATCCGCAGTGTTGTATTCGCGGATCGCGCTTTCTTCCTCGCCTAATTCGAGCAGGTATCGGCGCTGCGTCTTGCCGTTGGCCTCATGCCGAAGCACGTAATACCCGTGGTAGCGGTCTTTCGGCTGCTCCGCGGGCTCGTCGGCTTCATCCGCCTGCTCAGGTTCTTCATTTTTCGGAGCGGTGACCGCGGGAAGCGTCTTGATCGCATCGATCGCCGCTTGAACCTCCTGAACCGCTTCGAGTCGGCCGGCACGCTGCTCCTGCTCCAGCACGGTGGTTAGCTCACCCTTCAACAAGTTGCGCGCCGAATCGATTTTGAGCTTGTATTGACCAAAGGCCTGCTGAATATGCTTTGCATAGGCGACCCCGGCACTCTCAACATTCACCTGCAGATCGACGCCGAGCTTGGTCGCTTTATCGCTGCCTACAACCTCTAGTGTTTCTTGGCTCAAAAAATGCAGGCCTTCGCCATCAGGCGGAGCAATCGACCAAGCCTCTGCCCGTTGGATCGCCGACTGGATTGCCTTGGCCTCTTCAAGAGCCCCCTTGCGTGTGAGCGTGCGTATCTCGCGGTCCAGCATCGATGTGTAGCGATTGACGTGCCGCTCGCAGGTCTGATTAAAACGCTTGGCGGGGAGCTCAATCGATTCCAGATAATCGGCCTCAAGGCCGGCCTGCTTCTCTGCATGCAGGCGCAATGCCCGCTTGCCATTGGGGCTGTGCTTGAGCTCGAGGCCCTCGGACTGCGCAGATACCGGTTGCGCGTATAGCAGCGCACTCAAGAGGACAAAGCAGATGCTCAGCGAGGCGATTGGGCGGTGAAGCAGATCAGGCATATCTCGGTACCACGGAAAGCAAGAATCGAATCGATGACGGGTCAAACGGCCAATATAACAGCACTTGAAGCAATAGCCAGCAATCCGAGTTCGATTCCTGACACGCTGCTCAACATTGTCGTTTTTCAGTCGCCCTAGCCGATGATCAGTGAATGTCACCGGGCCGATGGTGCGCCTTTATGGGGCCGGGCCCGATAATCTAAGTCATTGCCAGGAAACGACATGGCCAAGCGAACGAAGAAGACGGACAACCCCTCGGCAACGCAGGCCCTAGCGGCCTATCGCGGGGTCGGCTGGGCGGTCCTGGCCGGGCTCTGGCTGATGCTCGTCGCAAGCCTGGTCAGCTACCACCCCGACGATGCACCCAGCCACGCGGTGGGTGTCGCGGCGGACCCGGTGCACAACTGGGTTGGCGTCGTCGGCGCGGCGATGGCCTACGAGTTGTACGCCGTGCTGGGCGCCGGGGTCTGGGCGCTGGTGATCGGCATGGCCGTGTATCTCTACCGCACCGCGACCCGCCGGGCGACGAATCAGATCGTGCTGCGCGGCATCGGGCTTGTCATGATTGCGGTGACCGTCTCCGCCCTGATCGCGATCCTGGGTAACACCTACGCGCTGTTCCGCTCCCCGATGCCAGAGGGGACCGGAGGCCTGCTGAGCCTGTACGTGAACGACCACCTGATCGCTCGCTTCGAGACGTTCGGGAGCGTCGTGCTGCTGTTGGTCAGCTTCTGGGTCGGGGCGATCCTAACGGCGGACAAGATCGTGCTGGCAATCCCTAAGGCGATCGCCGAGGTGATCCTGCGCATCTGCGATATTGATCCGAAGAAGCTGCCGCTGCCGAAGCTGAATATCGCCGGGCGTCTGGCCGGTGCGCTCGCGCCGCTCACGAATCGGCTGCGCACCGCGCCCGAGGCTTGGGACGGCGCGGAGACGGACGTTGAAGAAGGCCCCGAAGAAGCCGGAGCCCCGCTCACACCCAAGCAGCTCAAGCGCAAGAAACGCAAGGAAGCCAAGGCCAAGAAGAAGGCCGACTCGACCCCGACCGCGAAGCGAGCGATGGAGGCGATCGCTAATGCCGAGGAAGAAGACGATGTCGCAAGCGACGCCCCCGACGCCTATACCAAGGGCAAGCAGAAGCTCGACCCCGATGCGCTGCGTGAAAAGATGGCGCAGATGCCCATTAATTTCGCGCCCAAGGCGGCGACCGCGCCCGCAGCGCCCGTCGAACAAGACCTCTCCGGCTACAAGTTCCCTGGCCAGGACCTCCTGGAAGAACCCGAGCACGACTTCACCGCCGAGCAGGAAGCCATCGTCCGCGATCAGGCGGTCAAACTCGAGTCCGCGATGCAGCAGTACAACATCCAGGGCGAAGTCGTCGGCATCGACTCCGGCCCGGTCATCACGCTCTTCGAAGCCCGCCTCGCCCCCGGCACCAAGGTGTCGCGCTTGAATGGCGTATCGACCGACCTGGCCCGCGCGATGAAGGCGCAGAACATCCGCATCGTGGCGAACATGGCCGGCAAGGACACCGTCGGGATCGAGGTGCCCAACATCAAGCGTGAACTCGTCCGCGTCAAGGAACTGATGCAGGCCTGCCCGGAGTCCGCCGAGATGAACCTGCCGATGTTCCTGGGCAAGGACGCCTCCGGCAACCCGCTGGTCGAAGACCTCAACAAGATGCCGCACATGCTCATCGCGGGCACCACCGGCTCGGGTAAGTCGGTGTGCATGAACTCGATCATCATGTCCTTCCTCTTCACCAAGCGGCCCGACGAGCTCAAGCTCGTGCTGGTCGACCCGAAGATGGTCGAGATGTCGATGTTCAAGAACATCCCGCACCTGATGTGCCCGGTCGTCACCGAGATGAGCAAGGCCGCGGCGATCCTCGAGTGGGCGGTCACCAAGATGGACGAGCGGTACGAGCTGCTCGCAGAGGTCGGCGTCCGCGATATCGGCACCTACAACAAGCTCGGCTGGGACGAGATCAAGGACCGCATGGAGCCGGCGACCGAGGACGAGGCCGCGCGCATCCCCAAGAAACTGCCCTATATGGTCTTCGTCATCGACGAGCTCGCGGACCTGATGATGACCAACAAGGAGGTCGAGGGCTTCATCGTCCGCATCGCTCAGAAGGCCCGTGCGGTGGGCATCCACCTCATCCTCGCGACGCAGCGCCCGTCGGCCAACGTCGTCACCGGCCTGATCAAGTCCAACATGCCCTGCCGAATCTGTATGAAGGTCTCTTCAGGCATGGACTCACGCATCGTGCTCGACCAAAAGGGCGGCGAGTTGCTGCTAGGCCACGGCGACATGCTGTTCCTCTCGCCAAGATCGTCCGAACTCACGCGCGCACAAGGCTGCCTGATCGACGACATGGAAGTCCGCAAGACCGTCAAGTTCCTCAAGACGATCGCGCAGCAGAGCTTCGAGCCGCAACTCGTGCAGATCAAATCGGGCGATCAGGTCAGCGTCGACGAAGACTCGATGAACGACCCCCTGTTCGACAAGGCGGTGCAGATCGTCATCGAGACCAAGCGCGGCAGCGTGTCGCTGTTGCAACGCCGACTCACGATCGGCTACGCACGTTCGTCACGACTCATCGAGGCGATGGCCGCGTCGGGCATCCTCGGTGATCATAAAGGCAGCCAAGCCCGCGAGGTACAGATCACCCTCGAAGAGTGGGATGCGATGAAGCAGATGCAGGCCGAGCAAGCCAGCGGCGGCCCAACGCAATCGGCCGAAGGCGCTTCAGCGACCGGGCATCTCGTAGAAAATACCCCGGCCGCTGAAGCGGCCTCCGCCTACGCCGAGGAAGTCATCACCGACGAGGATATGACCGGCGACGACTCCATCGACGAGGAAGACGACGACTTCGAAATCGAAACCGTCGACGAACTCGAAGAAGAAGATTTCGAAGAGGAGCCCGGCGAGGAGGACGATGAGGAATACGAAGTCGTCGCTGAGGATGGGGAGGAATACGAGGAGGAAGAGGAGGATGAGGACCCGGACGCCGAGGCCGAATACGAGGAAGAAGACGAAGAGGCCGAAGACGAAGACGGCGAGTGGGAGTACGAATACGAAGAGGTCGAAGAAGACGAGGACGAGGAGATCGCCGCGTAAGCGAGACTGATATCAGCCCCCAAGGAGCCCACGTTAAACCAGCGTGGGCTTTCTTTTTAGAAAGCCAAATTGCCTTAAAAATTAGGCCTCGCTAAACTGTCCGCCCTGCTTGATGCAACCCGCCTGATGCGGCAACCGCCGCGCCCAGAACAACCCCCAACCCAGGAGTCGATCATGCTGACCGTTGGCCAGCCCTTCCCCGAATTCCATTGCCAGGCTTGTGTCGGCAACACCCCCGAAGACCTCACCCAGGTCCACACCGGCACGTACGAAGGCCGGTGGAAGCTCTTCCTCTTCTACCCCAAGGACTTCACCTTCGTCTGCCCGACCGAGCTCGTCGAGTTTGGCAACGCTGCGGAAGAGTTCGACAAGCGGGACGTCGTGCTCGTCGGCGGCAGCACCGACAACGAGTACTCGCACCTGGCTTGGCGTAGCCAAGACAAGATGCTCAACAACCTGCCCTACCCGCTGATCTCCTGCCAGAAACTCGCACAGGACCTGGGCATCCTCTGCCCGGACAACCACGTCTGCCTCCGCGCCAGCTTCCTGGTCGACCCGGACGGCGTCATCCAGTGGGCCAGCGTCAACAACCTCTCCGTCGGCCGATCCGTCGCCGAGGCCCTGCGCGTCATCGACGCGGTCCAGTCCGGCGAACTGTGTGCCTGCAACTGGAACGCGGGCGACAAGCACCTATAAAGCCAGACAACAACTCAGCAAAACAAAGAAGCCCGCGTTCGATGAACGCGGGCTTCTTGCTTGATTCAATTTTCATATCGATCAGGCACTAAAGCTCGACCCACACCCGCACGTCGCGTTCGCGTTGGGGTTGTTGAACACGAAGCCTCGGCCCATGACTTCGTCTTTGAAGTCGATCGAGGTGCCGTTGAGGTAGAGGTAGCTCTTGGGGTCGCAGACGACCCTGATGCCGTGCAGCTCAAACTCCTCGTCCGTGTCGCGGGCGGTCTCGGTCAGGTCCAAGAGATAGGAGAAGCCGGAGCAGCCCCCGCCCTTGACGCCGACACGCAGGCGGACCTTCTCGGAATCCAGCTCCTGCTGTTCGACGATGGTCTTGATCTCGCGGGCGGCGGTTTCGGTCAGTTCAATAGCCATGGGTAAGTCCTTAATAACGTTGTTACCAGTATAGCGACGCTGCGAGTTGGTTTCAGTTACGCCTTGGTCCGGTGGGATGGCCGTCGCGAATCAGATCGCTTTGATGACGGGCGGGACGCCCATCCCACCAGTACAGCTACGCCTTGGCGTCTTCGTGCTCATGGTCGTGCTCGTGCAGCGACTCCATCGTCTTGCCGTGCTTCTCGAGGTAGTCTTCCAAGGCGTGCTTGATCGCGTCCTCGGCCAGGACCGAGCAGTGGATCTTCACCGGCGGGAGCGCCAGCTCTTGGACAATATCCGTGTTCTTGATCTCGTCGGCATCGTGCAGGCTCTTGCCCTTGAGCCACTCGGTGGCGAGGGAACTCGAGGCGATCGCGCTGCCGCAGCCGAAAGTCTTGAACTTGGCGTCTTCGATGACGCCGGTCTCGGGGTTGACCTTGATCTGCAGCCGCATGACGTCACCACACTCGGGGGCGCCGACGACGCCGGTGCCGACGTTGGGGTCGGCTTTGTCCATCGTGCCGATGTTGCGGGGGTTTTCGTAGTGGTCGATGACCTTCTCGCTGTAAGCCATAGTGAGGCTCCTTTGTTTTGTTTATATCGGTTGATTGGCGGGGCGGGTGGACTTAAGCAGTGCTTTAATTAGTGGGCACCCCACTCGATGCTGTCCAGATCGATGCCTTCCTGGACCATCTCCCACAGCGGGCTCATGTCCAGCAGGTGCTGCACGTTCTTCACGACCTTCTCGATCGTATAATCGATTTCTTCGTCCGTCGTAAACCGGCCCATGCCGAAGCGGATCGAGCTGTGGGCGATCTCGTCGCCCAGGCCCAAAGCCTTGAGCACGTAGCTGGGTTCGAGTGACGCGCTGGTGCAGGCCGAGCCGGAAGACACCGCGATCTCCTTGATGGCCATCATCAGGGATTCGCCTTCAACGTAGGGAAAACTGATGTTCGTCGTGCCGGGCAGTCGCTTGGTCGGGTGGCCATTGATGACCGCCATCTCGAGCTTGCTGGTGATGCCCTCTTCGAGCCGGGTCCGCATCTTGAGCAGGCGTCCCTGCTCGCTGTCCATTTCCTGGCCCGCGATCTCGCAGGCCTTACCCATGCCGACGATGCCAGTGACGTTGAGCGTGCCCGATCGCATGCCGCGTTCGTGGCCGCCGCCATCGATGATCGGGGTCAGGCGGACGCGTGGCCGACGGCGACGCACGTACAAGAAGCCGACGCCCTTGGGCCCGTACATCTTGTGAGCCGATGCGCTGAGCAGGTCTACCCCGTCGCGCTCGACATCGGTCGGCATCTTGCCCACCCACTGCGTCGCGTCCGTGTGCAGGATCGGCTTGTCCTTCTCGCTGTGCTTTTCTTTAAGCATCTTGCCGATCTCGGGGATCTCGTTGATCGTGCCCAGCTCGTTGTTGGCCCACATGATCGTCACAAGGATCGTGTCGTCACGCAGCGCCCCTTCGACCGCCTCGGCGGTGATGATGCCGTCCGAGTTCGGCTCAAGCCAGGTCACATCAAAGCCCTGCTTCTGCAGCCGCTTGACCGGGTCGAGCGTGGCCTTGTGCTCGTGGACCGCGGTGATGATGTGGTTGCCCTTCTTGCCGTACATGTCGGCGACGCCCTTGATGGCCAGGTTGTTCGACTCGGTCGAGCCGGACGTCCAGACGATCTCCTTAGACGTACAGCCGATGAGGTTGCCCACTTGCTCGCGGGCGTAGTCGACGCCCTCTTCCGCGTCCCACCCGTACTGGTGGTTACGGCTCGCCGAGTTGCCAAATTTCTCGGTGAAGTACGGCAGCATGGCGTCCAGCACACGCGGGTCCATCGGCGTGGTGGCGTTATGATCGAGGTAGATAGGCAGTTTTAAGCTCATATCAGAATTTTATCCGTGATTCCGGCCCTCGGAGGCCGGTTTGATAGTAAATTGACCTTTGGAATCATTCTAAGCAGTCAAATCGGCCAAGACAAGCCGTGCAAGGGATTGACCGAAGATTAAAATCGGCCGCTCCCCTCACAGAACGCTCACCCGATCCGACTCCGCCGGGCAAGAAGCCCACGAAAGACCTGCCATGCCCGACCGCTACAAGACCATCCTCCTCTTCGGGGCCCCCGGGGCGGGCAAAGGGACCCAGGGCAACATCCTCGGCCGAATCCCCGGCTTCTTCCACATGTCCTGCGGCGAAGTCTTCCGCAACATCGACATCAACTCCGACCTGGGCAAGATCTTCTACGAGACCTCCTCGCGCGGCGAGCTCGTGCCCGACGAGATCACCGTCAAGATGTGGGCCAAGAACATCGCCGCCCGCGTCACGCTCGGCATCTACAAACCCAACGACGACCTGCTCATCCTCGACGGCATCCCGCGCACCGTCGAACAAGCCAAACTCATGGACGAGCACATCCACGTCTACAAGGTCATCCACCTGACCTGCTCCGACGAGAACGCAATGTTCGAACGCCTGCGTCGTCGGGCGCTGAAAGAAAACCGTATTGATGATGCGGACGAACAAGTGATCCGCAACCGCTGGGACGTGTACAAGCGCGAGACCGAGCCGGTACTCGACCACTACCCCGCCGAAGACATCATCAACATCGATTCGATCGGCAGCCCTGCAACCATCCTGCACGACATCATCGAGGTCGTCACGCCGATCCAGAACAAGCACTTCGAAGCGTTTGATGGGTGATTGATCCTGCAGTACAACACATGGAGGTGCCTAATGCGACCCTTGGTGTTAGCCACAATCTTTGCACTCTTATCTTCTCGCTGCAAATCATCATCTGACTCTTCGATAGAGGAATCGCTTCATCGGCTCAATGAGCCTGGCCCCGATGTGCAAGTACTTCTTCTCGGAGACCGGTTCCAAAACACGCGAAATCAGGGGGACAACACCTATCTCTATAACGTGACTTTTTACGCTGTCGTAAGTGAACGCGATCATGCCTATATGGAGAATGTATTTAGTTCTCATGCGGGTCGCAATGCTCAATCTTTATACGAGATCATGGCCAGAGCCACACAGGAAATGCTTAATGACCCTGACCGCATTGCGATACGGCAAGCTGTACTTGATGTGTGCCAAGAACGATTTGGAATCAATAGAGATGGGGTTCCATACGTCAGAGGAATCGTCATAAGAGATTGGGTCCGGGAAGATTGGCCGGTTAAGTGATCGCCCTATAGGCCGCCCCCGCACCAACAAGATCGCTCAACGCCATCCCGATCGATTTGAACAGCGTGATCTCTTCTTCAGACTCACGTAGTTTCACCGCCCCGCTGCACATCTCGGTGAGTTCGCCGAGGATGTGGTCTTTGGTGATCGCGCCTTCGTCGATGGGGACGAGCACCTCGCCCGCTTCTTTGAAGCAGTTGACGTAGCTGTCGGCATAGACCTTGGACTTTGCGACCAGTGCCGTGTCGCACTCGCGTTTGGTGGCGTGGTGGTTGCCGATGAAATCGGTGTGCGTGCCGGGCGTGACCCAGTCGCCGAGGACCAGGGGTTCGTGCGAGCCGGTCGCGCTGACGATGATGTCGGCCTCGCCGCAGGCGTGTTGCAGGTCTTCGACCGCCTCAAAGCGCACCGCTTTGTTTTCGTTAGCGAACTGCTCAGTAATCGCCTTCGCCTTGTTCGGCGTGCGGCCCCAGGTCATCACGCGCTCGATCGGACGGACGCTCAACTGAGCCTTGATGATGTACGGCGCGAGGTTGCCGGTGCCTAGTAGTAGCAACGTCTTCGAATCTTCTCGCGACAACAGTCGTGACGTTAGGCCTGAAATCCCCGCAGTACGCCAGAACGTCACGCTCGTCCCATCGACCAGCGCCAACGGTTCACCGTGCTTGCGATCAAACAGCATGATCTTCGAGTAAAGCGACGAGAATTCCGGGGGCGGGTTGTCCGGGAAGTACGTAAACGACTTCACCGCGATCAGTTCATCGTTCCACGACGGGAGCACCGCGAACGCATCATGGTTGCCCGGCTCATCATCCAACAAGAACACCTGCCGCGGCGGCATGCTGAACGAACCCGAATAAGCCTCTTGAAGCGCATCGACCATCGCCGGGTACGACAGCGAAGCGTGAACATCGTCGGCAGAAATAATCTTCATCTTTAGGATCGCATGGTGGGATAGGCATCTTGCCTGCCATTCGTAAGTACATCGACCAAGGCTTCGCCTTGACGACAGGCCGGAAGCCTATCCCACCTAAGACAAAACATGCAACGCGCTCAGTGCCCCGTGTGCCCGAAGCCGCCAGAACCGCGGACGGTGTCGCTGAGCTCATCAACTTCCTGCCAGACGCACTTGGGCACTTCCTTGACGATCATCTGGCAGATGCGCATGCCCGGCTCAACGGTGAAGGGACTCTCACCGAGATTGATCAGGGCGACCTTCACCTCACCGCGGTAGTCCGCATCGATCGTGCCGGTGCAGTTGGGCAGCGTCACGCCGAACTTACACGCCAGCCCCGACCTCGGCCGGAGCTGGGCCTCGTAGCCCTCGGGCACCGCGATCGCGAAGCCCGTCGGCACCAGAACAATTTTGCCCGGCTCGATCGTGACGTTCTCACTTAGAAACGCGTGTACATCCATCCCCGCCGCGTGCTCGGACTGGTAGGCCGGCAGCGGCGAATCGGCGTTGCCAGCAAGGCGTTTGATCTGGCAGGGTACGATCGATGTGTTGGTGGAGGTGGTGCTCATACAGGCATGATAACCTCGACAGAACGGTGTCGCGGGCGACGCGAAGTGTCCCACGTTTCGGTGATCTGTGAGCGAGACTTGGTTTAGAAGCGTCGAACGGGACGCTTCGCGTCGCCCGCGACACCGTACAGGCATCACCGCGGCGGGCCGAGGATCGGCCTTAACTTGCCCTCGTGCCGATCGAGCAGCCGCTTCGCTTCGCCTAGTTCGACGCCCCGGGTGGCCATGATGAGCGCGGGCTTGACCCGGCCCTCGGCTTTCGTGAGGACGTCCGCCGCTTCTTCGCGCGTGATCCTAGCCTGCGACGAGACGATGCGGATCGAGCGGTCCATGAGTTTCGCGTTGGTCGCGCGGAGGTCGACCATGAGGTTGCCCCAGGCCTTGCCCATCTGCAGCATGGCGGTCGTTGAGATCATGTTGAGGGCAAGCTTGGTGGCGGTGCCGGCCTTCATGCGAGTTGAACCGGTCAAGACTTCGGGCCCGACTAGCAGTTCGATCGGCTGGTACACCGGCGCGGGCAGTTCGGGCCTAGGCGGGATGCTCACCGGCTCATTGGGCTTGACCACCTTCGCACGCGGCCGAGTCATCAGCGTCTTGATCGGCACGCAGGTCATTAGCGACGTCTTTGCGCCGCGGCTGTGGGCGTAATCGATCGCGCCCCAGACGTAGGGTGTCGTGCCCCCCGCCGCGATGCCGATGAGGGTGTCGTGCTCGGTGACCTTGAGTTTATCCAGGTCTGGCACGGCACCGTCGCGCTGGTCTTCTGCGCCCTCGACTGCGCTCCGCAGCGCGGTGTCGCCGCCCGCGATGATGCCGACGACCTGATCCGGGTCGCTACAAAACGTCGGCGGGCACTCGCTGGCATCCAGCACGCCTAAGCGACCCGACGTCCCCGCGCCGCAATAGATCAGTCGGCCGCCCTGCTTCATCCCCGCGACAACGATCTCGACGACCTTCGTGATCTGCGGGATCGCCTTGCGGATGGCCAGGGGGACCTCCATGTCCTGCGTGTTCATCAGCCGGAGGGTCGCCTCGACCGACAGCGCATCGATCGCGGCGGCGGCGGCGAGGCGCTGCTCGGTCGCGAGGTGCCCGCGGTCTTCGCTGGGGGTGGGGGTGGTCATGGCAATTCAAAGTCTACCCGGCGAACAGTCTCGGAGTGAACGACGCCGTCGTGCCCCCGCCCAAACCCCCGCGACACCGGGGCCTGCTGCCCCCGTCACCTGCGGCAGCGAGATAGGCACGCCGTCCTGCGACAACGCCCCGAGTACCGCGAACGCAAACGCCTCGCGTGCTTCACAGGGGATGCCGAGGTCGTCGGACCGGCGCACCTCGCGATAGCCCCTTTTCTCGATAACCTTGACAAGCGTTTGATTGTTGGCCCCGCCGCCCGCGAGGATCATCCGCTCTTGCGGGACGCCGGCTTCACGGAACTCACCGCCGAGTTGAACCGCTACCAATCGTGCTGCGGTGCTTAAGACATCTTCTGGCGACTCCACAACACCGATCAACCCAACCAAACGATCAAGCCAATCAGGAGAGAACTGTTCGCGGCCCAAAGACTTCTTCCCTTGGCACGCTTCATCAATCGCCTCAAAAATCACCTCAACCAAGGCCGGCTGGATACACCCGCGCCCAGCCAACTCGCCGTCAGTGTCGTAAGCCTTGTCGAAATACCGCTTGCACAGACCATCGAGCAGCAGGTTGCAGGGGTACAGATCGGCGCCTTCGATCCGGCTTGGATCTGCATCGAGTTTCGTGATGTTCAGGACCCCGCCGAGGTTCGCCACGATGTCGGCGTGTTCCCGATACATCACCCAATCCGCGATCGGGGTCAGCGGGGCGCCTTCGCCGCCGGCGATCAGGTCGGCCTGTCGGAGGTCGTAGCAAACGGGGACGTTTAGCCGCTTAACGATCGGCCAGGGGTCGAAGAGTTGCCAGCTCTTGGGCCCGCCGCCGGAAATTTTTTGTTCATCTCTCGGGGCGTGCCAGATGGTTTGGCCATGGGCGGCGACAAAGTCAACCGGTTGATCAAGCGGCGAGACGAGCCCGCCGGCCAACAGTTGCTGTAAACCATCCGCGTGGAGTTCGCCGAGTGCGCGGGCCGCACGCATGTAGGTGATCGGCTCGTTCGGCTCACCCGATGCGAGTGACTTCAGCGTGCTGCGCAGGTCCTCGGGCATCGACAGCGCGTGGTGGCCGAGCAGCTCGGCCTTCATCTCCAGGCCGGTGCCGATGATTTTTACGAGCGCGACGTCCAGGCCGTCCAGTGAGGTACCGGTCATGCAGCCCGCGACGAGGCGTGTGCGTTCTTGAGACATAACCAAAGTGTAGCGGTATCCCGCGGCATGCCTCAGAGCAGGCACGCCATGGGCTTGATTGGTTGTGTCCATGAAAAAACCCTGACGGTCGCTTCGAAAACGACCGCCAGGGCAGGAGGAATCTTAGACTTGTCACGTCATGCAGATGCAGCAGTGAGTAGGGCCCGGGTCGATGAGCCCACGCCGAGTTGGAGGTGCTCCAGACGGTCCGGGCTGAGGTCGGCGACCGAGTCGACGATGGTGTCGGGCTGGTAGGAGTAGTTGGGCAGGTCTTCGCGCTTGGTCCCGCCGGAGAGGACGAGGATCGTGTGGTACCCGAGTTGGACCCCGCCGAGGACGTCGGTGGACATGGTGTCGCCGACCATGAAGGTGTGGTCGGCGTCCAGGCCGAGCTCTTTTCGTGCGGCCCGCATCATGATCGGGCTGGGCTTGCCGACGCTGAAGGCTTTCTTGCCCGTCGCTTCTTCGAGTAGCGCGACGACCGCGCCGCAACCGGGGCGTGTCCCGCTACTCGTCGGACAGCTCGGGTCCATGTTGGTCGCGATCAACTTGGCTCCTCCGAGAATCAAGTTGGTCGCGTGTTCGAGCATCTCGAAGGTGTAGGTCCGCCCTTCGCCGACGACGACGTAGTCCGGGTCTTTGTCCACGATGGCAAAGCCGTTGGTGTGCAGCGCGGTGGTGAGGCCGGTCTCGCCGAGGACGTACGCGGTGCCGCCGGGCTTTTGTGATGCGAGGAATCGGGCCGTCGCCATCGCGCAGGTGAACACGTGCTCGGGCCCGGCATGGACCCCCATCTTCGCAAGCTTCGCCGCGATGTCCCGCCGGGTCCGCTGGGAGTTGTTCGTCAGGAACAGGAACGGCACGGCCCGCTCGTGCAACGCGTGAATAAATCGATCTGCGCCGGGGATCAGTTGGCTGCTCTTGTAGATCACCCCGTCCATATCTATCAGGAGTCCGTACATCGTGGAGTCCCTTCTGGTTTGCTGTTGGTACAAATCCGATTGGCCGGTCGCCAGCGTGGCGGGGGCCCCTCAGGCTCAAGGTCGTGGCCTGTCACCAGAGCACTGACAAAGGGTGTGCCAAAACACCAGAACTCAGCGGCTCGCTGCATAAACAATCAATAATCCCCGCTTGAGCCACTGTGGCGTTCACTCTGTGGCGCAAGTGATGGGTAAAACGTTCTTTCCCAGATCACCGCCCTAGGCCCACACTGCACACGAAATGATCAGCCCAACCCCGATGCTCGACGAGCAGGCAGCCCGCCGATCGATTACAAATCACATATGGGTAATAAACACAAACATGCCACGCACATCGATTTCGACACCACGCCCTACCGCGTCAATCCGGGCAAGGCCTTCCACCTCCGCAAGCGAGAGACCTATGTCGATGGCGGGCTCGAAAAAGACGACGGGAAAGACGCGTTCCAGGCGCTCAGCCACCGGCTCGTCGAGCTGCAGGAAAACCTCTACGCGGAGCAGAAGCGGTCGCTGCTCGTCGTGATGCAGGCGATGGACGCGGGCGGGAAGGACTCGACGCTCAAGGCCGTGTTCGGCCCGATCGACCCCGCGGGCTGCCACGTCAAGAGCTTCAAGAAGCCCAGCGACAACGAACTGGCCCACGACTACCTCTGGCGGATCCACCGCAACACCCCCAAGCGCGGGACCATCGGCGTCTTCAACCGCAGCCACTACGAAGACGCCGCGACCGTCGCCGTCAAGAGCCTGGCCCCGGAGAAGATCTGGTCCAAACGCGTCGGCCACATCAACGACTTCGAACGCATGCTCACCGACGAAGGCACCACCATCGTCAAGTTCTTCCTGCACATCAGCAAGGACTACCAGAAGGAGCGGCTGCAACGCCGGCTCGATCGGCCGGACAAGCACTGGAAGTTCAACGTCGCCGACCTCGAGGAACGCGCCCGCTGGGGGGAGTACCAGGACCGCTACAGCGAGGTGATGCAGCAGACGAGCCACGAGCACGCGCCGTGGTACGCCGTGCCCGCCGAGCGGCGGTGGTTCCGTAACCTGCTGGTGGCGAAGGTGCTTGTGGATACGCTGGAGAAGATGAACCCGCAGCCGCCGAAGGCGGATTTTGATCCAGAGACGATTGTGATTGAATAGCGCGGCGTGTCGCGGGAGACGCGTAGCGCCCCGTGCGAATCGTGATAGATGGCTTGAACGGGACGCTGCGCGTCACCAC
Organism: Phycisphaeraceae bacterium; assembly: GCA_019634195.1. Taxonomy (GTDB): domain Bacteria; phylum Planctomycetota; class Phycisphaerae; order Phycisphaerales; family Phycisphaeraceae; genus JAHQVV01. The sequence goes on along the minus strand of JAHQVV010000223.1, from coordinate 2,206 downwards.
TACACAAAAACCTCAGTGCTCGTGCTGCTCAAAGTGCTTCTTGAGCAGGTCTTCCTGCAGCGGGTCTTCGAGATCGTGTACCACGGCGTGGACGTGATTCTTGCCTTGGCAGGAGTATTCGATAATCATCGTGCCCGACTGTATGCGATAATAAAAAGGCTTGTCCGCATCGATCGGACCGGCCCACGCAAACATCAGTTGATGATCGTCAGGTGCCTCTTTCTTACTGATTTCTCTCGCTTGAATCATACGGTGCTGGATTTCTAGGTTGTAATACAAATGCAGACTCACCAATCGATGGGCCCTATCAATTTTCTCCTGATCCAGCCGGTGGATATCGATACCCCCTCGCGGCTCATCTTTATATAGAGCCAACTCCCGCCCCGGGCCCGTGATCACATCGCGTGGCTTCTTGTCGAGCATCATCTTCTTGCGTTGCTCCTCATCCATCGACTTCGCCAACTCGACCGCGAGGTTGTGGGCATCGGCCAAGATGCGCTTACCGGCTAAGGGGCCCTGTTGAACGACGGCGGGGTTGGTGCCGAAGAAGAGCGGCGTCACGCCGATACCTTCGGGGGTGTAGGTCAGGTTGATCGACAGGTGGTGGCCTTCGAACCGCCAGCCCCACGCGGCGGTTTCATCCGTCGGGTCGCCGAAGATGATCAGGCCGTACTTGCCGGGGTCGCGCATCGGGTTCTGGTTGCTCATCTCGTACAGCACGGACTCAAGCCAGATGATGTCGGTCGCTTTGAGGTAGCCGCTGTCCGAGAGCGCGGTCTGCATGAGTTGGTGTACGAGCGTTTTCTGCTTAACGGTCATGTCGCCGAGCATCAGACCCTTGCGCTCGCGGGGGACGAAGTGCCAGTCTTTGCGGAGCGGGGCCTTGATATCGTAAACCGCAAGCTTCGTTTGTTCATCGGTTAACGCTTCCAGCAGCGCGATCGCCGCACCACGGGTGGATTCGCTGACCGCCTGCGCGGGCGACGCGATGGCCGCATCCTCGCCCGAAACAAACACAGCTTCCGTGTGAGATTGGCATGCCCCCGAAAACAAAAGCGGCAGGGACCAGAGCAGTAGGCATAGGCGTCGGTTCATCCTGACAAGATACCGCGAAATCACGACGCAGCGCACAGGACTAAAAATTAGACGATGCCCACGGCCGGGCCGCGGGCATCGTCATGAATTCGATTGGCGCCTCATCAGCGGCGGCGTCTGAGCAAGACGAGCACGCCCGCGCCCATGAGCACCAACGACCCGGGCTCAGGGGTGAGAGTGTCTTGCTCAAGCGGTGTCCCGCGCAGCTCAACCACAAGATCGTTGTAGTCCCAGTCCGCGAGAGGGGAAGTCTCGTTCAAGTCCTCGAAGAACAAGAGGTAGCTGGTCACCGGGCCGTCAACATCATCAACGGTATAGGTGTAGGTAACGACATGATCCTGGCCGTTGGGGTTTTGGGCCGGGTCCGTATGGATCTCGAGGGTCTGGTACTCGCTGCCAAACCGCTTGAAGACGATACCCTGCCCGCCGTCGGGATCGAAGGCCGATCCGCTGACGCTGCTCTCATCGCCACCAACAATAAAGAGTACGCCGTCTTCCACGGTGCCAAACGATTGCGACGCGCCGGCCCAGACTGCTTGAGCCAGGACGCTCCAGGACGCGAAGTCGTAAGACTGGTCGGCATCGTCATCGACACGGGCCACGGTCCGCACGCCATCGGTAAAATCATTGCCCGTTTGCGAGAAATCGCCGCCGAGTATGTCCTCGATAATCTGCTCGTGGGACTTCTCGTTCGCCGGGGGCGCGAAAACCGGTGTGATGGTGGCGGCTTGGGTCGCAGCGCAAGCGGAACCGAAGACAACCAGCAGCGCTGCTTCGCATAACTTCTTCATACAGGCTTCTTTTCTCCGAACCCAGGGCTCGGTCACATCGGGTTGCGTTGTTGCGAACTCAACAACAAGCGCTGACAGCTGAACTGAGCAAGCCATCACCCCTTAAGGGTACTTCCTAGGGGGAATATACGTGATGGGTGTCAGATGTCAATTTAAATTGCCGTAAATTCAATTCACATATTAGAGCAACTGGCGCGATCGTTCTCCATCGGTGATACTGAGGCTTTCTAGGCAAGGAGGCCTCAGCGATGGCATATTCAATGGACCTACGTGAGCGGGTGGTGGCGGCGGTGAATGGGGGCGAGCCGATCGCTATCGTT
>JAHQVV010000222.1 GCA_019634195.1 Phycisphaeraceae bacterium | reverse complement strand
CTCACGGAACACGGGCTCCCTCTCCGGCGGTGAATCACAGCGCATCCGCCTGGCCACGCAGGTGGGCAGCGGGCTCGTCGGCTGCTGCTACGTGCTCGACGAGCCGACCATCGGTCTACACCAACGCGACAACGAGCGGCTGATCAAGACCCTCCGCCACCTCACCGAGATCGGCAACACCGTCCTCGTTGTCGAGCACGACGAGGACACCATCAACGCCTCGGACTACCTCATCGACATCGGCCCGGGCCCGGGCAAGCACGGCGGCACCGTCGTCGCGCACGGCCCACTCGAGCAGGTCAAGCGAAAGTCAAAATCCCTCACCGCCAAGTACCTCCGCGGCGACGAGATGGTGGAGGTCCCCGACGAGCGGCGTGTCCTCGACCACAAAAAATGCCTGAAGATCAAGGGGGCAAGGCACAACAACCTCAAGAACATCGATGCCGATTTTCCCCTGGGCGGGATCGTCACGGTCACCGGCGTGTCCGGCAGCGGCAAATCCACGCTCGTCAATCAAGTCCTGCTCAAAGCCGCGAAGAAAGCGCTGCTCGGCAGCCGAGTGAAGCCCGGCCTGCACGACAAACTCGCCGGCTGGACCAACATCGACCGCATCATCGAGGTCGACCAGTCGCCCATCGGCCGAACACCACGCAGCAACCCCGCGACGTACACCGGCGTCTTCGACATGATCCGCGACCTGTTCACGAAGACCAAGGAGTCGAAGATCCGTGGGTACAAGCCAGGCCGGTTCAGCTTCAACGTCAAGGGCGGGCGCTGCGAGGCCTGCCAGGGCCAGGGTGTCAAGAAGATCGAGATGCACTTCCTCCCGGACGTGTTCGTCGAGTGCGACGTCTGCAAGGGCAAACGATACAACCGTGAGACCTTAGAGATCACCTACCGCGGCAAGAACATCAGCGATGTGCTGGACATGACGGTCGAGGAGGCCTTGACCTTCTTCGATAGTTTCTCAGACGTCAAACGCCTGCTCACCGCACTCAACGACGTCGGCCTGAGCTACGTGCAACTGGGCCAACCCAGCACGACGCTCTCCGGCGGCGAAGCCCAGCGTGTCAAACTGGCAACGGAACTCGGCAAGCGATCGACCGGCCGGACGCTCTACGTGCTCGACGAACCGACAACAGGCCTGCACTTCGCGGACGTAAAGAAGCTGCTGTCCGTGCTCGATCGGTTGGTGGATGACTCTGCGGGCCGGGAGATCGGCGCAAACACGGTACTGCTGATCGAACACAACATGGACGTCATCAAGCACAGCGACTGGCTGATCGACCTGGGCCCCGAGGGCGGCGACCGCGGCGGCACGGTCGTGGCTCAGGGCACGCCCGAAGACGTCGCGGAGCACGACGACAGCTACACAGGTCACTTCCTGCGTGAGCACCTGCCGGCGATGGTTTGAGGGTCGATCGGCTCCCGACTATCATGCCTCCTCACCGATAAGGAACCCCCATGCCCGGCACCATCACCTGCAGCCTGATCACGCCCGAACAAGAAGTCTTCGAAAAAGAGGCCTCTTACGTCGATCTCCCCGCCCATGACGGGCAGATGGGGTTTATGGCCAATCGTGCGCCCCTGCTGGTCAAGCTGGGCGAGGGGGTCCTGACCGTCACCGGACCCGCGGAAGAGACCAAGGTGCAGATCAGCGGCGGTTTTGCCCAGATGAAGGGCAACACGCTGGCGATCCTGACCGACAAAGCCGAGGAATTAGGCTGATTTGCTTCGGTAGGACAGGCATTCTTGCCTGTCAGTTTGGCGAAGCCAAATACGAGTTTTTTTGGGCTGCGCCCAATCGACAGGCAGGAATGCCTGTCCTACTTTTTGCCGGGGGTCTAAGATAGTGTCGATAGGGGTTCGGGGCGGTTGTGTACGTGCGCAACCGCTGTATCCCCTATGACAGGCACGATGCCTGTCCACCTTGCGATCCGCCTAAGGATGGGCCGATGCGATCCACCGTTCGAGACCTGTTGCCGAGCATGTTCCACCGCCGGCTGTTGCTGCTGACCGCGGTGATGCTTGTGGTGTTGGCCGTGCTGGGCACGAAGATGACGATGCTGGCGACGGGGGCGACGCACGAGGAGGCCCGCGAGACGGCCGAGGCAAAGCTCCGGGATTGGCAGGACATCCAGACCAAGCGGGGCGCGATCGTGGACCGCAACGGGGTGGTGCTGGCTGAGGACGAGCCGGGCTGGGAACTGGCGGTCCACTTCGACCTGCTCACCGGCAAGTGGGGCTACAAAAACGCCTACCGCGACGCCTCACGGGACAAGCTCGCCTGGGGCGAGATGAGCCAAGCCCAGCGCCAGTCAAAGGTCGCCGCCCTGCAGCTCGAGTACGACCAGCAGGCCCAGTCGATGTTCGTCACGCTCGGCGAGCTCTCCGGCGTCGGCTTCGCGGAACTCAACGAGCGGCGGAAGAACACCGTCGAGCGGATCCACAAGATGCAGAACCACCTCTGGCATCAGTGGCAGAAGCAGGAATCCGAGGAGCGTGGCGAGCCCGTGCCGTTGTCCGAGGTCGCCAAGCCGATCGAGGCCGAGACACAGCACCACGTCCTGATCACGGACCTGCCCGACGAGCTGCGGCTACTGATCGAGAACTTTCTCGATGAGGGTAATCGGGCCAAGCAGAGCGGCGATGAACAGGCACGATCGGCCTTGCCCTGGACCATGGTCCAGCTCCGCCGCACGACGATCCGCCGATACCCGATGGACCGGATGACGGTCGAGATCGATCGCTCTTCGCTGCCCAGCCCGATCGCGAAAGACGAACCGGTCGAGCTCGAGGTGTCCGGGGTCGGGCTGCACCTGATCGGGCTGATGCGTGACGCGTGGGCGGAAGATGTTGGCAGTAAACCCTTGCGTGATCGGGCAGGCAAGTACGACGCCCACGGCTACACGCACGGCGACCGGCTGGGGCGGTCAGGCATCGAGCAGTCGATGGAAACAGAGCTGCGCGGCTCGCGCGGGCTGCGGATCTTCAACAAAGACACCGGCGAGACCACGCACAAGATCGATCCGCGGGCCGGCAAGGACGTCGTGCTCTCGGTGGACATCCGCCTTCAGGCACAGGTCCAGGCGATCCTGTCGCCGGAGTTCGGCTTGATGACGGTGCTGCCCTGGCACCTGAAGACGGACGACTCGCCGGATCGCATGGGCGAGCCGTACAACGGCGCCGCTGTGGTGATCGATATCGCGTCGGGGGATGTCCTCGCGGCGGTGTCGATGCCCAATGCGCCGCGTGCGTTGCTCGATGAGGACAGCGCGCTGCTGTGGAACGATCTGGTGAATCAGCCGATGGTCAACCGCGCGGTCGCGGTGCCATACCAGCCCGGCTCAACACTCAAGCCGCTGGTCCTCGCCGCGGCACTGTCCGAGGGCGTGCTCGGGCCCAGCGAAACCATCGACACACCGGGCTTTCTTTGGGAGGATAAGCCGACGGTCTATCGCGATTGGTACTGGAAGAAGTACGCGCTCCTGCGCGGTGAGATTAACGGGGTCGAGGCGATCCAAGTCTCGTCCAACCCGTTCTTCGGGCTCCTGGCAGAGCGTTTAATCAGTCGCTTCGGCAGGGACCGGCTGCCCGACTGGTACCGCGGCTTCGGCCTAGGACAACCGCTAGACCTGCGCCTGCCTGAGCTCATCGCGAGCAAGGTCGGCAACGCTAACCTTGAGCACAACGAGGTCTGCTTCATGGCGATCGGCCAGGGCCCCGTTTCATGGACGCCACTGCAAGCCGCGACGGCGTACATGCGCCTGGCCTCGCGAGACCTCGCTCGCCAGCCGCGGCTGGTCGTCTCGCCCGAGCGCCCCAACAGGCCGACGCGCTCTAACGCCGAGGCGATCTCGCCCGTCGCCCGCAACCAGGCGCTCGAAGGCATGCACCTCAGCGCGACGACTAAAAAGGGCACCACCCACCACCTCAGCCACCCCAGCAGCCCGGTCAATGGCGAGCCGATCTTCAACATCACCGGCGTCCGCGTCATGGCCAAGTCCGGCACCGCCGACCCCGGCAAGTACCGCTGGATCGACTACAACCGCGACGGCGAGCCGCAGGAAGACGAGATCGAACGCTCGCTGCGCGACCACGCCTGGGTCGTCGCGCTCGTTCAGCCCGAGGGGGCACCGCAGCCGACGCACGCGGTCGCGGCGGTCGTGGAGTACGCGGGCTCGGGCGGCCAGATCGCCGGGCCGATCGTGAACCAGATCATCCACGCCTTGCAACGCCATCAGTACCTGGACTGGCCGCCGACACGATGAACCCGATCGTCAAACAACTCGGCCAACAGCTCCGCGTGCTGCTCCGACCGCACGCGGGCTGGTACGCCTTAGTTGCCGCGCTGATGCTGACCTGGCTGGGCAGCAGTGCGATCGAGACGGTCTCGCCGGGCCACGCGGAAGTGCAGACCTCGCGATGGCTGCCCGTCGCGCTAACGGCCATGGTGCTGATGATGATCCCAAGCCCCCGATGGATCGGGCACATGGCCTACCCCGTGATGGTCGCAGCGATCTTGCTACTGATCTTCGTGATCCTCCCGGGCGTGCCGCGCTCGATCGTCCCGGTCCGCAACGGCTCAACCGCCTGGATCAACCTCGGGTTCATGTCCTTCCAGCCCTCGGAGATGGCCAAGGTCGGGTTCGTGCTCGCGCTGGCGTGGTACCTGCGCTTCCGGGGCAACCACCGCTCGCTGCTGGGGCTGCTCATCCCGTTCGCGATCATGTTCGTGCCGGTGATCCTGATCCTCAAAGAACCAGACCTCGGCTCGGCGCTGCTGTTCGCGCCCACGCTGTTCGTCATGCTCGTCGCCGCAGGAGCCAAGCTCAGACACCTCGGCACGATACTAGGCCTGTCGGTTGCGATCGTCGGGGTCGTTGGCGCGGTCACGATTTACGCACCCGACCAGTTTCAGGTCCTCAAGGGCCACCAGCAAGACCGCATCAAAGCGATGTATTTCGACATGATGGGCGACGACCGCATGACCCAGCGTGAGGGCTACCAGCAGATGGTCGCCAAACGCATGGTCGCGGCCGGTGGCACCACCGGCTTCGGCAAGGAACGCGCCGCGACCATCATCGATTACAACGACCTGCCCTTCGACTACAACGACATGATCTTCCCCGTCATCGTCAACCGCTGGGGCATCCTCGGCGGGCTGGGCACCATGGCGCTCTACGGCGTGCTGGTCACGTCGATCCTGCTCGTCGCTGCGCGCTCCAAGGACCCCTTTGCGCGCATGTCCTGCGTCGGCTTCGCGGGCATGATCTTCACCCAGGCCTCGATCAACATCGGCATGACCGTCGGCCTCCTGCCCATCACCGGTATCACGCTCCCGCTGATCTCCTACGGCGGCTCGTCCATGCTCTTTACCTTCATCATGGTCGGCCTGGTCATCAACTTCGCCGCCAGACGCCCGCAGATGCTGGCGAGGCCGAGCTTCGAGTTTGATAACGCGGACGCGATCTTCCAATAAGGCTGAGACACCCCCCTGTGCACGGGGCGAATCACGCCCCGCACTCGGCCCCAGCCGTCCTATCCGACCAGCTACTACACATGACCATGCCCCGCTGGGGCAGAGAATGCCGTGGATGTGATAACTAAGCAGTTTGTGATAAAGAGATTATGCATTGCGCACATGCCGCCTAAGTATCGCAAAAAACTAAAATCTCACAAATCGATGTTAGGTTTTTCCAGGCTTGATTGTGTTTACTAATGGAGGCATATAACAATGGCGATCTCGCCCGATGAACTCGTCCAAGTGCTGATAGAAGAACGGGTGAAGCTGATGGCTTACATCCGTAGCATTGTGCCGGACTACCACATCGCCGAGGATGTATTCCAAGAGATTTCGATACTCGCGGTCCGCAAGGCAGACGAAATCAATGACCAATCGCACCTGATGGCGTGGCTGCGCCTGTCTGCCCGGCATCGGTCGATCAATGCATCTAAAAAGAATAACCGCCGCGGCCTCCCGCTCGACGAAGAACTTGCCACCAAACTCGACGATGCTTGGTCCGCCTACGACGAGAAACACCTGTCCGAGGAGGGAGAGGCGCTAGAGCGCTGTATCGGCCAACTCACAGCCAACGCTAAGCGTTTGGTGCATCTCCGGTACAGCGAGGGGATGACCGGGGAGCAACTGGCAAAGCAACTAAACCGGCCGACAACATCGACGTATGTGATGCTCTCCCGCGTCCATGCCACGCTAAGAAAGTGCATCCAAGATCGACTGGGCATATCGCCTAGAGGCAGGCGCACCAATGCCTGATCATCTTGAATACGACAATGAGTTCACAGTGAGGGTGCTGAGATACCTTGACGCAAGCCCCACTGACACAGAGGCCCAAGAACTAGCAGAGGACCTGAAACGAGACCCCGTCCTCTTAGATCGCTTCGTGTCGATCTGCTACCAGGAACAATTGTCGGCAGAAGTGATGGCTGCGCCCCTTTACGGGCTCGACAACCGCACAGACCTTCGCGAATCGTCCAAAGCCTTGCTAGAGCTACAGCGTGCCGAACAAGAGGCCAATACGCGAATCATCGTTTTGGACCAAACTCCTCCCGAAGCGGACCCGCGACAGGGTAAAGAGCTTAACCAACAAAATGCTGATAACAGCACGACAAAAAAACCCATCGTCGTTGTGATCCCCCACTGGGTGGTGTACGGCGGGATCGCGGCAATGCTAGCGATTTGCTTCAGTTTGTGGCAGATCTTTTCTCCCCCCCCATCTAGTCCCGCCTTAGAGATATCGGCCGAGGCAGAACACCCCATAACAGTCGCAAGGATACTGCGCGTGCGTAACGCGGTTTGGGCCGAGGGAACCGAAGATGCACCAGGAACCGGGGCCCAGGTCATGTCAGGCCAAGCCTTGTCCTTGGACAATGGGCTCGTAGAGCTAGAAATGCTAAACGGCGCAAAAGTCTTGCTCCAGGGGCCGGTCTCGGTCCAGCTTGAATCCGAGAAAGCAATCCTTCTGAACTATGGCCGGCTGAGCGCCTCGGTGTATACCCGGGGCAAGGGCTTTGACGTGCTGACGAGTCAGGCCACGATCACCGATCTAGGCACCGAGTTCGGTGTCGAAGTGGACGACCAAGGCCAAACCCGGCTGGACGTCTTCAACGGCGAGGTAGAACTAGCTTTAGATAAGCACGGCGATACCGCTGCACCAATGCGGTTTACAGAGGGCGGCGCGGCGGTGATCGACAAGGCCCTGCATGTGCGTCGCATGCCCGCGAATGAACTGCATTATGTACTCGCCCGGGAATTTAATGCGCGAGTACACGCAGACAAGGGCTCGGCTTACCACCGCTGGTTGACAATGACCTACATGATGCGGCGCGACCCTGAAGTCGTGGTTTACTATTTATTTGATCGCATGGACGCCGATCAGTTTAAGCTCATCAATCGGTCCAACGGCGTCTTGCAGGCTGGGGATGGACGGCTGGGCGATGGCCATAAGATCGCCACTCCCCAATGGGTTTCCGGCCGTTTCCAAGAGACCCGTGCACTGCGGTTTGGGGTGGATGACCGGGGCCGCTGCCGAGGGGTTGTCGTGCCAGACAGCGACGCACTAGACATCACGGGGCCGATGACGATTGCGATGTGGGTCAAACTCGACCCGGCACATCAAACATGGAACACTCTGGTAAGCAAGCGTGAAATCCCGCCAATGCGCCTGAACTACCAATTTTCTGCAGTGAGAGGCTCCAGCCCAGACAAAACCCGCTTCCAGTTTGGCGCCGGCACGGACGACAATGCTGTGCAAGGATTTCAGCAAACGCCCGAGATCAATGCAAACAGCTCTACATGGACCCACCTCGCGGTAACAAGCGACAGTTCACGCCTGCGCTATTTCGTCAACGGACGATTGGTTCATCAAGCGGATCAGACGCTCCCGTCTCTAGAAAACAACACACCACTGCTAGTCGGGACATCATCTCCCGATCTTAAGCCGCCGATCCAAAGCGGCTTAAGGCCTCTGTATGGCGAGATGAGCGAGCTGCTCATCGCACGCCGGGAACTTAGCGAAGACGACATCCAACTGCTCCACGATGCGGGCAAACCGTAAGCATCATCATGAACAGACGATTGGCACAGGTTTAGGAAGACTAATTCTATTAGGAGGATACGAATGCTTCATCGCCGTCGTACTAACGACTCAATTCCTTGGTGGCTGTGTAGCGTCTGGCCCCAGTTCACCCCGACAAATGGCGTACGAGATGGGCCTGGTATGCACCAGCCCCACCTAATCATTAGCAATTGATTACTTAATGATTTACATATCGTTTTGATCTGTATTGACTAACGAACACGTGTGATGCTGGGACCGGTCAATGCCACTAGGCCACCGATATGAATACGTCTAAAAAACAGGAAAGGAGAAGCAGGGTCAATCCCCTTCACAGGGCGAGATGATCTTAGGCCACAGCCCTTTGTAAGAAAAACCATTTTGCTTTTGATACGCGCCGGTACGGTTCGACACGCGTCGACACCGGCTTGAACCAAACCTCATTTGGAGATTAACGATTATGAAAAAACTCATCAACAAACAGTTCACCCTTTCCATCGCCGCTTTCGCTGCCGTGTCGTGTTTAGCACCTGCCGGGCATGCCACCACCCTCGGTTTCGGTCAAATCGGCGGGAGCAACACCGCTATCGCATCTGGCTTCGGCTCAAACGCTAGCGCCGACGCCAACGGCCTAACTATTTCCAACGGCGCAACGCCGAATATCACGCTGACGTGGGACGACGCATGGGACGTCCATACATCCGGCTTTTTTAGTGAGATTGAAGACCAGACAGCGGGAGGCGGGGACTGGGACAACGAAGGCGGTATCCCTCGTATTGCGCAGCTCGACACCGACAACCACACGATCGGGTTCTCGGCTGACCCGGGGTTTGCTCTAGTCCTCAACTCATTTGATTTCGGCAATACCGAAGAGACTTCGGACAGCGGCGTTTGGGACCTGACCCTGACCGATTCTTCGGACAACGTTGTTTGGAGCCAACAGGTCACACTAACCAACCCCAACTCTGACGTTGTGACTGTCACTCCGGGCTTCACGGGCGCAGCCGGCGAGAGCTACACGCTGGCCTTTGACGCGGTCGGCGACCCGATTAACGGCCGCTACGCAGTCGACAACCTCAGCTTCAACCAAGTCCCCGAACCAAGCAGCCTGGCACTGCTCGGCCTCGCGGGCCTACTGGTCGCTCGCCGCCGCGGTTGACTCTTCCTTTTTTCGGCCCGATGGCGTCAGCACGGCATCGGGTTTTTCCATCAATCAAACTCGCTGAGTCACAATTACAAAGAAGGGTAACCCATGAGAAGCAAGCCATCATCCGCGTTTACGCTGATCGAACTGCTCGTAGTCATCTCGATCATCGCACTGCTAATCGCGATCCTGCTGCCAGCGCTCGGCGCGGCCCGGCGGTCGGCACAGTCGGTCCAGTGTGCCTCCAATCAACGTCAAATGGGCATCGCAACCTTGGCGTTCGAGAGCGAGCACGATGGGCACATCCCGATCGCCGGGAAGATATGGCAGCGGACACCGGCACAGATCACACAGATGTCTTACGACGGATCTGGCAACCCGATGACACTGCCAGCCTTGCTCGCCGACTACATGGGCTTGGGTTTCGACACGAGCACGACCCTCAAGATAGAACAGCAACAGCAGGACCTGTCCATCATGGCCCCGTTCCTATGCCCGCGCCAAGAGCAGGTACCCGATTCGGCGCTCTACCTCGAATTTGTTGCGGTCTCTTACAAGGGCCCGCGTAGCGCAATCAGCTTCGGGCTAAATGAGGCGGTGTTCGGCCAGGAAGCCGGCACCCTCCGCGTCGCGGGCAACATCAACCGTGTCCGTGATTCCAGCAAGACCATGCTGTTTGGAGACGCCCAGCCACGCAACCAGCCACCCCTGACCGCCGACTGGGTCACTTACCCTAACGCAAGCGGCTCGTCGGGCGACAAAGACACACTAAAAACCCGGTACGACAGCGGATATACCGCCTTCGACCTCGACCGCCATGACGGAAGTATGAACATCACATTCCTTGATGGGCACAACGAATCCCTGCAGCCCGAATCGTTCGACGATGTTTATCTATCCAAGGGAATCAAGTAGCTCAAGACATCCCCAACCCTCCTTCGCGCCCCTCATGGAATCGTTTCATGTGGGGTGTTTATTCATTTCGGCGGTAATAACACCAATCTCAGCTTGGCACCGTCACGCGGGAACAGGCTGCCGCTAATTGACATATCTTAAGCCGTATGATTCCATGTTTTGTCCATGACCAACTGTGTGAACTCGACATCGAGCTAACGCCCGTACAGCTTGATCAACTTGATCGCTACCTCGCTCTGGTGCTGGACGAGAACCGCACGACCAACCTGACGGCTATCCGTGATCCGGAAGCGGCTTGGCATCGGCTGATCATTGATTCGCTAACGGTCCTGCCGGGGCTGGATGAATTGGACCCGGGCAGCCGGGTGATCGATGTCGGTAGCGGGGCGGGGCTGCCGGGACTGCCGGTCGCGATTGCTCGGCCGAACCTGCAGCTGACCATGCTGGAATCGACGGGCAAGAAGGCCGACTTCATCCGCCGGGCGATTGAGGCGCTGAGCCTGGACAACGCCACCGTGCTGCACGACCGGGCCGAGACGGCGGGGCAGTCCAGCGATCACCGCGAGGCGTACGACGCGTGCATCAACCGAGCGGTCGGGCCGATGAATGTGCTGCTCGAGTTTGCCCTGCCATTGGTGCAGACCGGCGGGCGGGTACTAGCGATGAAGGGGCCGCGTGCGGAGCAAGAATTAGAGGAAGCCGGTGATGCCCTGACGGCACTAGGTGCCAGCGAGTTGGCCGTGATCGATGCGTACCCCGAATCGTTCGACAATGACCTGGTGATCGTTTCGATCATCAAGGGCTCGAGCACGCCGCCGGAGTACCCAAGGTTGCCGGGCGTGCCAAAGAAAGACCCGCTGTAATCAGTTCCTGCCGCCGCGCAGCGCTAGGGCAGGCCGATCGTCACTCGCCCAAAAAGTCGGTGCCCTGCAACGGATCGATCGGTTCAAACCGAACCTCCCCATAGCCTTGCTTGATCAGCCAATCCAGCATCATCGGCAAGCCGAGCGTCGGGTGATCCAACACCAGGTCTCGCATCCAGACTTGTTCACCCCCGGAATAAAAATAGCCGCCGAGCAGTGACGCCCCGCGATAAGGGTCGTCCACGCTGCTGGCTCCGAGCAGCCGCCCCAGCCCGATATGCCACTGGTCCAATTGCTTCCCAAACGCCTCGTAGTTAGCGTCCGTTGCCTGCTCGTTCCACACGTACTGCGGCCGATCCCGCAGGGCCTGGACAACCGCGGGGTCCAGTGAGTCACCGAACTGCGCGGCGGCGAGATCGATCTCGTCGCCGTATCGCTCGGCCCTATACTGATTGAGGTCTTCTTCGGTGCTGCGGATCAGCTCGGGATCGCCGCGTTTAATCGCCGCTTGATGCTTGGCGCTCAATCGCTGCTCACGCTCCGCCCGCTCTTCATCGTAAACCGGGTCATCCAGTGTAAAACCGGCCACCAACGCGTACGTCCGCCGTGCGTCTTCAAAGGGTTCGAACCGCGACGGGTCGGGGTGCCAAGGCGGGACCATCGTGTGATTCTGCCCAAGGGGCAATAGCGTACTGAACGATTGGGCAAGTGCCTCGGCCTGCGGCTCGTCACCAGCGACCGCCGAGACATTGAAGCGAACCGTCACATCTGAAGTCTGCACCAGGACCATCTCGGCCTCGGACTCGAGCTGATCAATCCATGATGCGCGCAGCGGGCTCGCCCCGTCGAGATCGATCAAGAGCACCGGCCCAAGACGCAATAGCCCGGCTTCGCCCGCGGCCTGTTGAGCGAGACGACCTGCGATACGCTCTGATTGGTCCGCATCCGCGCAGGCCACCACCAACGTGATCAAGGAATCACGGTGGACTGCGGCGGTATCGGCGGGCCAGTCACCTCGGTCTTGCGGGTCATATGCGTGCGCCAGCGGCTCCTCGATATAGTCCTGCCCCCAATAGCCATACGGCCCAACCGCAAGGATCAGGATGATCCCCGCGACGCTTCCAAAGAATGCGCCGAACTGAACCAGCAGGGCGAGCGTTGTCGCCAGCAGGCCCGGCGGCTTTGACATCACACGCTCATAAATCATCTGCACGTACTGCGCGGCGGCCTTCGCGCTAAGGCTCTTCGGGAGAACCTCTTTAACGCGCGTCGCGATCAAGTCCGCCGCTGCCAGAGGCACGCACTGGTCCGCTTCGGGGTCGGGCAACCGCGGGCCCTGGCGCAGCCCGATCGCCACCTTCGCGATCTTATACGAAGGAGCGATCCCGATGGCCATGAAAATCCCCAGGAACAGCAGGATCTTGTCCTGCAGGATCAAGAACAAAACGAGGAGTACGAAAACGGTGAGAACCCGGAAGATCAGGTCGGCCATGGGGTGACGCGACGTCAGAGTCGTGTCGATCACCCGGCCACCATCCAGCGGGAGGATCGGCAGCAGGTTTAAGGCGTTAAGCACAATCGTTAAGAGGGCGATCTGGTACAGCCAGTCCTGCTCATTGAGGACCGCCCCGGCGAGTGCGGCGAGGCCAAGCGCAATGCCCGGCAGCGGGCCCGCGAGGTACACAACGAGCTTACGCCAACCCGCGACATCGACGGCACGCCCGCTCACCGCGGCACCCATCAGCGGGATGAAGAACATCTTGACGTTCTGGTACCCGAACAGCTTCATGGCCAATAGGTGGCCCAACTCATGCACGAACAGGATCCCGACCAGCATCAGGACCAGGCTCAGGTCCCAGACCGCCCAACCCCCAGCGACGAATAGTCCGACAGAAACAGCGAGCAGGATCAGCAACGACGACAACGACCACTTCTTTTGTTCGAGGTGGACCAGTGCCCTGAGGATCGGAGCATTGTCGGAAGCCTCGAAGGCGGCGGGCAGGGCAACCGTGCCGTAGGCGCCCCCCGTTGTATATGAGGCGGCCGATAGATCTTCTACAATCACTAGCCCGGGATCTGGCTCGGTGTAGATCCCCTGCGCAAGATTGGCATCGCGGTCCATCGCGTGCAACGCTTCATGCAATTCCAAGGCTCGATCATCGTGGTCGAGCCGGTCGTAGCCGGTGGCAGACGCTTTAGAACGATGCGCGGTGTCGAGATCTTCAAACGTTGCTCCCCGCATGACATGCGTCGTCACGCCGAGGACGCGCGACAGGTCTGGCCCCGTCGTCCCGCTCCGAACCAGGCCGCCCGAGGGGTCACGCGAGACTAGTGCCAACTCGGTATCGACCCTTGGTGGGTGGATGTACTTCCACACACGCTGCTTGGCCAAAGCGATCGCCCTCGCGTCGGCGGATCGGTAGAGCACGACATAAAACTCGGTCGCTGTCTGGCGGTCGTGCGCCTGGTACCAGGCGACCGGCTCATAGCCCAATCGGCGGGCCGCCTCATCCAACTCGGCCAGCCCTTCTTGCCGGGCAGGCGCAAAATCAGATGCCGGCACACGGAAGGGCCCGAGTTCCGGGGCATTGATCGCCTCGGTCGTGATCGGCGTGTTGACCCGGAAAAATTTCCAGAGCGGCCACAGCACTAGGAGAAGGCAGCGTTGATACAGATTAGCGGCGCCGGGGAGGATATCGCGCAGCGGGATCATCCGGCTGTTGAGCTGGTAAAACTGTGGCTCGACCATAATCACGCCTTTGGGGCCCGAAAATACTAGATTAGCATCGCAAAAGCGACCAGCCAAGTATATCTGCAGGAATCGGGCCTACCATAGAGTCGTGAAGCACACCTACGGCCCCTATGACGGCAAGCCTTTCCTCGGCCCGGACGAGCTCTTCCCCTCGCCGCAGTTGGTCGAGTTCATCCTGCAGTACGGCGAGCAGGCGATGGACGCGCTACAGAACCTGGAGAACCCCGACGAGCAGGACCTCATCCAGCAGATGATCGACGCGGGGCTGCTCGAGGAAGTCACCGACGAGCACGGCAACAAACAGCTCAAGCTCACCGCCCGCATGGTCAACGGCATGCAGCACCAGGCGCTCTTGCAGATCTTCGAGAGCCTCAAACGCGGCAACCGCGACGGCCACAGCACCGATCAATCCGGCAAGACCAGCGAACGCACCGAGGGCAGTCGGCCTTATACGTTCGGCGACCCACTGTCTGACATCGACCTCAACGCGACGCTCCGCAACGCGCTGGCGAACAACACCGAGGCGATCGCCGCAGGCCAGAGCAGCCTCCCGCTGAAGCTGGGCATGAACGACTTCGTGGTGCACGAAACGGAAGGGCGGACCGACTGCGCGACCGTGGTACTCATCGACCTGTCCGGCTCGATGTACCGCTACGGCCGATTCCTCCAGGCCAAGCGGGTCTGCCTCGGCTTAAGCGAGTTGATCCGGCAACGCTTCCCACAGGACACGCTCGACTTCGTTTCGTTTTATTCATTGGCCGAGCGTGTGCACGAGAAGGATGTCCCGCTGATCATGCCCAAGCCGGTGAGCATCCGCGACTACCAGGTGCGCATCCGCGTCCCGCTGGACCAAGCGGACCCGGCCCAGCTGCCGCTGCACTTCACGAACCTGCACCTGGGCCTGCGCGAGGCAAGGCGGATCCTCCGCCGCAGCGGCGCGGCGAACAAACAAGTCTTCATCATCACCGATGGCCAGCCCACGGCCCACGTCGAGGCCTCGCCCGAGACCGGCGAGGAGATGCTCTACCTACTCTACCCGCCGGACGAACGCACCGCGACCGAGACACTCAAAGAAGCAGCGATGTGCGCGAAGGCAGGCATCCGTTTCGCCAGTTTCGCCCTGATCGAGGACTACTGGGGCATGGACTGGGTCGATTTCATCGAGCGGCTCACCCGCCTGACCCGCGGGACAGCGTTCTATTGCGCCAGCGATGATTTGAGCTCGACCGTGGTCGAGAGCTACCTCTCGGGCAAAAAGAGCAAGACCTTCATCTCGTGATGGGTGGGCTCAATAGCCCGAAAACGCAGGATAGGGTCCGAGTAACAGACAATCTAAACCCCCATCTTGCGTTTGCGGCTAGTCGTTAAACTGTGCAGAGATGCCCGATCCCCTTTCCATCCAGACCTTCACGCTAGGCCAGTGGCAGACCAACTGCTTCGTCCTGTCCGTCGGCAAGTCGTGCTGGATTGTTGACGCGGGCTTCGACCCCGAGCCGATGCTGGACGCGATCGATGGGCGGGGGCTCCATATCGAGCAGGTCGTCCTCACCCACGCCCACCTGGACCACATCGCAGGGCTGCACACCGTGCGCCACCGCTACCCGGACGTGCCGGTCCTCGTACACGCGGATGAAGAAGACTTCCTCACCGACACCCGGCTGAACCTCAGCGCCGCGATCATCGACCCCGTCGTCGCGCCCGAAGCCACCGGCCTGATGCACCACGGCGAGCAGCTCACGCTCAACGGCGTCCCTTTCGAAATCCGCCACACCCCCGGCCACAGCCCCGGCGGCATCACCCTGTACCAACCGGACAACCACCTCGCCATCGTCGGCGACACGTTGTTTGCAGGCTCCATCGGGCGCTTCGACTTCCCCACCTCGGACGGCCCACGCCTCATGCAGTCCATCAGCGAGCAGTTGATGACGCTGCCCGACGACACCCGCGTCCTGCCCGGCCACGGCCCGGAGACCAGCATCGGCCAGGAACGCGCCACAAACCCCTACCTCAACCAACCGGCGGGCAGGCCCGATGGGCTCGTGGGATAGGGCAAATCATTTAATATCGTACGTCGCGTAGACCGGGTAGTGGTCACTGCCCTTGACCAGCTTGGGATCGTTGATCACCTTCGCACTGCCCTTGACGAACATCGTATGGAGCTTGGGGCTCGCGTAGATGTAATCAAAGATCGCCGCGGGGTATCGGCCTGAGCCGGGGATCGTGACGCGCTTGTCGTAGTCGTCGATCTCATCGTGCGCGTCGTTGAGCAGCTGGGTGCCGTCGGCCTCGGGCTTGCGTATGTATTCCGTCGCAGGCCAGGGGCGGACCTGCTCAGGCCGCGTCTCGATGTTGGAGTTGAAGTCGCCTAGTGCAACGACGAGCGCGTCCGGGTCCTTCTTGAACATCTCGCGGATCAGGCCCTTGAGCGCCATCGCCTCGGCGGTCCGCCAGAACTTGGAGTTCGGGTCCCCATTGCGGGAGCTGTTGCTCTTGAGGTGAACATTGAAAAGATGCAGTTCTTTCCCATCCACATCGAGCGTAACCTGCATCGCGTCCCGGGCGAACTTCCACGCCCGGCCCGGGGCATCCGGGTGCGTCAGCGTCTTGAACCGGTGGCTCGTCAGCCGCTTGATCGGCAGCTTCGAGATCACGCCCAGGTTGATCCCGCGGCCCGAGTTCGTCCGCTGGCAAGCGACGTACTCGTACCCTTGATCCTTCAGGAACGTGTCGACCATGCCCTGCAACAGGTGCTCGTTCTCCAACTCCTGGAACACCACCACGTCCGCGTCGGCCGCCGCGATGGCCTTGGCGATCGCCACGATCTCGCCTCGGCGTTTTACGGCCACGCCGTCGTCGTCGCTGTAGGGGTCATCAAAAACATCGAACATGTTCTCGACGTTGTAGCTCATGACCGTGACGGGCTTGCCCAGCGCGGGCAGCACCACGAAGCAGGCCATCACGAGCGTCCAGACAATCCGTTGCGTGTAAAGCATGTGCACACTCCTTTGTGCGAACATGATAGCGGTCGCAGAGGTCTTGGGTGGTTTATTCATCCAACGCGAACACAAGCTCGGCGCTCGCGGTCATGGCCGGGTCGCCATAACCGGCAAGTGTGCGCAGCTGCACAGAGGCGTCGCGTTTCACCACACCGTCGTGCATGACCCGGCCGTTGACCGAGACCCTCACCGGCTTGTCGAGGTCCAGCAGCTCATCGTGAAGCAGCACACAAAGCTGGCCCCCCGATAGCGGATTGCCCTGACCGACCTTGCCCGACATGGCCTCGATCGTGATCGTGTTTGTTTCGCGGTCTGCAAAGACGGTCATCATCGTCCGTTTGTCGACCGGCTCGCCCCAGAGCTCGACCCAGTAATGCCGTGCGCGACGCTCGCCGCCCAGCTCCCGGTTGTCCCAGTGCAGCCTGTCGGGCCAAGGGTTACGCGTGTGCTGAGCAATCCAAGCGACACCAGGGCGGTAATCGATGCCGTGGCCACGGCCTTTCTGCACGCTGATCGTGTGCGTGTAGCCCTCCGGGTCTCCGGCATGGAATTGATCAAGCCGCTTGTGAAACTTGATCGCGTTGCCAACGCGCTCAAACATCGTGTCCTCCTCACCCACATCATTGCGGAACGCGACATTTCGCAAGTTGCCCGGCGGGTGCGCATCAGGACTGACTCCCCCGGCCATCGCGTTCGCCCCGGCAAAGCGATCGGGCATAAACGCCACCAGCTTATTTGTGCCGAACCCGCCTTGCGAGATGCCAAGCTTGTAGACGCGGTTCGGATCAACGCCCCAGTTCGCGATCGCGTGCTCGATCACCCGCTCAAACGCGGTTTGATTAAAACCGTGGAACCACCGGCCCTTGCGGTCGTCCACCATCCGCGGCACGAAGTAGATCCCCTCGGGCTCATACAAACGAGCGGCGAGTTGCACCTGCGTCCGCCACTCCCGCGTGTTGACCGGCCAGGCGTGCGGGCCGTCCACCTTCCCGTTGCCGCCCCCGCCGTGCGTGCAGATAAACAACGCCCGGCCTGTTTCCGCGGGTCCATTCTGTTCCTTGCGGACCAACGCGAAAGGCATGACCAACTCTTTGCCCAGCGTCAGCCGGCCGCCCTCCAACGCAACCCGGCCGCCCCCAGCCTTCGCGACCGCTTCCTGCAGACTGGTCGGCAGGTCACCAAGCTCCGGATCGCGCGCCTGCTCTTTGTGCAAGCCCCACAACGCCTGGGCGAGTTGCGCGGACTGCTCCTTGTCCAGCCCCGTCGGCAAGCCAAGCGTGGCCGGATCAGCCCGCTGATCACGCTCGGTATTGAGCCATTCCGCAACCGCCTCCGCATGTTCGGCGGTCAGCACTCCCGCAAAGCAAGGCACCCGAACAAGGGCAAGGGCCAAGACAAGGGCAACGAGACGCACACAATTCTGCACAGTCGGCTCCGGCAACGGGAGAAGTCGGTCCATGCATTACGCCGATCGCCCCTAGCAGGTTCGGAGTTGACTGCTTAAGAGCCAGCCGGCGCCTTCTGCGGCACGACCGTGCGCAGGTGAAGCTCTTTCTTCTGCGCCTCGTCTACCGGCGAGGGCGCCTCGGTCATCAGGTCGGCGCCGTTCTGCGTCTTGGGGAACGCGATCACGTCGCGGATATTCGTCGTGTTGCACAGGTGCATGACGATCCGGTCCAGCCCGAACGCGATGCCGCCGTGCGGCGGGGCGCCGTAGCTCAGCGCATCAAGCAGGAAGCCGAACTTCGCCTTGGCTTCTTCATCATCGATGCCAAGCAGCTTGAAGACCTTGCCCTGCACGTCCGAGCGGTGGATACGGATCGAGCCGCCGCCGAGCTCGCTGCCGTTGAGTACGAGGTCGTAGGCGTTGGACTTGATCGACGCGATCGTGCCGTGGTCGGTGCTGTCCAGCTTGTCGATGTCCTCGGGCTTCGGTGCGGTGAACGGGTGGTGCAGCGACTTCCAGCGTTTGGTCTTGTCGTCCCACTCGACCATCGGGAAGTCGACGATCCAGACCCACTGCCAGTCGCCTTCTTTGATCAGGCCCAGGTCGTGGCCGAGCTTGACGCGGAGCTCCCCGAGCACGCGGTGAACAGTTGCAGGCTTGGCGTCCACGCCGAAGCACAGCAGGTCGCCGTCCTCGGCATCGGTCGCGGCGATCAGTTCGTCCGTGATCGGCTCCATGAACTTGGCGATGCCCGTCGCGAGCTTGCCGCCCTCGATCTTGGTGGTGGGCAGGCCACCGGCACCGAATTCCTTGGCGAACTCGGCCAGCGCGTCTGTTTCTTTACGCGACATCTTCGCGCCGCCGGGCACCCGGATCGCCTTGACAACCCCGCCCGCCGCGATCGCCCCGCTGAAGACCTTAAAGTCCGTCTTCGATACGGCGTCGGTGACGTCGAGCAGCTGCATGCCGAAGCGCAGGTCCGGCCGATCGCTGCCGTACTTCTCCATCGCGTGGGCGTAGGTCATGTGCGGGATCGGGTTCGGGATCTCGACCCCGGCGACTTCTTTCCAAAGCTGGCGGATCATGCCCTCATTGGTCGTGATCACGTCGTTCTGGTCGACGAAGGACATCTCCATGTCGAGCTGCGTGAACTCGGCCTGCCGATCAGCCCGCGGGTCTTCATCGCGGAAGCAGCGGACGATCTGGAAGTACTTCTCGACACCGCCAACCATGCAGATCTGCTTAAAGATCTGCGGCGATTGCGGCAGGGCGTAGAACTCGCCGGCCTGCAAACGCGAGGGCACGAGGAAGTCGCGCGCACCCTCGGGTGTCGAACGGCAGAGGAAGGGCGTCTCGATCTCATAAAAACCCTGCTCGTCGTAGTAGTCCCGCATCAGCTTCGCGACGCGGTGCCGGGTCTTGAGGATGTTCAGGCTGCGGGCGCGGCGCATGTCGATGTAGCGGTAGCGCAGCCGGGTCTCCTCGCCAACCTTCTCCGCCTCGTCGGGGATGAACGGCGGGTTCGCGGCATCGGCCAGCACCTCCGCAAAGGTCGCGTCGACTTCGATCTCGCCGGTTTCCAATTTCGGGTTGGCTCCGCCTTCACGGTCGATGCACTTGCCCGTGATCGCGATCACATCCTCGCGCCGCAGCTTCTGAGCCAGGGCGTGGGCGTCCTTGGATTCGGGGTGGAAGACGATCTGCGTGATGCCCTCGCGGTCGCGGAGGTCGATGAAGCGGACCCCGCCCAGGTCGCGGTAGTTGTTGACCCAGCCCGCGAGGGTGACGGTCTGGCCGAGGTGGTCTTTGCGAAGTTCGTTGCAGTGGTGGGTGCGTTGCATCTTTGGGGTCTGGGGTCCGGGGTTTGGGGTCTGGGCCGAGCGGGGCATGATACCATTCTCAAGGAACCTCAAACCCCATAAAGCTCACCATGTTCACCGGCATCGTCCAAACCACCGCCAAGATCCTCGCCGCCACACCAGCCGAAACGGGCAAACGCCTGACGGTCCAGCGCGGCAAGCTCCAAGGCCAAATCAACCACGGCGACTCGATCTGCGTCTCAGGCGTCTGCCTCACTGCCGTCGAGATAACCGATGAGCAGCTCGGCTTCGATGTGATCCACGAGACACTGATGAAGACGTCGATCGGCTCGCTTGGTGTGGGAGACCTCGTCAACCTCGAGCCCGCCGTCACCCCGAGCCAACCGATGGGCGGGCACTTCATGCAGGGGCATGTCGATGGCTTGGCGGTGATCGATGCGATCCACACGGATGGCGGTGAATGGCGGGTCACACTGAAACCAGCAGATGACGCCGATGGCCTGATGGCCTACATCATCCCGCGCGGATCGGTCGCGATCGATGGGGTCTCACTCACGCTTGCACGCGTCAACGGAGACACTTTTGACGTCGCCCTGATCCCCGCGACACTTGAGATGACCACCCTCGGTCAACGCAAGGTCGGCGAGCGCGTCAATATCGAAGCCGACATCCTGGCAAAAACGACCGTGCATCAGATGCAACGCATGCGAAGCAAGACCGAAGCGAAACAGCCGGTCACGACAAAGTTGTTACGCGAGGCCGGGTTTATCGATTGACAAAGTAGGACAGGCATTCCTGCCTGTCAGTCGGCGCAGCCGAATTGAGTCGGGATTAGGCCTACGGCCTATCGACAGGCAGGAATGCCCCTGTCCTACCAACCCACTCACGCCACGTCCGACCGCATCAGCCGCAGCGACTTGGAACTATCAGCCTTTGAATCGTTCGCCAGGGCACCCGCTTCTTTCGACACCGCCAGGCACAGCACCGTCAGGTCATCCTTCTGGTTCAGCGAGCCTGCCTGTTCATCGAGCTTGTCTTCCAGCCGCTGGATCGCGGCAGCGGGATCGCCGTTGCCCAGGTCGAGGAACTCCTTGGCATAATTCTCGTTGGCAACGCGTCGCTTACCGTTCTCACTGTTTTCATCGTCTGGGAAGGCGCATTCAAAGCCATCGCTGTAGATCAGCAGGCGGTCGCCGGGCTTGAGCTCGAAGGTGGTCTCTTCGTAGACCTCGTCCTCGAAGACGCCGAGCAGGCCGCCCTCGGGCTCGACGGTTTCGACGTGGTCGTCCTCGCCACGCAGCAGCATGGGGAACGGGTGGCCCGCGCGGGCCATAGTGAGCTGCATCGTTCGCGTATCCAGAACGCCGTAGCACGCGGTGGCGAAGCGGACCTTGCCGTTCTGTGTGCTGATCATGTCGGCGTTGAGCTGTGCGAGCGCCTGGGCGGGCGTCAGCAGTTTGTAGCCGTTCGGGGCGTTCGGATCGATCTGTTTGCCGCGCAGCGACCGCTTGATGTAGACGGTCATCAGCGCCGCAGGCACGCCGTGGCCCACCGCGTCGGCGACGAAGAAGCCAATATGGTGCTCGTCGAGCCTTTGAACATCATAGATGTCCCCGCTGACGTAGCCGGCGGGGCGGTAGAGCACGTGGAACGAGACCGGCTCGATATTGGGCAGCTCATTGGGCAAAAACTCACGCTGGAACTGCGCCGCCATGCGCAGCTCTTCGTCGAGCTTGCCGATCTGCGAGCAAAGCCCGTGGTGCTGCACGGTGAGCACCTTGACCTCGCGGCGCATCGCGGCGAGTATCGGCGCCTGGCTCAGCAGTGTTTGCAGCACGACGCACGCCTCCTCGGGCGCGGTGCCAGGCGGGCAGGCAACAATGCCTTCGCCATACTGCTCACCCACTGTTTCGCTGCCGCCGGGGCGCGTCAGCAGCGTCGGCAGGTGCCGGTCCTCGCATTCGCCGGTGATAGCAAAGAGGTCGCCCGCCGCGGGGTCATCCAGCAGCAGCCAGACCGACTCCACATCATCGAGCAGCGACGCGTCTTCGAGCACCCGGCTCAGCGTCTGCATCGACACGTGCGGCCGATCCAGCCCACGAAAGTAGGAAAGCACCTTCTGCACCCCACTGGGCACACGGTCTGGCGCGGCTCCCCCATCAGTTACAACCAACATGCGACCCATCGATACGCCTCCTAAACGCTGCTAGAGGCCTACAAGCCTCGCAGTTATCGGAGACATCGACTTATTGGGCCTTCAACTGAAGCACCGCCTCGGGCAGTTCCAGCTTTTCCCCTTGCTTCAGGCCCAGCTCCGCGATCTTCCCGCCCTGAAGCTCTACCGCGTAGAGGATGGACCCCGCCGTGGAGTAGCCCGTAAACGGGTTTTTCCAGCGCGCCCCACCGACCGGCTCGATCACCTCCATCGCGTGCAGCGAATCGATATAACCGTCCTCATCGATAAAGATGAGATCAATCGGCACATAGCAACGCCGCATCACGAACTGCGTCTTTACAGGCGAGGGAAACACAAACAGCATCCCGCCATCGTCCGCGATCGACTTGCGGTCCGAAAGCCCCTGCGTGCGGGCATCGCCATCAATCGCCAACTCGAGGGTGAAGGCCTTGCCCTTAATCGGAAACGCGATCGTTTCTAACTCGGCGGGCGCTTTCGCCGTGTCACCACCCGGTTTAGTCGCGGGTTCACCACCGTTACCACAGGCCGGCAAGCACGACACCAGCACTGCTGCCAAGACAGCGAGCGCGACCCGTCGAAAACCCATCTTCATGTCTTGCCAGCCATCAACCATCGCTCGTCCTCTTCGGTAAATCGTGGCGCATCATACGCGAGCCGCGTGGGGTCCAGCCGCTTAGCGAACGCCGCCGCCGACACCGCCTCGCGTTCATCGGCCAGGCCGGCCCAATTCGCCAGCATTCCCACCACCCGCTCGCCGGGGACACCCGCGTCCCTGTAGGTCGTCAGCCGCACCGCGTCATCCCGCTTGGCCATCCGCCGGCCGTCCGGACCCGTCACCAGCGGCAGGTGCCAATAGCGGGGCGGATCGCCCAACCCCAGCATCCGATACAGCAGCACCTGCCTCGGCGTCGAGCTGAGCAAATCCTCCCCACGCACCACCTCTGTCACACCTTGCCGAGCGTCATCGACCACCACCGCCAACTGATACGCCGGCAATCCCGCCTTGGTAGCCACCGCGAAATCACCCACCTGCGCCGATACATCGACAGCCTGGGCCCCGTGTAACGCGTCCTCAAACGCCACCGGCCCCTCCTGCACAATCAGCCGCCACGCGTATTGATCATCCCTCAGCACCGGCGGAGTGCCATCAGTCACCCCGTACCGCCCCCCAACAGGCCGATTGATCCCCGAATACCGCGTCTCACCATCCGATTCGTGTGGGGCCGACGCCGCACGCTCGATCTCCTTACGCGTCGCCGAGCACGGGTAGATCAACCCCTCGTCCCGCAGCCGCTCCAGCGCCGCGCAGTAGGGCGACAGGTCCGCACTTTGCTGATAAGGCCCCTCGTCCCAGTCCAGCCCCAGCCAGTGCAACACCTCCACCGCCTCCTCAGCCGCCCCCGCACGCACCCGGTCACTATCCAGGTCCTCTATCCGCATCACCACTCGCCAGCCTAAACGACGCGCCAACGCCCAGTTCACCACGAACGTCAGCGCGTTGCCCAGGTGCAGCGTCCCCGTCGGCGACGGGGCCAGCCTCGTTACACGCGTTGTTTCAGAAACGTCTGTCACGACCCGCTATCGTACCGCCATGGCACACGACGTCCCTCGTAAACCCCGCCTCGCCGTCGCCCTCTCCGGCGGAGGTACGACCCTGCTCAACCTCCACGATCGAATCAAGGCCGGCACCTTCGACGCCGAGATCGCCTGCGTCATCGCCTCCAACAACCACTGCAAAGGCATCGAACGCTCTCAAGCCCGCGGCCTGCCCGCCCACGCCCTGCCCCGCAAGACCTACCCCGACAAACACGCCTTCTCCGACGCCGTCTTCGCCGCCTGCCGCGACGCCAACGCCGACCTACTCATCCTCGCTGGCTTCCTCTCGCTACTGGTCATCCCCGACGACTACACCAACCGCGTCCTGAACATCCACCCCTCCCTGCTCCCCAAGTTCGGCGGCAAGGGCATGCACGGCGAGCATGTACATGAAGCTGTTCTTCAGGCCCGCGAAAAGACCTCCGGCTGCACCGTCCACCTTGCCGACAACACCTACGACACCGGACCGGTCTTGCTGCAGAAAGAGTGCGAAGTCAGGTTCGACGACACGCCAGGCAACCTCGCCGACCGCGTCTTTGCCCTCGAATGCGATGCTTACCCACAAGCCATCGCCGACCATTGGCAATCGCTGACCAAATCTTGACGCAAAATTAACACACATCGTCTCTCCCTCGGGCGTTTGGCGCCACACTAACACTCGCCCCCGCGACACATCCCCCTCAGCACGCCTTAAATCCTCGCCGCTCAAATACCCAGAATCAACCATGCGCGCACAAGTATTGCCCGCCGCACCAAACACAACGCCCCCAAGCCATTCTCATCAGCGAATCTGCCACCCAAGCCATTTTTTGCACCGCCCGCGCTACTGGGGGTCAGGCCGACCAGCTTTATTGATTCCCATCAATCCTTGCAGGGGCAGCAAATAGCGCCCGTCCATCCATCGCATAAGTCACTGTAAACAAAAATGATATCTCGCTATACGCTAGCCTGAGAATTGTTTTTATCGCAAACTATCAAAATAACCTGCAAACATTACCCCTAAAGCGCAATACATAGTAGAGCCCTGCCAACCTCTCACATCACACGCATCTCATCTGCCTGTGCTTCTAAAGCATGCCACTGCGCTCCAATCAATCTAATGCCGGCGCCGCGTTTGCCAAGTTGCTGATCAAACATCAGCCAAGCGTTTATGTGTATGTCCGAAGCATGGTCTACTTCTCGCCTGATGTAGAGGACATCCTTCAGGATGTTGCGACCGTGGCTTGGCAGAAATTCGAGACGTACGATCCCGACCGGCCGTTTGACGTTTGGCTGTGCGGTATCGCCCACCGGATTGTCCTAGCCTACTACCGCACGAAGCAAAAAGACCGGCTCCGGTTCAGCAGCGAAACACTGGAGCTTCTGTCTCAAGACGCGATCGATTCTGCGCAAGACGCCAGCCAATCTCAGGAAGCACTCGATCTCTGCTTGAGCAAACTCGCTGACACTGATCACGACTTGATCCGCAAGCGATTTGCGAATGGCGCCACCAATCGCAGTGTCGCCGCGCAGATGGGGTG
This sequence comes from Phycisphaeraceae bacterium, assembly GCA_019634195.1. Taxonomy (GTDB): domain Bacteria; phylum Planctomycetota; class Phycisphaerae; order Phycisphaerales; family Phycisphaeraceae; genus JAHQVV01. Next base: position 12,341 of record JAHQVV010000222.1, on the reverse strand, counting down.
GACTGATTCGAAAATAAGCAGACAGCTCAGCCGCATCTATGCGTTGCTCCATCAGTGTATCCGTCGTCAACTGGCCACAGAGGATCTCACTTGACCAGCTCGAGCCACCACTATCGAGAACTGCTTCGCGTAAGCCTCGCCTTGCTTGACGGCTCGGTGTCCAGCCAGGAGTTTGCCTGGCTGGATTCACAACTTGCTACAAATCCCAATGCCCGCTCGTTCTATCTGGACCTGATGCGAATAACCGCTCAGCTTGAACAACGAGCTAAAACAGATGGTGCGCCGGAAGGCATTGATCAAGACCTGGACTTCTTCGAACTCGAAGCCGGGCTTGACCCTGATCAGGACGTGTTCTCAGATACAAGGGCGTTGCTAGATATTGAGCGGCGCGCAGCCGCGGAGCTGATCGATCTGAGCGACGAATTAGACCGCCGCGAGCGTGAGAAAAACAATCAAGATCAATCGACTCACCGCGAGCAAGAGGTCGATCCCGCTCAAACGCTTGCCACGACGCCCCCTTCAAGCCGTGTCATTGTGATCCCTAAGCCGGTTGCCTGGTTGAGCCTTGCCGCAGCGATCGGCCTCATTGCTGTGCTCATTGTCAGCTTCAGCAGCACCGAATCGGATCAAACCCATTCCGCACCAACCGCAGAACAGGCCCCCGCAGAGCAGGCCCCCACAGACAATGCAGCGGCCGTCAATCATGTTGCCACGATCCGAAGGGCCGTTGGGGCTAGCTGGTCGGGCGACACCAGTTCCCTCCGGGGCGGTCTGCCTAGCCAGGTGCCGGTGACGCTTGAGCAGGGCCTCGTCGAGATTCTTTTTGGGGACGGCGCAGCCGTAATTGTCCAAGCCCCCACAACGTTCGAGCAGACCAGCCCCAATAGCATGAGGCTAGTGTCGGGCCGGCTGGTTGCGACTGTGCCTGAATCTGCGCATGGTTTTGTCGTTGCCACCCCCAGCGCTTTTATTACGGATTACGGCACCGAGTTCGGTGTAATCGTCGATCAAGACGGTGAGACAAGGACCGAGGTTTTCACCGGCCACGTCGGGATTGCCCCCTCTACAGGCGGGGCCGAAGTGCAATTGAAGACCGGCCAGGCTGCCGTCACCGCTGCCACAGGCCAGGTATCGCATACCGCATCAGAGCCCCTGGCCTTTGTACGTCGCGCAGAGTTTGAGGCCCGGTCACAGTCTGAGGCTTCAGCCCGTGCGCGATGGCTATCGTCGATATACGACCTAAAACGTGATCCTGCGCTGATCGGGTTGTACCTCTTCGATGATGCCGACAGGGCGGCCGGCGAGCTTCTCAATCACGCCCCCGCTTCTGCTTCGGCCCCGATCCTCATCGGCGAACTTGTGGGTAAGCGATCGCCGGGCTGGACTGCCGGCCGGATACCCGGCAAGCGGGCGATGCATTTCGTGTCTTCCCAAGAGCAAGCGGTTGTCTTCAACGATTGGCCGGTCCATGCGCCCGATGAAGAGATCACCGTTTCGCTCTGGTTCCGCACCAGCTCTAATCGAGAAGACTGGAATTTAATCTTATCACAGTGGGATGTCGAAATCGGGGACGCGTGCCGCTTCCACCTTGCGGTGCTGGGCAACGCCTACGGCGATAGTGAGGCTGCCCCGGCCGCAGACCGGCGCGTCTGCCTCCATATCTGGAGCGACGATGCCCAGTCCATGAAAGACCAGGCACGCAGCGGCGGCTCATTGGTTCAGGAAGCGGGCTGGGTTCATACGGCGTTCACAATCACCGCAGGCGGCAAGGTCCGGCTTTATGTCAATGGCCGTGAGGTTGACCTGCCACCCCTCGATTATGCCGAGCCGACACTGTCTGGCTCTGAACTGCCCCTCATGCTGGGCGGCAAAGCGAATGACGGGATCTTTTTTGACGGCTTGATCGATGAGCTCGTCATCCTTAAGCGTGCGATGACGCCCGGCGAGATCGCCGCGCTTTATTCTGCAGGCGCTCCCGATGCGGAGGACCTGCAATAGTGTTTGTTTACTCAGTTTTTGATGTCTATCCCTGGCGAAATCGCGTTGTGCGACCGGAGGACGGTAGGCGTACTTTCCCCTCTTAGTGGAGATATTGAGATGAAGATTCAATCGACAATGTTTTGTACTTCAGTAGCAGTACTGTTCGCTGCCGGGAGCGCCTCGGCGGCAACCATTGTGCACCAATGGAGTTTCGATGGCAACCTGAACGACAGCTCGGGCAACGGTAACACCGGCGTGCTCACCAATGTCGACGGCGTTACGCCTGCAACGCCCGTTTATGTCGCCGGGCAGTCAGGCCAGGCAATCAGCATTGCCGCTAACGAAGGCGTCTTGAACAACGCGGCAACAGGTCTCCCTACTACGGCCGCGACGGATTCATGGAGCATGAACGTCTGGCTGAAACTCGATAACCCGCCGGCCAGCCTGAACTATTTCGGCGGTTTCGGCGGCAACACCAACAACGTCGGCCCAGGGTTCGACGGCACGGCAAGAGGCTACCTCAACTTCGGTGCGGGAGTCTATTTCTGGGGGTCATCGCGCGATTTGAATTCAGGCCCTGCTTACATCGTAGATGGGCAGTGGCACATGTATACGATCACATACAACGCGGACACCTCGAGAATGATCACTTATCTCGACGGCGCCGGGGTTGGTAGCGGTGACGTGGCCTTGGAGGACGCGCCGGCTAATGTGCAAATTGGAAACCTAGCCAACATGTGGAACAGCAATTTCGTTGGCAGTGTCGATGAGTTCACCATCTGGTCGGGCGAATTGGCTTTTAAGGAGGTTGTTAGCCTGGTTCCCGAGCCCAGTTCGCTGGCCCTGCTCGGCCTAGGCGGCTTAGTTATGCTGCGTCGCCGCCGTTAGTTTTGTTTTGCTTTTCAATGGATGGACGCCTTGCCGTATCCGTCCATTTTTCGCTGCCGCTTAGCCTTCTTGTTTTTCCCAGGAAACCCGCCATGAAAACCTGCCGAGCATTTACGCTGATCGAACTTCTGGTCGTGATCTCGATTATTGCCCTCCTGATCGCCATACTCCTCCCGGTCCTTGGGTCGGTGCGGTATGACGCCAAGCTGGTGACTTGCGGCATCAACCTCAAGCAGCTCGGGACCGGCCTGATCGCGGGGTCCGTGGACAACAAGAACACGTTCCTCGAGCGCGAGGCGGTCACGCAGCAACTCGGGCTTAAGCCCAATGTTGTTGCCGGCGGCGGCTGGAGCGACCTGGATACCTACGCGGATTACTTCGATCTCAATACAGGCTTTAATTGCCCGATGTCATCGTTCGTAGACTACAACCAGATCTCCCCGGCAACGATCTCTGCCGAAGCGGATTACCACGTCTGGGCATAAGGTTCGGATTGTGCAGCCCGATCTTGTGGAAGCAGGTGCCGAAGGCGAGGCGGAAGGTCGTCGGCTCCTCGGCTTTCGGCGCGGTCGTGAACGAGCCCGAGGCGAGCGTCTTGCCCCCGGACATCACCTCGTAGTCGTACGCGGTTGCGGGCGACAGCCCGAACAGCTTGAGACGCTGCTCCGAGCCGGGCTTCTCCACATCGGTGCCAAACATTTGGCTGGAGGCTTGCCCCTGCTCGGCAACGCGAACGACGAGCGTCTTCGCCTCGCTCGGCCGGAGCCAGATCGTGACACTGTCTTGCTGAAGATCGCCGAGCAGCGGACCGCCCATCAGCCTGACGCCGTGCGCCTTCGCCGCCGCGACGATGGCCGGGTCGGTGAAGTTGGCTTTGGGGTTCGCCTCGAAGACCTTGCGGGCGGCGAAGTAGAACTGCCGGACGTTCTCCGGCAGCTTGCCGTAGCTGTCCAGCAGCATCGTGTCGATCTCGAGCGTGCCTTTGTGGGCCTGGCCGAGCGTGACCGGGATCACCCGCTTGATCATGTCGCCGAATACACGCACCGGTGCCACCAGGCAGACACCCATCAGGGCCAGGAACGCGCGGCGCTTAAACATACTAAACCTCTATCTGGTGTGTGGGGGTAGGGGGCTGAGTTTAATCGGCCTGAGCAGACCAACTGCCCGCGCCTTCACAGACGCACCCCAGCCTTCACCCTTTCAGGTTCACCGTGCATTTTTCTTTGGTAAACAGGTCCACACCGTCCGCGTCCAGGCGTGATTCAACGTGCCAGTACAGCCGGCCGGACATGAAGCTGGCCGCGCCGGCGGCGGCTTTGAGGACGCCGCCCATGACGCCGCCGCCTGCTTTGTCCGCCATCCCCTTGAGCGCGGCCGCGCCGGTGCGGACCTCCTCGGCCGTCGGGGCGAGCAGATCGAAGGGGTACGCCTCCCGGAAGCCCGCCTGGAAGTCGCGGGTTTCTTCGAGCACCTGGTCGTAGCGGTAGACCTCGACATACTCGGTGGACTCGTCGCCATCGCTGTCACGCTTGGTCCGCTTCTCGCGCGCGACCAGCGACACCTTCAGCAGCCCGCGGATGTTCTTCTTCGCCTCCAGCGTCACCTGGCCGCTGATAAGTTCTTCCGAGCTCGCGGAGCTGCGGGACAGTTCGAGTTCGAGCCTGCCCTTCATAAACCTGGCGATGTAGTAAGCGGCGATGCCGCCGATGATGAGTACGACGGCAGCGATAACGATGGGAAGGACCATGGTGAGGGCTCCGATGCGAAATGTTTGAGCAACTATCCTAACGCAATTGAAGATCGCAATCGTGAGAAGATGGGCCACTGGTTTTGCGTTGGCGCCAAAGGGCAGGGCTCATTTTATGCGGCCGTCGTCTGTCGCCAGAGCAGCCACGCCGACACCGCGGCCATCACCGTTTCAATCACGACCATGGCGTAGATAAAACCCGATAGGTTCTTGAGCGTGAAGACCATCGACCAGCGGTAGACCATCAGGCAGCCGTAGGCGAGCAAAGCGAACCACAGCCCGGCCTCGAGCATGTTGGCCTTAAACGCACAGAGCAGGAAGAACACGCCCATCGCCAGTTCGAGCCCGCCATAGACGACCAGGTACTCGCTCTTGGCCGAGTCGTTGGGCAGGCCCAAGCCGATGGCGGCGCTGGTCTTCATGGGCAGCAGGGTGCACCACAGGGCCAGGCCGATGTAGAGCACGCCATTGAGGATGAGGAAGACCTTTGCCATAGGTAGAGTCTAGCGCCGAATTCCGCATTCGCAGTTTGGGAGGCCTGTTTTTTCACACGCGGGAACGCCTCTGTCGGTATGCTTGTGTCGCCGAAGGAACGAGGGGCCTTTCACTGGAACCATCTTCTCCAGCCGCGTCGAAGGAACGACCGGAAACCACCGCCCCGGGCAAGGACAGGCGTGTTGCCTGTTTAAGGCGATCCTGCCGCGCCGACGCGGCCTGCTAGACCACCATGAGCGAATTCATCGAAGCCATTCTGAGCCCGGCCAACCTCGTCTTGACCATCATGCTGCTTTGCTGCATCCTCTATTGGCTGACGGTCTGCCTGGGCGCGTTGGACATCGACACGTTTGATTTCGATTTCGATGCCGACACCGACGTGGACATCGACGCCGGTTCCGGGGGGATGTCATCGATCAGCCTGATGCGCTTTTTCAACCTCGGCGAGGTGCCGCTCACGGTTCTCGCCTCGATCTTCATCCTCATCCTCTGGGTTGTTGGCGTCGGCTCGTACCGCTACGTCGGGGACTGGGGCATCTTGCTCCAACTCCTGGTTCTGATCCCGATGATCATCGGCGCGGCCCTGCTGACCAAGGCAGTGAGCACGCCCCTGAAGCGCATCTTCAGGGACCTGGAACGCTCGGAGTCCAGCGGCGAAATCGACTTCATCGGCAAGCGATGCGTCGTCGTGTCCGGCACGCTCGATGACAAGCACGGCCAGGTCGAGGTCTCGACCCAAGGCTCACCGATCAAACTCAACGCCCTGTTGGAGGGCGCCGACCACCCGCTACCCAAAGGCGCTGAAGTGGTCATCGTGTCACAGGATCCAGACAGCGGCGTGTACCGCGTCCGGGGCTTCTAAAATGGAGATTGCAATATGACGATCGCTAACGTTCCTACCACTCTCGCGGCACCGGACCCCACGACGATGGGCATCATCATCGTGGTCGGCCTCGTCGCCTTCGCGGTCTTGTTCGGCCTCTTGATGCTCATCATCAAGTGCTACCGCAAGGTCGAGCCCGGCACGGCACTGGTCATCCGCGGCAAGGGCGGGCCCAAGGCCGAGTTCAACGGCAAGGTCGTGATCCCCGTCCTGCACCGGGCCGATGTCATGGATGTCTCGGTCAAACGGCTAGAGATCTATCGACACGGCTCGGAGGGGCTGATCTGTAAAGACAACGTCCGCGCCGACATCAAAGTCGCCTTCTTCATCCGCGTCAACAACGTCGCCAAGGACGTGCTCCAGGTTGCCGACTCCATCGGCGTCCGCCGAGCCTCCGACCTGGACCGGCTGGTCGAGTTGTTCGACGCCAAGTTCTCTGAAGCACTCAAAACCGTTGGCAAGAAGTTCGACTTCACCGATCTGTACACCGAGCGGGACAAGTTCAAGGACGAGATCCTCGCCCACATCGGCACGGACCTCAACGGGTACATCCTCGACGACGCGGCGATCGACTACCTCGAGCAGACCGACCTCGAGAAGCTGGACCCGAACAACATCCTCGACGCCGAGGGCATTAAGAAGATCACGGACCTGACCGCACATGAAGCGGTTCAAGCCAACGATATCGCGCGAGAAAAAGAGAAGACGATCAAGAAGCAGGACGTCGAAGCACGCGAAGCGATCCTGGAACTGGAGCGTCAAGAAGCCGACGCGGTGGCGAAGCAGGAACGCGAGATCGCGACGGTGCAGGCGCGCGAAGCGGCCGAGGCTCAGAAGGTCGAAGAAGAAGAGCGGTACAAGTCCGAGAAGGCGCGCATCTCGACGGAGGAAGAGCTGGGAGTCGCCGAAGAAAACAAGCAGCGGCAGGTCATCATCGCGGCCCGCAACCGCGAGAAGGCGGACAAAGTCGAGGCCGAACGCGTCGCGCGAGAGCAGCAGCTCGAAGCGACCGAGCGTGAACGGCTGGTCGAGCTCGCGACGATTGAAAAAGACAAGGCCGTCGAGGTCGAGAAGAAGGCGATCCAGGACGTGATCCGCGAGCGGGTCGTCGTCGAGCGTGCGGTCGTGGAAGAAGAAGAGAAGATCAAGGACACGCACGAGATCGCCGCGGCCAAGCGTGCCAAGGAAGTCACCGTGACGGCAGCCCAAGCGGTCGCCGAGGAAGACAAGGTCAAGGAAGTGAAGAAGGCCGAGGCGAGCAAGCTGGCCAGCCAGTTCGAGGCGGACGAGATCCTGATCGAGGCCGAGGCGGGTCGCCAGGCGGCCGAAAAAGAGGCGATCGGCAAGATCAAGCTCGCCGAGGCGGTGCGTGCCGAGCAGGCCGCATCCGGCTTGGCCGAAGCGGAAGTGATGAACGCGAAGGCGGGCGCGGTGCAGAAGTACGGCAGCGCCGAGGCCGAGGTCGTCCAGAAGAAGGCCGAGGCGGAAGCCGCGGGCGACCTGGCGATGGCGGAAGCGATCAAGGCCAAGGGCCTGGCGGAAGCCGAGTCCGAACGAGCAGGCTTCGACGCCGAGGCCGAGGGCATGCAGAAACGCTACGCCGCGGAAGCCGACGGCGTCGCCGCGAAGGCCGAGGCGATGCAGAAGCTCGACGGCGTGGGCAAAGAGCACGAAGAGTACAAGCTCCAGCTCGACAAGGACCTCAAGGTCGAGCTGGCCGAGATCAACATCAAGAAGGACATCGTCGCCGAGCAGGCCAAGATCCTCGGCGAGGCGCTCAAGTCCGCGAAGATCGACATCATCGGCGGCGAGACCGAGATCTTCGACACGCTGCTGCACTCGGTCACCCAGGGCAAGCGGGCCGACCGCCTGTTCGACTCCAGCAAGCACCTGTCCGACATCAAGTCGACGTTCTTCAACGGCGACGGCGAGTACTTCGGGAGGCAAGTCAAGTCCATCATCGATCAGGTCGGGATCGACAGCGAGGACGCGAAGAACCTCTCCGTCGCCGCGCTGCTCACGCAGATCATGACCAAGGACAAGGGCGGCAAGCTCAAGGAGCAGATCAGCGACCTCCTGGGCCTGGCCAAGCAGGCCGGCGTCGAGGACAAGACCGTCGGCTCCCTTGGGCTGTTGAACTAAACCGTTTCCACCCGTCCGGGGGGCTTCCGGGGGACGAAGGCCGGGTGCCATGCGCAAGCATGCCCCGGCCGACCCGGTGCCGGACCGCCAGGCTTGCAGCACAAAGATCATGGCCGAATCATCTGACACAACCCAGCCCACCCAGTCGGGGCACGCCGAGGGCGAGCAGCTCGACCAGGGCACCTACGAGGTCATCAAGAACCGCCTGGGCGCGCAGGGCGGCGCACTGCGCACCAAGCTTGACCAGCTCAACACCGCGCGCAAAGACGTCTTCGGCTCGATCGAGTTCAAGCTCACCAACACCGACCGCATCACCACCGCGCACAACTGCATCCCGCGCGACATGGTCTCGATCGGCAGGCAGGTCCTCGTCGGGTACAACGTGCAGTTCGGCCTCAAGCAGGGGATCAGCCTGACGGACGTCTTCGCGTGCTTCGACTTCGTCGACAACAAGTTCGAGCCTAAGCCGCTAGACATCCTGAACGACGAAGCGTTCAAGAAAGACTTCGCCGACCTGTACCGCTACTACAAGACCACGACCTTCGCGAAGTTCTTTGTGAAGGGGCCGTTCCTCTACATGAAGTTCCGCGTCGGGCGGGATGTCAACGACTTCAAAGCCTTCAAGTGGGCCTTCGAGGGGACGGGCGACGACCGCAGCATCAAGTACATCGACAACCGATCCGACCACGAGGTCCGCTACCCCGATCAGCACGATTTCAAGTGGACACGGGCCGGCCGCGATGAGCAGCGCCCCGGCGCCCACCCGCACATCGCTATCGACGACCGCATCTTCGTCGAGACGACCGGCGGCGACCTCACCATCAAGATCGAAGACAACACCGCGACCGGCCAAGGCATCTACAGCGAGCCCGTCGATGACCCGGACCAGACACTCGACGACGCGGAGTACGAGTACGTCGTCGACGGCCACCTGATCCTGCTGCGCATCCGCCCGTACCAGGAACACACGCACCGCTACTTTATCTTCAACGACAAGCTCAAAGAGGTCCACCGCTGCGACGCGCTGGGCCACGCCTGCGTGCTGCTGCCGGACGACCACGGCCTGATCTTCGCCGGCGGATACTACCTCGCGACAGGCGAGCTGCAGTCGTTCCCCAACGTGCCGGACAACCTGACCTTCGAGAAGCGCGTCGCGGCGCCCAACGGCGAAGACCACCTCTACGTCTTCTACAACCGCCTGTCGGGCACCTACGTGCTCATGGCGTACAACCTCATCGGCCAACGCGTCGAGACCCCGACGATCTGCAACGGCTACTCGTTCCTCGAAGACGGCACCCTCGTCTACTTCATCGCCGACAGCGAGCCGCAGAAGCACCACGCCGTGCAGGTCTGGCAGACGCCGATCGTCGGCCCCAACTTCGTGCCCGAAGAACAAAGCGACAGCTACCTCTTCAAGATCGGCAACCGCGACATCGTCCGCGGCATGGCCGAGTGCACGCAGGTGCTCGGGCTCATCGACCGCGACGACCCTTATGCCGAGCTGTACCTCGACATCGTCTCGACGACGCAGGACCTGCTCGATTCGTTCTTCTGGCTCGGTGATGCGGCGTGCTTCGGGCTGGCTGAAACCCTGAAAGGGATCAACGACACCGCGCAGGCCGCCGTGGGCGAGTTCGAAAAAGTCACGCGCATCCGCAAGAACACCCGCCAGCAGACCGACGCGATCGCACAGGAAGCCAAGGACCTGGTCAACCGCAACGCGACGCGCATCTACGACAACATTAACGTCTACGTCGAGGCGCTCGGCTCGCTGCGCGGCGTGCGCGGCAAGATCATCGGGCTCAAAGAACTGCGCTACGCCGACACCGCCCTGATCGATTCGCTCGAGCAAGAGGTCCAGGAGCAGGTCGAGGCGCTCAGCCAGCGGACCGTCGAGTTCCTGCTGCAGGACGCGTCGCTGCAGCCCTACGAGGTCGCCGCCAGCGAGCACGAAGCCGCCATCGAAGCCGTCACCAAGGTCACCGAGGCCAAAGCGCTCGAAGACGCGATCCTCAAGACCAACGGCGAGCTCGAGATGCTCATCGATATCGTCGGCAACCTCAAGATCGACGACGCCACCCAGCGCACCGCCATCATCGACGGCATCAGCGCGATCTTCGCCGAACTCAACGCCTCACGAACCCGCCTGCGCAACAGGATGCAGGAGCTTGGCCGGACCGAGGGGATCGCCGAGTTCAACAGCCAGCTCAAGCTGCTCAACCAGTCCGTCGTGAACTACCTGGACCTCTGCGACACGCCCGAGAAGACCGATCAGTACCTGACCAAGATGATGGTTCAGGTCGAGGAACTGGAAGGGCGTTTCGCCGAGTTCGACGAGTTCGTGATGCAGCTCACCGAGAAGCGCGACGAGGTCTACAACGCGTTCGAGAACCGCAAGGTCCAGCTCGTTGAAAAGCGGAACAAGCGAGCCAACGCGCTGGCACAGGCCGCCGACCGCATCCTCGGCGGCATCAGGTCGCGCATCGAGTCGATGGACAACGTCGAGGCGATCAACGGCTACTACGCCGGCGACCTGATGATCGACAAGCTCCGTGACATCATCGAGGAACTCGCCGACCTCGACGACACCGTCAAGGTCGATGACATCCAGTCGCGCCTGAAATCCACCCGTGAGGACGCCGTCCGCCAGCTCAAGGACCGAAACGAGCTGCAAGAAGGCGGCAACGTCATCCGCTTCGGCAAGCACCGCTTCTCGATCAACACCCAGAACATCGACCTGACCACGGTGCTGCGCGACGACCAGATGCAGCTGCACCTGGCGGGGACGCGCTTCTTCGAACCCATCACGGATGAAGCCTTCAACGCGACGCGCCCCGTCTGGGACCGCGAGGTCGTGTCGGAATCCGGAGACGTTTACCGCGCCGAGTTCTTGGCGTACCTGATTTATTCCGAAGCAACCGATGAAGCGACGCGGCTCGCCCGCGCCAGCGATGACAACCGCGTCGCCGTCCCGGCCCTCGACGACCTCGCCACGCTCGAAGACGACGCGGTGCTCTCGCTCGTCCAGAAATACATGGCCCCGCGCTACAGCGAGGGCTACACCAAGGGCGTCCACGACGCCGACGCCACAAAAATCCTCCGTGAGCTGGTCGATATCGGCTCATCGATCGGCCTGCTGCGTTTCCCCAGCGCCGCGCGTGCGATCGCGTCGATGTTCTGGCTGACCCGCGGCGACAACGCCGAGCGTGCCCTGCTCCGCGCCCAACTCGTCGGCTTCGGTGCGGTCCGCCGGCTGTTCCCGGGGGCGCAGAAGCAGCGGCTCTACATCCACCGCGCACAAACCTTGCTGCATGAGTTCACTGCGCAGCACCCGGTGTTCGACGCCGCGCTCGTCGAGCAGGCCGGCACCTACCTCTTCCAACAGCTCACCACCGACGCGACCGGCTTCGTCACGAGCCCCGAGGCCTCCGCCCTCCGCGAGGCATTCGAGACCCAGCTCAAAGACACCGCCAAGCAGACCGACTTCGAGCAGTCGCTCGCCGACCTGGCCGACCACGCGGTCGAGAAGTTCACACTGATCCGCGATTGGCTCGGCGCGTTCCTGGATGGCGGCGCCTCGCCGGCCGAGGTCGACGCCTTGCGTGAGTACATCGATGAGGCCGCCGCATTGGTTTTCGAAGGCCGAGACGAACTGGGCCGCGTGCTCGACGTCTCGGTTCGCCGCACCATCGACGGGCTCATCGGCACGCACCGCGTCATCGACAGCGAAACGATCGAGCTGCACTTCAATAGCTTCATGTCGCGGCTCGCCCGGTTCACCGCCGAGGACGTGCCACGTTTCGAGGCGTACACCGAGATGAAGAAACGCTTCATCGACGACGCCCGCGACGAGATGCGCCTCGAAGAGTTCGAGCCAAAAGTACTCACCAGCTTCGTCCGCAACAAGCTCATCGACTCCGTCTTCCTCCCACTCATCGGCGACAACCTCGCCAAGCAGATCGGCACGACCGGCGAGAACAAACGCACCGACCGCATGGGCCTGCTCCTGCTGATCTCTCCGCCCGGCTACGGCAAGACGACGCTCATGGAGTACATCGCCAACCGCCTAGGCATCGTCTTCATGAAGATCAACGGCCCGGCGATCGGCCACGGCGTCACCTCGCTGGACCCCAACGAAGCCCCCAATGCCTCGGCCCGCGAAGAAGTCGAGAAGCTCAACCTCGCCTTCGAGATGGGCGACAACGT
>JAHQVV010000221.1 GCA_019634195.1 Phycisphaeraceae bacterium | reverse complement strand
TTGGGAGGGCGAGGCTCCTGCCGAGCCGCGAGTCGTCTGTCAATTGCGGCTCGGCAGGAGCCTCGCCCTCCCAACAAGCCGGCTTCTCACACACGTTCTTAGCCGCCGCGTAACACGCGGGGGACAAGCCATCGAGACCACATCATCCCCTCAAGCCGGGCCCAACAGACAGCCTCAGCCCGGTTCGCCCCCCGGCCTTGCCCGGCGGCGATCCCCTCAACCAAGCGGACACGAAACGAGAGGACCCAACCCTACAACCCGCCCCCTTCAACGCCTATGATGTGTAAGATTCACGCACGTGCGAGGTCTTGCCCATCCCCGACGCCGCTTCACAATCCCGCCTGATCCTCTGGCCGATGCCCGACCAGCGGCACCTGTACATGCTTGTCGCGGGGGTGCTGCTGGGTGTGCTGCTGGGACCGGCCGTGCTCGGGCGCCTATCCGCGCCGCTCTACGACCAGATGTTCCTGGGCAGCGGCGACACGACCGAGTTCGAAGCGGCCCAGGCCGAGTTCGCCTCCTTCATCGAAGGGGACAACACCGAAGAGCGCATCAACAACATCACGCAGCAGGCCGCGAGCCTGGACGAAGGCGACACCGCCTACCTGTCCGCGCAAGAACAGATCGTCGCGATCACCAACGGCTTCGCCGACGAGCAAGCCCGCTTAGAGACCAACATCGAGGCCGCCCTCGGACGAATCGGCGACCGCCAGCAGGGACACCGCGACAAGCTCCAGGGCATGGCCACGATGATGCTGCTCTTGATCGTGATCATCCTCGCCGCCGAATCCATCCTCAGCCCGCAGCGCGACGAGCTCGAAGCGGGCAAGACCACGCTGCCCCCCGCCCTGTCAAGATTGATCACCATCCGCTACGGCCTGGCCGCGGGCTGGCTCATGCTGATGCTCGCCCAGCCCGTCTGGCTCAAAGGCATCGACGTCACGTTCGGCGGCCTGCTGCTGGCGATCGTGCTCCTCGCGGGGTTGATGCCGCTGGGCAAGCAGGCGGAAAAAATAACTCCCGACCCTTTTTCTTGACTTGATTGTTCGAGATCTGCAAAACGAAAGGGCGAAATCCCAGAAGACGCTGTGAGCTATCTGCTCTCCAGCAACTCGGCGATCTCCTGTCGATTCAATGGGCGGTCGATTTCTTCAAGCATCCGTGCCTGATCGATCGCGCCGGGTTGAGTGATCCATTCCATCCGGCTGTCGCGGCGGTGCGCCGACGGCCGGAGCGACACCTCGTGGTTGGCGATCTCGATAGACTGCCAGCCGTCGTTGGTATGAAACACGCCCTTGAGCCGCAGCACCTGATTCTGCTCGATGCCTTGGTAACAGATGCGCATCAAGTTGACCAGCAGGACCTCTTCATCGAAACATCGTTCAGCATCGAGCGTGAACCCGCCGGGATGTATGGTCGAATCGTGTTGATGGTCATGGTGGTCATGTGTGTGCACAAGCGGTTCGTGGGCCCGCGATGTTTCTAGCGGTAGATCGAAGAGTTCCGAAGACAGCCGCCCGTGCGATGTGGTGACGACACGCATTTTGGGCGGATCGAGTTGGCTCGCCCATTGCTGTGCCCGTTTGATCTTGGAATCGTCCGCCTGATCACACCGATTGAAAACCAGGACGTCTGCGGCTTCGCAGAACATGTGGTAGTACGCCATCCGTTCGAATGTTTCCTCGTCGAAATCGGCAGCGCTCAGCATCACGATGCTCGGCTGTAAGCTGATGTTCAGATCCTGCTCGGCCTGCCGTAACACGTCGATCACCTGCGCCGGCGCGGCCATACCGCTGGGCTCAATGATCACCCGATCCAGCGACTGCTCGGAGACAAGCCGTCGGATACTCCCGGGAAGCTCCGCGAGCATCGTGCAGCAGATGCACCCGCCGGGCACATTGAGCACCTTGGTCGTCGGGGCCTCCGCCTGAAGCGTGGTGCTATCGAGCCCGATGGGGCCAAAGTCATTGACCAGCACACCGACACGCTGATTCGTCGCGTTGTCGCGGAGGTAGTCGAGGATCGCGGAGGTCTTACCAACACCCAGCGGGCCGGCAACGATATGGCAGGGTATCTTCGGCGTGGTCGTCATACGAGGCTTCCGTGATCACTCGGATCAGAGCTGGGTGGGGTTCGGTGCGTCCCCGTAGACCTTCTGCGGGTCAAACATCTTTTCATTTTCCGTGAACTCTAGCGGCTGGTCAGCCTGATCGCCAAAAGGAACGGCACGGTAGAAACAAGAGCGGTACCCGACGTGGCAGCTGGCTCCGCCCTGCACATCGACGCGAAGCCAGACACAGTCCTGGTCGTCATCGATCCGGATCTCGCGGACGCGCTGAACCAAGCCGCTCGTCGCGCCCTTGTGCCAGAGGCACTTGCGGCTGCGGCTCCAGTAGACGGCCTCGCCTAGCTGGATCGTCTGCGACAGCGCCTCGGCGTTCATGTAGGCATGCATGAGCACTTCGCCGGAGGTGAAGCCCGTGGTCACGACGGGGATCAGCCCGTGCTCGTCGAACTTGGGGGCCAGGCCGCTGCCTTCCTCGACCTGCTCGATGCTCTGTCGTTTTGAAAAAGGCGAATCACTCACTCGATTGCTCTCCTTGTTGTGTCAATAAGTACCGCGCTACTCAGACAGATTGAAACCGACGCCGGGGCGTAACAAAGTCAGATGCAACACGGCACGACAACTCGCGCCATGCATGGCTTGGTCCAGATTGATTTGATCACTGGTTTGAAGGGCCGCTGCCATGATCAGTTGTCCGGAGGGGCCAAGATGACGGCGATGTTCGCAATCAGCCACGCCGACGCGGCGGATAGCTGCAAATAATCTCCGGTCGAACTGATCCCGTAGGCGAACACGCTCGCGATCCAGCAAAGGCTCGCAGCGGTTTGGCCAAGCCACTGGACCCGTAGCACACGGGCAACCCAGGCTGGCCTTGGGTTAGCAGTCACGGCGTTTTCGAGTTGCTCACTCAGCACACGCACTCCTCCCCGCAGCAGGACAGGTCGTCGAGGTACATGCCCCAGCTTCGGTAATGCGCGAGATGATCGGCCGGCAGCCCCAAGGAGCTGGCGATCGCTTTGGCCACCACAGCGAATCGCTGCCGGTACTTGTAGATAAAACAAAAGATGAGGTTCCCGTGACGCACGGCCGGCCCGGACAAGAATAGCCCCGGCACAAGCGTCGACTCGTCGCTCTCGTTCAACAGGGGGAAACCATCCTCGCGTCGTTCGAACATGTCAGCGACCAGCCTTTGGCTTCCTTCAAACCCGCCCGCTAAAAGTGGTGGGACATCGGTATGAAACCAGTTTCCGTTGGGCGTGGTCACTTCATACCGGTCATCGTTAAGCGTCACCGACTCGATCGGCGTTTTGGGGAACAACTCTACGTGCCGCTCGAACCAGTCCTCCCGCATACGCTCAAGCGAATAGGTCGACAGCGCGACACTCGGGTCTGAGCTCTCTTCCTTCCATGGGCAGCCTCTGTCGAAAACCCGAACGCGTTTGCCTCGAGACGCAAGGTGGTAGGCCGCGTCGATGCCGCTCTCGCACCCGCCGACGATGATGAACTCGTCCCCATCGAGCTTCTCATAGCTGGCGACCGTTGCCGTGTGCTTGCAATGCTCGCTGCCAACAAACCCGTTGAGGCGCGGGTACTGGAACTCACCGCCCGCCCAGATCACGTGCTTGGCACGCAGCGTGTCTTCGGCGGTGTCGATCAGGAATTCATCGCCGTGTTTGGTGATGCGCAGGACACCGGTGTTTTCGCGGACAGGCAGCTTGAAAAACTTCGCGACGCCACGCAGGTGTGCCGCGTAGTCCCTCCCGGTTGGGTGCTCGACTTCAAGGCTGAATGCGGGCGAGACGCCGATGGCGATCGAGTTCAGGTCGAGCATCCCGACCGAGTTGGTCGCAAAAGACGGGGTGATAAACCGCGTCTCACTTGGCCAGGCGGCGAAGGATGCCCCGACCGTTTCCCGTTCGAGAACAACAAAATGTTTAAGGCCCGCATCTTTGAGTGCGACCGCAACGCCTACACCCGCAGCGCCGCCGCCCACAACGACGGCGTCGTAAGCCTTGGCACGTTTTGTCGTTGTTCGCAATCGCTCAATCATCAACACAACTCAATCTATCTTGCGACACCCAGCACGCCGGGCCGTCCACCAACCCTGCATCCGTGATCAAGGCCTTGTCCAAGTCGGCCTCAATCTTCGCTTGAAAAAAGGGGGCAGGCCTTGATGGACAGAGCCGACTAGAAATCCAGGACCAAACACAGGCGACGCTGCTCGGTCATGGCTGGAGAACGGTGAAGGATATACTCGCCGTTGTGCGTGGGGTGCGTCGTGCCCTTCAGCAGCGCGATGGCGCCGAGGACGACGACGTGGTCCTCCGCGTCATCATCGGCTTGGCGGTACTCCGTGGTCGGGCCTGCGTAGGTCGTGATCAGCCTGACCTTCCTTGCATCGCAGTGAAACTTGGGACAGGACTGACGATCGACCACCTCGACGCGGAGGTTGGCACGCCTGACACCGAACTGTTTTAGGAATCGTGCGGCGAGATCCCGCATATCGCCGGCCAGCGCATCGCAGTGGGGCAGCCCAAGGTCGGCCAGCGCGTCTGTGATCTGTACTTCTGCGCTGTGTTGATCCACAACGCATCGGATGGAGTCGACCCTTGCGTTCGCCACGTCTTGCTCGCTGGGCGTCGGGAAATCCGATCGATTGATCAGGACCAAATCGATGCCCGGGTTGTTGATCTTCTCCAGCTGCTGCGCGTCCCACGACTCGAGCTGAAGGATTCTGTCTTGTAAAAGAATAGAGCTCATCGGATCGTTCTCCTTAGTATGTGTGTGGGAAGCACGTTTCCTGGGAGGGCGAGGCTCCTGCCGAGCCGCGAATCTTCTGTCACGTGCGGCTCGGCAGGAGCCTCGCCCTCCCACAAATGATTGCCCATTGGCTTCTCACACACGTTCTTAGGCGTGTGTTTCTTCTGCGGGCTCGGTTTCCCAAACCGGCAGCGGGTCGGGGAAGT
>JAHQVV010000220.1 GCA_019634195.1 Phycisphaeraceae bacterium | reverse complement strand
TAATCGCGTCCATGATGAGCTTGGTGCCCTTGAGCTTGTCTTCGAGGTGCGGGGTGTGGACGAGGATGAGCTGGTCGTGCTGGGCGGCGAGGTCGATCTGGGTCTCGAGGATCTCGAGCTCGTTCTTCGAGTTCTTGTTCAGGCCGATCTCGCCGACGCCCAGGACGTTGGGCTTGTCGAGGAAGTCGGGGATGAGGCCGATGACTTCTCGGGCGAAGCCGGGGTCCTCGGCTTCCTTGGGGTTGATGCACAGCCAGCAGTGGTGGGCGATGCCGAACTGCGCGGCCCGCTTGGGCTCGGTGTCGGTGAGCTGGACGTAGTAGTCGTAGAAGCCCTGTGCGCTGTTGCGGTCGAACCCCGCCCAGAACGCGGGCTCGGTGACGGCGACACAGCCGGCCATCGCCATGCGCTGGTAGTCGTCGGTCGTCCGGCTGACCATGTGGATGTGCGGGTCGATGTATTTCATCTAGGGAATAGGGAGTAGGTTCTACTCTGGCTTGTACGCCCCGTCGGCACCCTTCATCGGGGCCTTGTCGATGGGCGTGTCAGTCGGGTCGCTGAAGAGTTCGAGGACACGTTTGGCGCGGTCGCCTTTTTCATCAATGAGCAACTGGATCGCGCGCTGCATCGCTTCGACACGGAAGTCACCATCGGCGTCGGCGGGTGTTTCGCTGCGATCGATGCGGTCTAGGAACGCGGCGACGTCGAGCAGCTTCGCACGGTGCTCCATGAAGTAGCGGTCGACGACAGCGTCGCGCGGCATCGGGCAGGTGGGTTGTTTTGAGCTGTCTGCCATAACACCATTATGCATGAAGTAGGACAGACATTCCTGTCTGTCGTCCGGCGAAGCCGGATCCATGTGTGGTTGATTCAGCCTTCGGCTGATTGACAGGCAGGGATGCCTGTCCTGCCTGTTATCCCACGGGCGTGGCTTGGGTGATCTCTCGGAGCTTGCCCAGTGCCGCGGCCATGGTGTCGCGGTCGATCTCGTGGACGTTGATGGGCTTGCCGGGCGCTTCGATGAGCGTGATGGTGAGCTGCCCGCCGAGGTGTTCGCGGAACTCGTCGAGGCCGGCGAGGAGGGCGTCGGCGTCGTCCATCGCGGGGTGGTAGAGGTCAAAGCCTAGAGTCGCGAGGGTATTTCTCACGTCCTGCGCCACTTCCGGGGCGAGCATGCCTTTGAGTTCGCAGTAGGTGACATCCAGGGCCAGGCCTAGCGCGACGCCCTCGCCGTGTTTGATCGCGAAGCCGGTGAGTTGTTCGAGCTTGTGCCCGGACCAGTGGCCGAAGTCCAGCGGGCGGGCGGTGGTCATCTCGAACGGGTCGCCGCCGAAGGCGATGTGCTGCAGGTGCAGTGCCGCGGAGCGTTGGATGACGTCGTCGGCCAGGGCACGGTCACGCCGGCCAAGCATGTCGGCGCGCTTGCTGATCAGGCGGTACAGGCCGGCGTCTTTGAGCAGGCCAACCTTCACCGCCTCGCTCAATCCACTCCGCCATTCGCGGTCGTCGAGTGTGTCCAGCAGCGTGAGGTCGTTAACGACGGCCCAGGGCACGGCGAAGGCGCCGATGAAGTTTTTCTTGCCGAACATGTTCACGCCGTTCTTCACGCCGACGCCCGAGTCGGCCTGGGCGAGCGTGGTCGTCGGCATGCGGACCAGGCGGATCCCCCGGTGCGCGACGGCGGCCGCGAAGCCGACCATGTCGAGCACGGCGCCGCCGCCCATCACAAGGATGTAGCTGTGCCGGTCGAGGTGGTGCTTGTCGATCTCGCTGAGGAATGTTTCGAGGTTGCTCAGGTCGTTCTTGGTCTGCTCGCCGCCTGCGACAACACGGAAGCCGACGGGCTTGGGCAGTTTGTCGGCGTGCTTGGCGAAGTACTTCTCGATCTGTTGCTGCAAGCCGGGCATCGCCTGGGCCATGCCTTGGTCAACCGCGACGAGCACTTTCTGTGCCGATTGGCCATCGATCTCAAACACGTCTGCCAGGGCCATGTTGTCAACGGCAAAGGCACCCCGCGTGAAGCGGACGCGGTGGGGGAGGGATAGCTCGATGGGCGGGTCTTTGGGCAAGGCAGGCCTTTGGTTGAGTCGATTATGCCGTTGCGGTCGCGGCGTCGTGTAGCTTTTGCAGGTCGTCCCAGTAGTTGGGGTAGGTCTTATTCACGCAATCAGGGTCGTTAATGGTCACGGTGCCCGGCGGGGTCGCCAGGCCGATCACGCTGAAGGCCATCGCCATGCGGTGGTCGTCGTAGGTATCGACGCTGGCAGGGGTAATGACATTACCGGCGGGGGGCGTGATGTGGATGTCGTCGCCCTCGATCTCGACCTTAGCCCCGAGTTTGGTGAGCTCGACACGGATGGCCTCCATGCGGTCGGTCTCTTTGACGCGGAGGGTGCCGACCTTGCGGATGCTCGTCGGGCCCTCGGCGAGGATGGCGAGGGCGGCGAGGGTCTGGGCCATATCCGGCATCTGGTTGAGCTTCACGTCGACGCCCTTGAGCCGGCCGGAGGTGGGCGCACTGATCGTCGTGCTGTGCGTGCGCTGATCGACGTTGCACCCCATCAGGCCGAGCACCATGCAGAAGTCGGCGTCGCCCTGGACGGATTCGCCGCCGAGGTTCTCGATGGTGACGGACGAGCCGGGCACGCTTGCGGCGGCGGCGAGGAAGTACGACGCGTTGCTCGCATCGGGCTCGATCGTGTAAGCCTTGGCTTGGTAGTCCGCGGCGGTGACGCGCACGGCGTTTTTCTTCGGCCCGCCCCATTCGTGACCGACGCCGAAGTGTTTCATCAGCTTCAGCGTCATCTTGATGTAGGGCAGCGAGGTCACCCGGCCGTCGAACGTGATCGTGACGCCGCGCGGTGTGCAGGGCCCGGCGATCAATAACGCGCTGATGAACTGTGAGCTGAGCGTGGGCTTGAGCGTTAAAAAGCCGCCCTCGAAGTAGGGGCTGTCGTTGATACACAGCGGCGGGAAGCCTTCTTCGCCGAGGTAGTCGATCTCGGCACCGAGCTGTTTGAGCGGTTCGACCAGTTCGCCGATGGGCCGCTCGCGCATGCGCGGGATGCCGTCGAGGGTGTAGGTGCCTTGCCCCAGGCAGCAGGCCGCGGTGAGGAAGCGCATCGCGGTGCCGGCGTTGCCCAGGTGTAGCTCGGCTTCCTTGACCGGGAAGTTGCCGCCCCGGCCGGTGACGGTGACGCGCTTGGCGTCCTCGTCGATGTCCAGCTTGAAGCCGAGCGTTTGCAGCGCTTCGAGCATCCGCCGGGTGTCGTCTGCAAACAGCACGCCGTCGAGCGTGGTCGGCCCATCGGCCAGCGCCGCGATGAGCAGCGCCCGGTTCGTCAGGCTCTTGGAGCCCGGCGGCGACAGCTTCAGGTCAAACGGCTTGACCGGTTCAATCAGGATCGGGTCCGACACGCTCGCCTCACTTCGCCTTGCGGAAGACCGCGACAATGTTTTCGACAGGGACCACGAACAGGCGGTTGTCGCCCTCGAAATCGACCGGCACCGCGTCCGTGGGCGCGAACAGCACCTTGTCGTACTGCTGGATCGGGTAGTCCTCGTCGTTGTCGACCTCGGCCGACACCGCGACAACCCGCCCGGTCAGCGTCGGGATCTCGATCTTGTCCGGCAGATGGATGCCGCTCTTGGTCTGCTTCTTGTCCTCGTCCTTGCGGATGAGCACACGCGCACCGACCGGCTCGACGATCTCGAGCTCTTGCTTTTTTGCTTTGGGGGTAGATTCTGACATTGGGCTACTAGTTTAACCGGTTTTATGACTCAGAACCGGCGTAACTGAAGCCGCACTCGGGGCATGTGTCCGGGTCTCCGCCCCGCAAGTCATATCCACACGCGAAGCAAAGCCGAGACTGATGTGATGTTTCGATGTACCGATGTCTGAGCCTGAGAAAATATCGCCGGGCAACTACAGCATGTACGACAATGATGGTAGCCCAAGTGAATGCGGGGATGGCTGTGGCTGTCTCTGGCCATTCCTGGCGCAGAATCATGACAATAAGCGTTGGAATCGCGCCAGTCGCTCCAACAGCGATCAGTGCAATAACTCTGAATGAGCGATCGAAACGATATTGTGCGTTTGGCGCTGTGGCCTCGCGCAGGGCCTTCGAATCGAGTCTTGGAGGCATCCAAAATATGAGGACACCAAGCGGGAACCAAACGAACAGAATGATGTAGTCAAAATCAATGGAACTGTAAGACTGAAAAGCGATAGTGCCAGCGACGGTGAGATAGATCGCGATGCGCAGCTTGTCGATGGGCTTACGCTTGAGAGGATTCGACCGCAGCATGATTGGACTGTATCAGAGAAAATCTGACTGCGCGGAGTAAACCAGCCTGCATTTGCCCGGCGTTCGGCCGTGCTCGTCGAAGAGCATCAACTCGTTGGGCTCGTCCAGTCTGAGCCAGGCTTCGGGCAGGTAGTAGCGTTTGTCGGCGTCTACCAGCTTGCCCTCGCGGGTCTGCTGCCAGTACCCGCCGAGGTGGTGCCCATTGAGGATGATCTGGCCCTTGCTCATGCCCTGCGGATCGAGGTAGAGCGGGGCGTCCAGCGATGTCGTGTTGAAGGTACAGCCTAGCCAACTCGGCTGGCTCGGCAGCGTCTTAGGCACACTCCGCCAGGCGTCATCATTGAACGCGGGGATGGTCCACGGTGCAAAGGCCCAGCCGTCCTTCGGCGTCGCGATGCCTGTTGTCTGGTAGAAGTGGACGTGCTGGGCGGTCTTGACACCTTCAGCAAGCGGTCCGAGTAGTTCAAGCTTGATCGTGTTCTTGCCGCCGGTCATTGGCTCCAGTTCGGCGGGGTCGAGCACGAGGCGGAGCAGGCCGGGGCCGTGCGTGCCCGCGTGGTAGTGGACCGGCTCGTCGTTGACGCTGATGACGCAGGGCTGATCCAGGCCGTCGATTCCGAGGATGACCGGCTTGCGGGACTCGGGCTTGACCGTCCAGGCCAGGGCCTCGGACATCGGCCTGGCGCCGGTGCGCTGGTGGTGCACGTAACCCGACACCGCAAACGGGTCGCCCGCGGGCTGCTTGGTCACCTCTGGAGCGGCGGCCTTGATCGGCTTGACGGTGTAGAGGTGGTCGGCCAGCCCCTTGGGGTCGGCGCCCACGCCTTGGCCGAGGCTGCGGTGTTCCAGCGCGTCGACAAAGACAACGGTGTCGCCCGCGAGCTTGAGTTGCTTGGCGTCTTGGTCTGCGCCTTCGCCCCGGCCCAGGAGCGCCGCGAGCTTGTCCTTTTGATAGAGGTGAAGCCGCCCGCCATTGGCCCGGGGCAGGACTTTGCCGGTGGCGGGCTTGGCGTTGTTCAGGCGGTACCAGCCGTAGGCGTTGCCCTGGCTCAGTGCGCCGAGGGGGGCAGGCCCTTCGATGGATTGGTAGCCGGGGTCGGTGCCATCGACCAGCGCCTTCAAGGAGAGCGTTTGCCACTTGCCAAGGCGCGGCGCGGTCGGCTTTGTGGCCGGTTTGACGCGTTTGCGTTGGACGCCACCACCGGGCGAGATCGTGATCTGCGTACCCCAGCCCGCAAGCGGCACGGGCCTGCCCGCGTCGTCGAAGCCGTCGCAACCGATGAGGAGGCCTTCGCTGCAGCGGTAGGCGGCGTCGATCTGGTCGTGATTCAAAACCGCGATGTGGACGGGGTCGCCCTCGATGACAAGCGGGGTCTTGCCCGTGGGGACGGTCACGTTGTGGTGTTGGCCGTCAATCGAGACCTGGCCTGTCGCACCGGCGGGTCCGAAGACGACCAGCAGCTTGCGGTCGATGAGTGCCCACGGGCTGAGGCTGGTGTAGTCCAGCGTCGTGCGGCCGCCGAGGTTCGTGTCCAGCAGCACCCACGCGGCGCGCTGGCCCGCGTGCGGCACATCGAGCGTCAGCCCGCTGCCCAGCATCAGCTCGGTGTGCTTGGTCCGGTCCTTGGCGGACTTGATGAGCATGACCAACTCGCCCTGGCTCGAGCGTTGGTGCAGGACCGCGGCGGGGTGGTCGGCCTCGTTTAAGGAAACGCTAGGCGTTGCACGCCCCTCGCTATTGGCCAGGACATGGCCGAACTGGCTGGCGAAGGTGCAGAGGCGCTTGGCCGCGCGGAAGGCGTCGCCTCGTTGGCCGGCCTCGCCCAGGGGAGCGGCGATTGCGCTCGAAGACGCTGCCCCGGCAAAGCCTAGGTTGGTGCCTGCGTGGAAGGGCGACAGGTTGAACTGCGCACCCACGCCGATGAGACCGGCGACCCGGTACGCGAGCGTGTCGGGGTCGGGTTCTTCCGGCTGCTCGGGGCCTGCCGTTTCATGCGCCGCGGCATCCAACTGCGAGACGATCGTCGGGGCTTCGGGCTGTACGACAGAGAGCTGCCGCATGATCGCGGGCAGGGACGCATCGCCTCGCCAAGTATCGACCGTGCCCTCGACCGGCTGCCAGAGGTTGTTCGCATTGGTCAACGGGACAGCACAGCCGTGCTGCCGCAGCATGCTGACGAGGCGGTCGAGGTAGGGCTGCTCGGGGTGGTGGCTCTCCCAGGCGTGCTCGACCTGCATCGTGACGATGGGGCCGCCGCCCTCGCCCTGGTAGCCGCCCGCCGCGCTGCCGGGCGCGTAGTCGTACGCCGCCGAGCCGGCCGCGCCCGGTGAGGCAACTTGCAGATCGCCGACCTGCTGCATCAGCGCCCGGAAAAAGCGGTCCACCGCCTCAAGAAACTGCGGCTCGTCTTCACGGAACCTGACGCGGTTGCCTTTCTTGTCGGCTACGCCATGCAGGTAGGGGGGCAGGCCACCGAAATCGTACATGCTGCCGACATAGGGCCCCGGACGAAGCATGCAGTACAGCCCCTCCTCGGCAGCGGCCTTTACAAAATGCCGCAGGTCGAGGTCGTCCTCGAAGTCGAACACGCCCGGCTCTCGCTCGTGCATGGACCAGACCACCGGCGTCTCAACGCAGTTCAGCCCGGCCTCGCACGCCGCCCTCAGCCGATCGCGCCACTGCCCACGCGGGACGCGGGCGTAGTGGATCGAGCCGCTAACCAGCCAGACCCGCCGACTATCGATCGAGAAGCTGCGGCTGTCGTACGAAACAAGTGGCATCAGGCGTTCCTATGAGGGCTGTAACACGAAAAACACGTTTTGCGTCTGAACCAGAACAGTAGGCACGCGTATTAAAAATGTCCACCCGATCCGTGTAATCCGCGTAAAATAATTCAGGCTCTATTAAACGCCCGATGAACGACATGTGATCGACAGGCTCACCCCTCTGAACGGCCCGAACAGACGAAGCAGCTAAATGCGGCGACTTGCCCACACCACCGTTCGATGCAAGGCCTCGCTGAGCCTCCTCGCCGTGCTGGCGTGCCTCGCGCTAGCGGGCTGCTACGGCTCGATGGACAGCCTGGACCAGCGCGTTGCGGAGATGATCGCCGAGCGGCAGCGCTTGTCCCTCGGGCAAGAGGGCGTCAGCGACGCATCGGTTGGTCTGCCCAAACAGCGCGTTGGGTCTGGCCTCTACGACGAGCAGCCCACAACGAACAACCCCGCCGCGGGGAGCCTCCCCGCCAGGCCGACTGCCGGTGAATCGACCGAGGCCGAGCCCGCTGAGTCTGCCGACCCCAACGGATCGGCCGCGGTTGAACGAATCGAGTTCGACCTCCCGGCACTGTTGGCTTATTCGATCGAGCACGCCCCCGAATACCGCAGCGAGAAGGAGCGCCTCTTCCTCGCGACGCTCTCGCTCATCATCGAGCGCCACCTTTGGGGGCCGCGTTTCTTTAATACCCTTTCAGCCGACCTCAGCGGCACGCCCGAGTCCGGCGACTATGACACGGCGCTGGACCTCGTCAACGACTTTTCCGTCACACATCGCCTGCCCTACGGCGGGACCGCTTCTGTTTCCGCGCTGGTCAACTACACCAACCTGCTGCAGCAAGCGAGCACGAACACCTCGGCGGACGAAACCCAGAGCAGCAGCATCAACGCGTCGATCAACCTGCCGCTGCTGCGCGGCTCCGGGCAGGTGGCGCGTGAGGACCTGATCCAGGCCGAGCGTGACCTGATTTATGCGGTGAGAGAGTTTGAGCGCTTCCGCCGCGAGTTCTTCGTTGACATCTCCAACACGTATTTCAACCTGCTGCGTCAGGAGCAGCGGATCAAGAACCAGCGGCGGCAGCTTGAGGGGTTGACGGGATTAGCCGACCAGCAGCAGGCGTTCTACGAGGCGGAGATCATCTCGCGTTTCGAGGCGGACGATGCCGCGGCGCAAGTCCTGTTCGGCAGGTCTGACCTGGCACAGGTCGTCGACGATTATGAAACCTCGTTGGACTCGTTGAAGCTGCGTATCGGGATGCCCGTGAAGCAGCCACTGGTCATCACCCCCGTGCAGATCAATGTGCCACAGCCCGCGCTTGATGAGGCGGAATCGATCGCGATCGGGCAGGCGGTGAGGCTGGACCTGCAGACCCGCTTCGATCAGGTCGACGATGCGCGGCGTGCGGTGAAGGTGGCCAAGGACAACCTGGGTGGTGATCTGGACCTCAACGCCCAGGTCGACCTGAATAGTGACAGCGGCCGTGACATCGACGGCGTGGATCTGGAACTGGGTGACAGCGACTACCGCCTGGGGCTGGAATACTCGGCCCCGCTTGACAGGAAGATCGAGCTGGCGCGGTATCGCAGCTCGTTAGTCGACTTAGAGCGTTCCAAGCGTGATTACCGAACGCAGCGGGATCGGGTGGCGCTGGATATCCGTGACGCGATCCGCGAGATCAGCCGTGCGAGGCTGACGCTGCGGCTGCAGGACGAGAACGTCAACCTTGCCGAACGCCGGCTGATGAGCCTGCGGATCAAGGATAAACGCATCAAAGACAATATCCCCCCGCGTCGGATCATCGAGGCGGAAGAAGACCTGCTCGATGCGCGCAACCGCAGGGACCAATCCCGGGCCGACCTGCAAACAAGCGTCCTAAACTACCTGCTGCAGACCGGGCAGATGCGCGTCGATGGGCAGGGCCGGTGGCTGGCGCCGGGCAAGCTGTTCCCCGTCGGGGATGCGGAGATTGAGCCGCCCGCCGATGAATAAGCACCTCGCATGTTGCGTTAGACCCAAAAGGATTGCATGGTTCACCAGATGAAGAGCACAGAGCACAACCTGTCTTCGGCAAGCCGCAGCGGCATGGCTCGCGTCGCGGCCTTGATCGGCGTGGCCGTTCTTGTCATCGGCGGCGGGGTCTGGCTGTACACCAGCGGCACGTTCGACAACGGCACGACATCCGGCAGCAGCGACACGCCCCAGTGGGCGGAGGTCCGGCTCGAGCCGATCCCGATCACGGTCGTCGCCGAGGGGGACCTCGTGGCCAAAGACCAGATCGACATCATGAATCTGATTGATCACCCGGATGACGAGACGATCGAGTCGATTGTCGAAGAAGGCACATGGGTCAAGGAAGGCGACTGGCTCTACACGCTCAACGCCCCCGGGCTGGTATCGGACCGTGATGAATGGATCTCTCGGGTCCGCGAGGCCGAGTCAGAGTTGGAGGAGGCCCGCCGCAACCTGGACATCGAGAAAGACACCGCGGCCAGCGCCGAAGCCAAGGCCCAACTCGCGCTGGAGCTCGCGCAGCTCTCGCAGAAGCAGTGGGAGCTGGGCACGCATCGCCAGCGTGTCAATGATCTGGACCTTGCATTCAAGAAGGCCGAGCGTGAATTGAAGCAGGCGTCGCGCGAGCTGGATTTCAGCAAAGAACTCTTCGAGCAGGACTTCATCAGCCGGACGGAGCTGGAGCAGGACGAGATCAGCCTGGAAGAAGCGCGGTACGCGATGAAGACCGCCGAGCTTGATATCGAGGTCTACAACAAATACGAGAAGGTGAAGCAGCAAAAGGAAGTGCTCAGCGAGATCGAGCAGGCCGAAGGAGAACTCGAACGCACGGTCCGCATGAACGAGAACAAGCTGAAGCTGATGGAGGCCACGATTGTCAGCGAGGAGAACGAGCTAGATCAGCGGGAAACCCGCCTCGCGGACCTCGAGCGCATGGTGGCCAGGCTGGAGATCAAGGCGCCGCGTGACGGGATGGTGATCTACGCCTCGACGATCGGTGTCGGCTGGGAGCGCTACCGCATGATCCGCGAGGGGGCCGGCCTGCGTGGCGGCCAGCGCGTGATGGTCTTGTCCAACACCGCGCAGATGGTGGCCAACCTTTACGTGCACGAGTCGCGCATCAATGAGGTCCAGCCCGGCCAGGCCGTCAGCATCCGAGTCAACGCCAGGCCCGACGAGGTGTTTACCGCGACCATCATCGGCAAGAAAAACAGCGCGGTACAGACCGGCAACGCGAACCCGCACCTGCGCCAGTACCAGGTGCTCGCCGAGATGCCTCCTGAGCTGGGCGACGACATCCGCCCGGGGATGAATTGCAGCGGCGAGATCAGGATCCGTGAGATCACCGAGGCGTTAGCGGTACCGATCCAGGCGGTGCACACCGTCGGTGCCGAGCACTTTGTGTATGTGCCCGCCGAGGACGGCAAGATCCGGCGTCAGGCGATCGAGATGGGCGGGGCAAGCGACACGCTCGTGCAGGTCAAGTCCGGTATCGAGGCGGGGGCGAGGGTTCTGCTCCGCACGCCGCGTCCCGGGGAACTGCTGCTGGAAGAAACTGCGCCCCAGACCGTCCCCGCCGCGGGCAAGCCCGCCCAGACGACTGGCGCGATCTAAATCTCTAAATTGACTGAATCCTCACGCCAAGCCGGGGTCAACCGGTCGCGCCGTCATCGGGTTTTGGTACACTAGGGGATTCCCCCAAGCGCACCGGAGCAGCCGTGCAGGAAGCGATTAACAAAGCCGCCGCCCTCGTTGAAGCCCAGGCGTATATCCGCCGGTTCGAGGGCAAGCAGGTCGTCGTCAAGGTCGGCGGGTCGATCATGGACGACCCCGAGGCGTTGGCAAACCTGCTGCACGACGTGTGCTTTATGCACGCCGTGGGCATGCGGCCGATCGTCGTGCACGGCGGGGGCAAGGGCATCACCGCGGCGATGGAGCAAGCGGGCCTTGAAGCCCAGTTTGTCCAGGGCCGACGCTACACCGACGACCGCACGCTCGCGATCGCCGAGCACGTGCTTGTCAACGACATCAACGCCGGCATGGTTAAGACCATCGCCGACGGGGGCTACAAAGGCATGGGCCTGCACTCGTTGTCGAGCTGCGTGGTCTTCGGCAAGCGGCTGTTCCTCGAGGGCGAAGAGGGCCGGAAGATCGATATCGGCTCGGTCGGCGAGGTTACGCAGGTCAACGACGAACTGCTCGCCGCGATTACCGAGGCGGGCATCATCCCAGTCATCGCGCCGATCGCGCGCGACCAGGCCGGCGGCAAGCTGAACATCAACGCGGACTCGGTGGCGGGTCACGTTGCGGCGGCGACTGAGGCCGAGAAACTCGTGCTCGTCTCGGATACCCACGGGATCCGTAAGTCCGACAACCCCGAGGACCTGGCCCGGCACCTGGACCGCGGCGAGATCGATACGCTGATCGACTCGGGCGTCATCTCCGCGGGCATGTTGCCCAAAGTGGAGGCCTCGTTGACCGCGCTCGAGGGCGGCGTCAGCAAGGCCCATATCATTGATGGCCGAATCGCTCACGCACTACTGCTTGAGGTTTATACCGACCAAGGCGTCGGCACCGAAATTGTTTTGTGATTGCTTTTTTAGCGCCCGCCCGACAGGGCGGGGTTGACCGTTATCCCATTGCCAGAAGGCGGACCACCATGTCCAACCCCACCGCCACCGAAACCAAGCCCGTGACGCACTTCCTTTCGATTAAAGGCTGCACGCGCGATCAGCTCGAGCATATGTTCGATCGCGCCTACGAACTGCGCGAACAGAGAGGGCAGGGCGTTGCTAATGAACCCATCCTCAAGGGCAAGACGCTGGGCATGTTCTTTGAAAAACCTTCGCTGCGGACCCGTGTCAGCTTCGAGCAGGGCATGTACGAGCTCGGCGGCAACGCGATCGTGCTTGGCCAAAGCGAGGTCGGCCTGGGCAAGCGGGAATCCGTCGCGGATGTCACACGCGTGCTCACCGGCATGGTCCAAGGCATCGCCGCGCGGGTGTATGACCATGCGAATCTCGTCGAGATGGCCGAGCACGCCACCGTCCCCGTGATCAACATGCTCAGCGATGTCGCCCACCCGGCCCAGGCGCTGGCCGACGCGATGACGGTCATGGACGAGTTCGGGCGGGACCTCAACGGCAAGCACGTCGTTTTTGTCGGCGACGGCAACAACGTCGCCCGATCGTTGGCCATGATCTGCGGCAAGCTCGGCGCGGCGTTTACGCTGGCCAGCCCGCCGGACTACGCGCTGGAGCAGGAGTTCGCGGACAAGGTGATGGCCGCCTGCCCAGGCATGGACTTCACGATGTGCCACGACCCGTTCCAGGCGGTGCGGTACGCCGACGCGATCTACGCCGACACGTTCGTCTCGATGGGCCAGGAAGAAGAGAAGGCCAAGCGGCTGGAAAGCTTCAAAGACTTCCAGGTCAACGAAAAGCTGATGTCCGAGGCCCCCGACCACGCGATCGCGCTGCACTGCCTGCCCGCCTACCGCGGTGTCGAGATCACCGACGGT
>JAHQVV010000219.1 GCA_019634195.1 Phycisphaeraceae bacterium | reverse complement strand
GCCATGCCGTGGTTGGAGGTGTGCGGCGTATAGCTGTTGGGGTCGCCGACGTTGCAGTTGGTG
The DNA here is from genome assembly GCA_019634195.1 of Phycisphaeraceae bacterium. Taxonomy (GTDB): domain Bacteria; phylum Planctomycetota; class Phycisphaerae; order Phycisphaerales; family Phycisphaeraceae; genus JAHQVV01. The sequence goes on along the minus strand of JAHQVV010000219.1, from coordinate 5,354 downwards.
CGGAACTCGATGCCTTCTTCTGCGAGAAGATTGACCCGGCGTTGAACGATCTGTTTCTCGAGCTTCATGTTCGGCACGCCGTACATCAGCAGCCCGCCGATGCGGTCGTCGCGTTCGAAGACGGTGACGCTGTGCCCGGCCTTGTTGAGTTGGTCAGCGGCGGCAAGGCCCGCGGGGCCGGAGCCAACGACCGCAATTTTTTTGCCGGTGCGCTGCTTGGGCGGGTTGGGCTGGACCCAGCCTTCTTCGAAGGCCTTGTCGATGATCGAGCACTCGATGGACTTGATGGTCACGGCCGGGTCGGTCACGCCGAGCACGCACGCGCTCTCGCAGGGCGCGGGGCAAATGCGGCCGGTGAACTCGGGGAAGTTGTTCGTCTTGGCCAGGCGGTAGTACGCCTCTTTCCACCGGCCGTGGAAGACCAGGTCGTTCCACTCGGGGATGAGGTTGTCGATGGGGCAGCCGGTGTCGGACTGGCAGAACGCGACGCCGCAGTCCATGCAGCGGGCGCCCTGCTCGCGCAGCTCGCGCTCGTCGGCTCGCTCGTAGATCTCATAGAAATCCGCGATGCGCACATCCGGGTTGCGGGCCGGCATCGGCCGGCGTTCAAACTCGAGGAATCCGGTTGGTTTACCCAATGTCTATCGCTCCTATTGCTTACCCGTGGCCGACATCGGGGGTCGCGGCGGTGGTCTTCCGTTGCTGCAGCACCCGGCGGTAGTCGATCGGCATGACTTTGACGATCTGGTTGCGGACTCTGGGCCAGTTGTCGATCGCCTTTTGTGCGACGGTCGAGCCGGTGTGCTTGGCGTGCTGCTTGATCATGTTGAGGCACTCGGCCTCGTCTTCGGGGTTACCCAGGTCTTCGAGCTCGACGAGTTCGAGGTTGACCAGCTGGAGGAACTCGCCGTCCTTGTCCCAGATGTAGGCGATCCCGCCGGACATGCCCGCGGCGAAGTTGCGGCCGGTCGGCCCGAGGACGACGACTCGGCCGCCGGTCATGTACTCGCAGCCGTGATCGCCGACGCCTTCGACAACCGCGCGTGCACCGGAGTTGCGTACGGCGAATCGCTCGGCGGCCATGCCACGGAAGTAGGCCTCGCCCTTCGTCGCGCCGTAGAGCGCAACGTTGCCGACGACGATCTGTTCTTCGGCGTTGAAGGTCGATGCGCTGGGGGGTCGGACGATCAGCTTGCCGCCGGACAGCCCCTTGCCAACGTAATCGTTGGCGTCGCCTGAGACGCAGAGCGTGATGCCGCCCGCCAGCCAGGCGCCGACGGATTGGCCGGCGCTGCCGCGCATGTTGAGCGTGATCGTGTCGGCGGGCAGGCCGTCATCGCCCCACTTCTTGCTGACCTCGTGGGAGAGCATCGTGCCTACGGTTCGGTCGAGGTTGGTGATCGGCCCGGCGTAGTCGACCTTTTGTGCGTCGAGGATCGCGGGCTGGCAGTGCTCGATGAGTTTGACGTCGAGCTGCTGGTCCATCCCGTGGTCCTGCTGCATGGTCTTTCGGACCTGGACGTTCTCACGGTGCGCGGGCTTCTGAGCGGGGGTGAGCAGCATGGTGAGGTCCAGGCCGTCGGCCTTCCAGTAATCGATCGCCTCGCCGGGCTCGAGCAGGCCGACCTGGCCGACCATCTCGTCGATGCTGCGCACGCCCATCTGGGCCATGTACTTGCGGGCTTCCTCGGCGACGAGGAAGAGGTAGTTGATGACGTGCTCGGGCTGGCCGGTGAACTTCTTGCGCAGGACGGGGTCCTGGGTGCAGACGCCGACGGGGCAGGTGTTCAGGTGGCACTTGCGCATCATGATGCAGCCGGTGGCGATGAGCGGCGCGGTAGAGAAGCCGTACTCTTCGGCGCCGAGGCACGCGGCAACGATGACGTCCCGCCCGGTGCGCATCCCGCCGTCGGTCTCAAGCCGGACGCGCGATCGGAGGTCGTTGAGCACGAGGGTCTGGTGCGTCTCTGCGATGCCGAGTTCCCAAGGCAGGCCGCAGTGCTTGATCGAGGTCAGGGGCGAGGCACCCGTGCCGCCGTCCGCGCCGGAGACGAGGATATGATCGGCCTTGGCCTTGGAGACACCCGCGGCGATCGTGCCGACACCGACCTCCGCGACGAGCTTAACGCTCACGTTCGCGTCGGGGTTAGCGTTTTTCAGGTCGAAGATCAGCTGGCTGAGGTCTTCGATCGAGTAGATGTCGTGGTGCGGCGGCGGGGAGATCAGGCCGACGCCGGGCGTGGAGTAGCGGAGCTGGGCGATGTAGTCGTTGACCTTGAAGCCGGGGAGCTGTCCGCCCTCGCCGGGCTTGGCGCCCTGTGCGATCTTGATCTGCAGCATGTCCGCGTTGGCGAGGTAGTAGCTTGTCACCCCGAACCGGCCCGAGGCGACCTGCTTGATCGCGGAGCGCTTGGACTTGGTTGAGCCGTCGTCGTACTGATCGAGCGCGAATCGGTTGGGGTCTTCGCCGCCCTCGCCGGAGTTGGAGTATCCGCCGATGCGGTTCATAGCCAGCGCGAGTGTCTCATGCGCCTCCTTGGACAGCGCGCCCAGCGACATCGCGCCGGTGCGGAAGCGCTTGACGATCTCGGCGGCGGGCTCGACCTCGTCCAGCGGGATCTGCCTGTCCGTTTCGAGCGCCTTGAGCTTGAGCAGGCCGCGGAGCGTGGCGCGGGATGCGGCGTCCTCGTTGCAGAGCTTGGCGAACTGGTCGTACGCGCCGCGTGCGTTGTTGCGGGCGGCGTGCTGGAGGGACGCGATGGCCTGGGGGTTGTAGGCGTGAGCATCGCCCTCGGGGCGCCAGTGGTACTCGCCGGGGTTGGGCAGCGAGGGCACGGTCTGGCCGGCGGACTTAGTTTCGCGCTGCGGGTAGGCGAGGGTGTGTCGGCGGCGGACCTCTTCTGCGAGCACGCCGAAGCCCGCGCCCTGCAGACGCGACGCGGTGCCAAGGAAGCAGCGGTCGATGACCTCGCTGCTCAAGCCCAGGCATTCGAAAATCTGAGCGCCGCGGTATGAGGCAACGGTCGCGATGCCCATCTTGGACATGACCTTCTTGATGCCGAAGTCCACGGCCTTGATGTAGTTGGCGACGAGCTGCTCGTTGGTCCAGTGCTTGTTCTTGTCGACAACACCCTGGTCACGGAGCGCATGCAGCGCTTCGTAGGCGAGGTAAGGGTTGACCGCGTCGACGCCGTAGCCCAGCAGCGTGCAGAAGTGGTGGACCTCGCGGGCCTCGGCGGTCTCGAGGACGAGCCCGACCTTCGTCCGCGAGCGCGTCCGGACGAGGTGGTGGTGCACCGCGCCCACGGCCAGCAACGCCGGCAACGGCATCCGGCCTTGCCCAGCGTCGCGGTCGGACAGCACGATCAGCGGCGTGCCGGCTTCGATGGCCCGCGTGGTTTCTTCGCAGATGCGGTCGAGGGCGGCCTGCAGCGCCGCCGCATCATCGGTTGCATCGGCGGGGTAGGTCGTATCGATCACCGCGCTGGACCAGCCGTGGTACGCGGTCTGCTCAAGCTGTTTGATCGCATCAAGCTGCGGGTTGGTCAGCACGGGCGAGCGAAGCTGCAGGCGTTGGCACTGCGCGGGGGTGGCGCCGAGCTGGTTGCCCTCGGGGCCCAGGTACGTATCCAACGCCATGATGCAGGCCTCGCGGATCGGGTCGATCGGCGGGTTGGTGACCTGGGCAAAGAGCTGCTTGAAGTAGTCGTAGAGCAGGCGCGGCTTGTCGGACAGCACGGCCAGGGCCTGGTCGTTGCCCATCGAGCCGAGCGCTTCCTTGCCGCTACGCACCATCGGCAGCAGCAGCATGTGCAGGTGCTCGCTCGTGTAGCCGAAGGCGAGCAGCTTCTTAAGCAGCTCCGCCTCGATGCCGCCCTCGTTCATCCGCGCCGGCTCGGCGTCGCCGGGTTCTTCGACTTGCGGCGAGGCGCCGGGCAACTCGTCGAGCTTGAGCTGGTGCTCGGCCAGCCACTCGCGGTAGGGCCGGGCATTGATGAGCGCGTTCTTCACCTCGTCGTCGGGGATGATCCGCCCCTCGTCGAAATCCACGAGGAACATGCGCCCCGGCTCGAGCCTGCCCTTGCTCTTGACGTTCTCGGGCTCGAGGTCGACCACGCCGACCTCGCTGGCCATGATGACGCGGTCGTCGTGGGTCACGTAGTAGCGCGAGGGCCTAAGGCCGTTGCGGTCCAGGCAGGCGCCGATCATCTTGCCGTCGGTAAACGATACGCTGGCCGGGCCGTCCCACGGCTCCATCAGGTTGGCGTTGTACTGGTAGAAGGCGCGCTTGGTCAGGCCCATCTGCTCGTGGCCCTCCCACGCCTCGGGGATCATCATCATGATGACCTCGGGCAGCGTTCGGCCGGCCATATAAAGCATCTCGAGCACGTTGTCGAAAGCGCCGGAGTCGGACGCCTCGCGGTTGATGATGGGGAACAGGTCTCCGAGGTCATCGCCGAAGACGTCGGACTTCATCAGGCCCTGCCGTGCGGCGGCCCAGTTCTTGTTGCCCTTGACGGTGTTGATCTCGCCGTTGTGGCTCATCATCCGGCAGGGCTGGGCGCGGTCCCAAGAGGGGAAGGTGTTGGTGCTGAAGCGCGAATGGACCATCGCCAGGTGCGAGGTGTAGTCCGGGTCGCGCAGGTCGCCATAGAACGCGGGGACCTGGGCGGAGGTGAGCTGGCCCTTGTAAACGATCGTGCGAGAGGAGAGCGAGCAGATGTAGAAGCTGCCCTCTTCAACGATGCTGTCGGGCAGCTGGAGGGTGTTGATCGTGCGGTTGCGTGCGAGGTAGAGCGTGCGCTCGAAGTCATCGTTGTCGGTGCCGGGCTTGCAGGCGACAAAGAGCTGCTCAATCACGGGCATGGACTTGCGCGCGGTCGGGCCGACGTCGGCGCCATCCGGGTCGGTCGGCATCTGTCGCCAGCCGAGAACACTGAGGCCCAGCCCGGTGAGCTTGTCGACGAAGGTCTGCTTGGCGAGTTCGCGCGGCGCGGCGTCGGTGGGCAGGAAGATATTGCCCACGGCGTACTCGCCGAGCTCGGGCAGGTCGACGCCGAGGTCGGCCTGAGCGACCTTGCGCATCAGCTTGTTGGGGATGGCGGTGAGGATGCCCGCGCCGTCGCCGGTGTTGGTTTCGCAGCCGCAGCCGCCGCGGTGGTCCATGCGGCTGAGCATGGTGAGGGCCTGCTCGACGATCGCGTGGGAGCGTTTGGCCTTGACGTTGGCGATAAAGCCGACGCCGCAGTTGTCGTGCTCGTTGGCGGGGTCGTAGAGGCCTTGTGCCTTGGGGGCCGGAAGGCGGTCGTGCTGGGGGGGCGGAGGCTGGGGCAGGTGCTGGGGGAGTGATGCAG
>JAHQVV010000218.1 GCA_019634195.1 Phycisphaeraceae bacterium | reverse complement strand
TCATGGTGCTCGAACCTTTGAACTGGTGGGCGAACCACCCCGGCCGGTTCCTGCAAGAGATCCCGCAGTCGTACCTGATCTGCCGGGGCGTCAACAGCCCGAGTTGCAAGATCCTCGACGACCTGTACCACCAGCAGATCACCGAGGGCAACCTGATCCCCAACATCGACAAGGCCTGGTCCGAGATCGCGTACTTCCAGGTCGGCGACAACCCGGGCCGCAAAGAGCCCTACTCCGGCGAGATCAACTACCAGAACATCTTCAAGCACCTCTACAAGAAGGGCTACAAAGGCGTCATCGGCATGGAGCACGGCCACAGCGTCGGCGGGATCGAAGGCGAGAAGAAGTGCATCGCCGCGTATCGCAAGGCGGATGACTTCGAGGTGTAGAGAGGGGTCACATAAGAATCAATATCACACCCGAGGCGCGGCCCGAGCACCAAGCGTTGTGCTAAGCCGCGCGGCGTCGGGGCGTCGGTTCATGCACACGTCTGGCATCGCGTATCAACCGGCTCATCGAGTTGTTGTAATAGTGGGTTAAGAGCGTACCTCCCCCCGCATCTCGGATATCGAGGCGTGATACGTCCGACCACTCATCGGGGTGCTCCAACTCAAGGTGGGTCCCCAGCCATGCGAGGAATCGTTTGCGATTCGAGGGGCGGTGCCAGTAGCCGTTGGGCACGCGTTCAAACCGCCATGGCTCCCATTCATAGTCCGGCAGGTATTCGCGGAGGAGCTTGGAGGTGGAGTAGCCGCTTTGCAGGAGCGTAGCGCCGCGGTATTGAATAAGTTTGGCACGCGTCATGCGATACCAGTTTTTGGGCTCGCGAACCCGCAGCCGGCCCCGGAGCCAGCTCAGATACCGGCGGCGGTTCTCGGCCTCTTGCCAGAAGCCCTGAGGCACCTCATGGAAAAGCCACTCCTTCCAGTCGGTTCGCGGGAGGTACTCTTTGACGGCGTCGATCTGCGAGTTGCGGTAGTAGTTCGATAGCATCCCATCGCCACGATGTGCGACGAAGTGATGCTTCCGTATCGCATACCAGTCGGCCGGTTTCTTGTAGCCGAGTTGTTGACCAAGCCAGCGCATGTATTCTCTGCGGTTCGCGGGGTCCGCCCAAAAACCTTGGGGGGCCTTACGAAGCAGCCACGGCTTCCAATCGTATCGTGGCGCATAATCACGAAGGGCGGTCAATGGTGAGTCACCGTAGATCATCGCGAGCAGGCCGCCCCCCCAGTTATCCATGAAATGTTGCCGTGTCAGGGCATACCAGTCTGCTCGCTTGGAAAAACCCAACCGACTTCCGAGCCAGACCATGTACCGGACACGATTCGCCCGCGTTTTCCAAAAACCGTTTGGCACCCGCCCCCGAACCCATTGATACCGTTGCATTGCTCTTGCTCCCCACCCGCGTTTTAGATGACCCTGAAAGCGTAAGTTATAATCGACTCTCAGCCGGGTAGCAAAGGCGTGAGAGGCAGGCTTGCCCCCGCGTGCTACGCAGCGGCTACGAACGAACAACGAAAAAGCCCACGCTCATTTGGCGTGGGCTTTTGTTATTGCATTGTCTATCAATCGCGTTACACGATCTTGTACTTGCCGGGGCGGCGGACGCCGGGGAACGGCAGTTCGACCGGACCGGCCTTGGGGCCGTTGTCGATCCCCTCGGGACGGAGCTTGAGTTTGGCGTCGTTGGCGAGGAAGTTGAACTCCAGTTCCTTGCCCGAATACGCGGACTCTCGGCCGAGGATGCAGGTCAACGACGAGTCGGCGACGCCTTGGATCTCCATGACCGGCGCGTTGCTGGTGATGCCGGCGAGCAGGGCCTTGTGCTCCTCGACGTAGGGCTGGTTGTTGCCGTCGCGGCCGGTGTTGCGGGCTAGGACGGTCTGGCCGTCGTGGCCACGCGCGATCCAGGCGGTTCGGCCGGGGTTGGGCCGAAGGTCCATGGTGCCCTTGGTGCCGATCCATCGGTTAGAGACCTTGTTGGTCGAGCCCTTGTAGTGCCGCCCCATGAACGCGGATTGCACACCGTTCTCGTACTCGAAGTGGACGGAGAAGTGGTCGTAGATATTGCCGTACTCAGATTCGGTACGGTCGATGCGTCCGCCGGAGGCGTAGGCCTTGATCGGCGGGCCGCCCATCGACCAGTTGATCGCGTCGATGTTGTGGATCGACTGCTCGGCAATGAGGTCGCCGGAGAGCCACGTGAAGTAGGGCCAGTTGCGCATCTGGTAGGTCATCGGGTCCCATGAGCCGTCGCCGTCGCCCAGGTGCCACTGCGTGGAGGCGCAGTAGTACTGGTAGCTGGCGGTGATCTCGCCGATGACGCCGTCTTGCAGGTGCTTGATGGCGTCGGCGTAGGAGTTTTCGCGGCGGTACTGCGTGCCGGTGACGATCGCCAGGCCGTTCTTCTTGGCCAGTTCGCCGGACTCGATGACGTGGCGGTAGGTGTCGCTATCGACACAGACGGGCTTCTCGACGAAGGAGTGCTTGCCGTTCTTCACCGCTTCGCGGAGCGTGAGGTAGCGCAGCCCGGGCGGTGTGGTCTGCACGACGATGTCGACGTCGGGGTGTGCACAGAGCTTCTTGTACGCGTCCATGCCGACGAAGGTGGTGTCGTCGGTGACGCCGTAGCCGCCCTTGGGGCCCCACGACTTCTCGATGGCTTTCTTGGTGCGGGTCGTGCGGTCGGCAGCGACATCCGCGACGGCAACGAGCCTGACCTTCAGGCCCAACTCTTCAGCGGCCTTGAGGCAGTTGCCCAGCGCGCCGGTGCCACGCCCGCCACAGCCGACGATGCCCAGGCCCAGGGTCTTGTCACCCGATTGTGCGAAGGCGTGCGTGCTGAGCAGGCCGAGGTTCGCGGCGGCGGCGGTCGCGGCCAGGCCGGCGGTGCCCTGCTTCACGAAAGATCGGCGGGAAAGTCCATGTTGGTTCATATCGCTCATCAAATCCAGTCCTTGATTAGGGGCGTACTCGCCCTGGTTGCATGCATGGCGACGTGTCGCCAAGCCCTCCTTCTAGAGTAGAGTCGAACAGTTTATCATCCCACACCCAAGACCTCGGCCATCTGCTTGCGGACGGTCTTGAGCCGGCCCAGCCCCCCGCCGCCGGTCTCGGCCGTGAACCAGCCGGTAAAGCCGACCTCGTCCAAAGCCTTACGCACATCGTCCCATGGAAGATCGCCTTCTCCGATGTCCGTCCAGGCGTTCTTGGCCCGGCTGTAGCCTTTGATGTCGAACTTCACGGCTCTGGGCCCGAAGGTGCGGATCCAGTCGCCCGGATTGCCGTACTTCCAGTGGTTGCCGATGTCGTGGTACATGCCGACCCACGGGCTGTCGAAGGCGTCAACGAACGCGGCCCAGCGGTCGGCGGACTGCTCCGGGCCTTTGTCGTGGTCGTAGAACATCTGGTTCCAGACGTTCTCAAAGAGGATCCGCTGCCCCAGCGCCGCGGCGAGGGGGATCGCCTTCTTGATCTCGTTGATCGAACGCTCCACGATCACGTCTTCGGGCCCATCGCTGCCACGGCCAACGACGATGAGGACACCGCTGCCGCCCGCCGAGTGGCTGACTCGGATGCAGTGCAACAGGTTGTCCAGCGCCTGCTTGCGGTCGGCTTTGTTGGCACTGGTGAAGCGTTTCTTCCAGTGGTCGTGGTTGATGGCGTTGTGGACGAAGACACGCGACTGCCAGACCGCTTCTCGCACCCCCTCCGGCGTCAGGCCGCCCGCCTCATCGAGATCGACCCCATCGAATCCCGCCTCCTTCGCAAGCAACAGGCGCTCGGCCAGCGACAAAGCCCTGCCGTTGGCCTTCTTGGCGATCATCCCGAGCTTGCATGAGAGCAGATAGCGGTGATTCATCGGTGGCAAGGGCATGGCGAGTAGTTCCGCGTCCGACGCATGGGCGTGATCCGCCATCGATGAGCCGAGTACCGCTGCCGACGCGGCAGCGCCGCTCAACAGTACCCCTCGGCGTGTGATTTCACTGGTCATCAATACGCTCCCTGAGCCATCCGGCTTCGCAAATCTTACCGGTTCAGGCCATAACGATGCACGAGCGTCATACTGGATTACAGGCGATTATTGAGCGCGATATCAGATGTGGATCGCACGGCCCGAAACACCCAACGCGGCTTCCTTCACCGCTTCGCTTAGCGTCGGGTGGGCGTGGCAGGCCCGGGCGATGTCTTCGCTGCTTGCGGCGAATGCCATGGCTGTCGCGCACTCGGCGATCAAGTCGCCGGCACTGTCGCCGATGATGTGAACACCCAGCACGCGATCGCTCACCGCATCGGCGAGCACCTTCACCCAGCCCTCGGTGTTGTCGTTGGCGCGGGCCCGGCCGTTGGCAATGAAAGGGAACGCGCCTTTCTTGTAGTCCACACCCTCACCCTTGAGCTTTTCCTCGCTCTTGCCGACGCTGGCGATCTCCGGGTGCGTGTAGACGATCGAGGGGATCGTGTTGTAGTCGATGTGGCCGTGCCCGGTCGCGATCATCTCGACGCAAGCGATGCCCTCTTCCTCGGCCTTGTGCGCGAGCATCGGGCCTGGGATCACGTCGCCTACCGCGAAGACACCATCAACATTTGTCTTGTACCGCGGGCCGACCTCGATCTGCCCGCGCTTGTTCGTCGTGACCCCGATCTTGTCCAGGCCCAGCCCCTCGGTGTTCGGCTTACGCCCCACCGACACGAGCACACGGTCGGCCTTAACCGGGCCGGCATCTTTGATGTCGATGGTCACACCGTCCTTCTCGCTCGTCACGCCCTGCACGGCGCAGCCGAGCATAAACTCGATGCCCTGCGCTTTGAAGGCCTTGTGCGCCGCCTTGGCGAGCTCCACATCCATGCCGGGCATAATACGGTCCAGATACTCGATGACGGTGACCTTCGAGCCCAAGCGTCGCCAGACACTGCCCAGCTCCAGGCCGATGACGCCCGCGCCGATGACGGCCAGGTGCTCGGGGACCTTGTCGTAGCTCAGCGCCTCGGTGGAGGTGTCGATCAGGTCGTCGGCGAGGTTGATGCCGGGGATCGTGCTGGGCACCGACCCGGTCGCGATCAGGACGTTTGTGGCTTTGACGGTGTCGCCACCGATGGTCACAGATTTGTCGCTGTTGAAGCTGGCCGAGCCGTGGTAGACGGTGACCTTATTCTTCTTCATCAGCCCCGCGACGCCGGTGGTCAGGGTCTTGACGACCTTGTCCTTGCGTTTGAGCATAGCCTTGAGGTTCAAAGCGACCGAGGAGACCTCGATCCCATGTGAAAAAAAATGCTTGGAGGCATCCTCGTATTTATGCGAGGATTCGAGCAGGGCCTTGGAGGGGATACAGCCGATGCGGAGGCAGGTCCCGCCGAGCTGTTCCTCTTTGTCAACGATACCAGTGTCGAGCCCGAGTTGGGCGGCCCGGATCGCGGCAACGTAACCGGCTGGGCCGGCACCGATGACGAGAAGATCGTGTTTGTGTTCAGACATAGCGGCTTAATGGGGCTTGAGTGCGGGCAGCGAGCATCATACCCATGTTGCGGGCGAATAATTTGTACGGACTTTGTTATATCTAACGATTCGGCACAGGAAACCTTGAATCGTATTCAACCTTCGCTACAATGTTAACCGCCTGTTATATCGGTCAGAGGCGTTGTTTCAAGGCTTCAGCCGTTTGTTGCGAGTGGCTTCGCAGAAGGATGCTCTAGGATGAAAATGAAAACTAAGACACTGATCGCTTCGGCGTGCACGCTGTTGTTCACGGTGCCTGCAATGGCCGGCGCTTCGCTGGACACGCTGCTCGGCGGCGGCTCGCTGTTTAGCAACAACGGCAAGCTCGTCTTCTCCGACTTCGAGTTCACACCGATCATCAACGCCCCTGCGGCTTCGGACATCGAGATCCTCACGCTGGACAACGGCCTGCTCTTCAATAGCCCGATCTCTACCGACGCTAATAGCGGCAGCATCGATTTCGATATTTCGTACAAAGTGGCCGGCGTCAAAGTCCAACTCAACAGCGTGAAGATGCAGACCACCGGCTCGAGCACCGGTGGCGGGCAGGCCGGGGTATTCACGGCCATCGAGAACTTGGGGAACCTGACCAACACCTTCTCGGGCACGAGCACAACCTATATTCTTATGGGTTCACGCAACTTCGCTCCACAGGACTACATCTACGTTCGCGACGAAATCTTTGCCACGCCGAACAACGGCACCGCGGGCATCACCGACTTTTCCCAGACTTTTGACACGGCCGCTGTGCCTACGCCGACCGCCGCACTCGCCGGCTTCGCGCTGCTGGGCGTGGTTGGCATGCGTCGACGACACGGTGCGTAAGCAACCGAGCGAATGGTCGTAATGAAACACGCGATGCAACCCGCCGCCTTGGCGGGTTGTTTTTAT
>JAHQVV010000217.1 GCA_019634195.1 Phycisphaeraceae bacterium | reverse complement strand
TGATGCATCTACCTTCACCTCACGCAGCCCCGCGATCAGGTGCAGGCTAATCAGCGTTAACGCCCCGCCGCCGATGAACAGCGGGTACACCATGCTCCGCTCGGCCTGGACCGCGCCGAGCGCGACGTGCAGCACCAGCGACGCGTACGCCACGTACACGCCCATGTGCAGCGTCTTCCAACAACGGGGCGACAGGTTCTTGAGCCAGAAGTCGTGGCTCGTCGCGGCCATCAAGAAGAGGATCGTTAGCGCGAGGATGCCGAAGACCTCAAACGGGAAACCCACCCACGAGTCGTAGCGCGGGTTCATCGTGAGCATCGCGGTGATGGGGTCGACGATGCCGAAGCCGCCGTACCAGAGCAGCACGAGCGCGCCGTGGACCAGGCCGACGAAGAACATCGTGACGCCGAAGTGTCGGCGGTTGTAGAGCAGCGGCGCGAACTGATTGGGGAATAACCTCGCCAACGGCCCGATCGCCAGGATCAGGTGCAGCATCACGATCGCGCACGAGCCGGTCGCCCGGATCAAGAGGATCAGCGGGCTGGTCGCTTGGCCAGCAGGGGTCGCCATCGCGCTGATGCCAAGGTACGCCGCGACGAACAAGACGATGAGCAAGGCAAGGACCGCGTCGTACACGCGCTTGTGCTTGTTCCACTGCACCCAGGTGTAGCTGACACTCATGACCGGCCCCCGTCGGCGGATTCGGATTGAACCGCCCCGGCACCCGGCAGCGGGCCGTCCTGCACCGGCTGCGACGGACGCCAAACCAGCGCCAAGACCAGGCCAGCCACCGCGATCGGGCCGAGCACCAGCCACATCAGCACATGCACCTTTCGTTGCCCGCTCGTCACACCGCTGCCCCCCTGCCTGCCTTGATCCACTTCCACAACACGACCGGCCAAAGCCCAACACAGCCGGGGAAGATCACCACGCGGAACACAAAGGGCGACGCGCCTGCCGCGGCGTCCACACGGCCTATACCGAACAAGACAAAAGCCAGCCCAACAAGCAGGCCGACCACGGCATACAACCCTACGATGCTGAGTAATGCGGTCGCCATGAAGACCTTCTTTAGAGAACCCACAAGACAGGCGGAGCAAGCCCACACAGGCCAACGCTCGCCCTAGTCTAACGCGCCCCACCGCTCGACTATTCCCCAGACATCGGTATCCTTGTCGTGCGCTAGACCGCCGGAGAACGCTATGTCAGATCACAGCCCCGCCCCCGCATCGCCGCCACGCCTGATCGCGTGCGTCTTGATTCTTGTGCTTTCAGTCGTGGGCGCACTTGCGTTCGCCAAGACATTCAAGAGCCCGCCCGCCGGCCTGGGCGATTCAGCCCTCTGCGGCGACACGGCCCCAACCGGCACAGCAACCACCGACTCACACGCCTCGCACGGCGAGAAAAAAAACAAACCGCTGTACTACATCGGCGGGCTATGGACGCCAGAACACGGCCTTGCCGGAAAGCTGGACGCCGCGATGCTCTCCGCAGCCTCGGGCAGACCGATCGTCTGCCAATCCGCCGTTTCTAACGGCGAAAAACTGATCGTCATCGACCGTTCGCCGATCCGCTTCCTCTCATTGAACGTGGCAGATGGCACCAAGCCGGGCCTGATCTTTTCGATCGATTACACGGGCAGCATCTCGAGCATGGAGTACGAAGGCAGGGGGCCACTGCAGCAATACATCACCAACGAAAAACAATACTACAACGGCGTCCTCATCATTGAGCCGCTCCCCGGCCCCGCTCCCGACCCAGACGTCGACTGGGCCATCCTGAACTTTGACGGCGATAAAGCGGTCACTTTTTTCACCCCCGACCGCACGGACAGCCCCGAACAGGTCGCACTCAATCTTTACGAAGTATCGGGCGGCACGACATCTGCCGCAAGAGGGATCGCGGCAAGCATCGAACAACTCGGCTCGAGCGATCACGCCAAGGCCGCAGATGCGCGGCTGCAACTGATCGGACAGAGCCCTTATCAAGCTGTGCCCGCACTCGACCGCTGGGTGGCAGATCGCGACGGCGAAGCGCGAGAACGACGCGTTTACGAAGCGCTGATGATCCGCCGGGCGATGGGCGTGCACGCGGACGCATTGATCGCGGAGGCCGCCGCATCGGAGAACACACGACTCCGTGCACTCGCGGCCCGCGCGATCGGCGACCTCGCCCAGGTAACCACCAACCCGATCGGCCTGCTCACCCCGCTGGCCGAGGACGACGTCATGGCCGTGCGCTACGAGGCGCTCGTCGCAACCCGCGCGATGCCCGGGCGACGCGCCGCGGGCGTGGCAGAACTCGTCGAGCCCTACGAGATGACCGACGCGATGCGCGCGGTCTATCGCGGGACCATGAATGAGATGCTGGCCTTCGGCGAGCCCGCACCCGCAGACAGCCGCGCCAACCGCCTGCGCCGCATGGCCATCAGCGACCTGCTGAGCGAAACCCGCGGCGCACTGGTCTGCACGATCCTGCTGGAACGTACCGACCTGCCCGACAACAAGATCGGCGAGGTGCTCGGCCAACTCGCCCAGGCCAACGGACGCGGCCCGCTCGTTATGCTGCTCAACCTCCTTGAAACCATGAACCCCCGCACGATCGCCAAGAGAGAAGTGCTGCTCAAGACACTCGTCAGCTGGAAGACCAGCGGGCTGGAAGACCAGACGCCCCGCCTCAAGGAGATGGCGCTGGGCAACGGCCCGGACAACCTGCGCCGCGCCGCGGCGGCAGCGATGATCATGTCCTCACCGCCGCCGGCCGTGCTGACCGAACTCGGCAACGCCCCGGTTGCTTACGAGGGCCTGGCCTGGGTCACCGAACAGGCCAAGTTCCAACAGTGGGCCAGCCCAGTCATGCAGCAAGCCCAGAAGGGCACGCCTCCTGCAACAACGATCGCCGCCATCAATGCGATCCGCCGGCTCCCCGCCGACAGCATCACGGCCGAAAACGGGAAGATGCTGCTGGGCCTTGCCACGGAGTCAGACGACATCGCGGTGCGCTTCGCCGCGATCCGTGCGGTCAATACGTTGCCTGCCGGCATCAAGCCTCCCGGCACCGAGCAGCTCACGCTCACCTCGCTAGAGGTCCGCGCCAAGGCGGGCATGAAGTACGACAAAGAAAAACTCACCGTGACCGCAGGCCGACCCGTCGAGCTGTTGTTTATCAACCCGGACACGATGGAGCACAACCTGGTGATCACGCTCCCGGGGCGGGCCCAAGAGATCGGCGTCGCCATGAGTGCAGACCCCACCGCCGCGGCCGCGATCGGCTACGTCCCCAGAGACTCGGACGCGGTCCTGCACCACACCCGCATGCTCAAGCCCGGCGAGTCCCAGACCCTGCGCTTTATCGCGCCGATCAAACCAGGCACATACGACTACGTCTGCACCTTCCCCGGGCACTCCGGCTCGATGAACGGCGTGCTCGAAGTCCTCGCGCCCTAGTTGCGTTAGACTTTGCACGGATTTTCGACCACCGCCTCAGGAGCCTGCACCCATGGCACTTCTTCTCGGCATCGATATCGGTACCTCCGGCACCAAGACCCTGCTCTGCAACACCCGCGGCAGCGTCGTCGCCACCGCGACCGCGCCGCACAGCATCTCGACCCCCAAGCCCGGCTGGTCCGAGCAGAACCCCGCCATGTGGTGGGCCGCCGTCGGCAAGGCGACCAAGGCCGTGCTCCGCGAAGCCGGAGCGAAGAAAGAAGACGTCATCGGCATCGGCCTCTCGGGTCAGATGCACGGCTCGGTCTTCCTTGATCACGAAGACACCGTCCTCCGCCCCGCCCTGCTCTGGAACGACCAGCGCACCGCCAAGCAGTGCGACGACATCGAAAAGGCCGCCGGCGGGCGACGCAAGCTCATCAACATGGTCGGCAACCCCGCGCTCACCGGCTTCACCGCCCCCAAGATCCTCTGGGTCCGCGACAACGAGCCGGCCATCTTTAAGAAGACAAAACGCGTGTTGCTGCCCAAGGACTACGTCCGCCTGTGCATGACCGGCGAGTACGCCACCGAGGTCTCCGACGCGTCGGGCACGCTGCTGCTGGATGTCAAGAAGCGGGCCTGGAACAAGACGCTGATGAAGAAGCTCAAGCTCGACCCCGAGCTGATGCCGCCGTGCTACGAATCGCACGAAGTCACCGGCCACCTGCACGCCAAGGGCGCACGGCACCTGGGCCTGGCCGAGGGCACGCCCGTCGTCGGCGGCGGCGGCGACCAGGCCTGCGGCGCGGTCGGCAACGGCGTCGTCAAGTCCGGTATCGTCAGCGCAACACTCGGCACCTCCGGCGTCGTCTTCGCCCACGCGTCCGAACCCGCCTACGACCCCGAAGGCCGTGTCCACACCATGTGCTCGGCCGTCAAAGGCCAGTGGTGCGTCTTCGGCTGCATGCTCAGCGCGGGTGGGTCGTTCCAATGGTTCAAGAACGAGCTGGGCCAGCCCGAAGTCGACGACGCGGCCAAGCGCAAGTCCGATCCTTACGACCTATTGACGCGCAAGGCGAGTCATTCACCCGCCGGCTGCGAAGGGCTGTTCTTCCTGCCCTACCTCACCGGCGAACGATGCCCCTACCCCGACCCCGATGCACGCGGCGCCTTCATCGGCCTGACCGCGCGCAGTGATCGCGGCGCCGTCATCCGCTCCGTCCTCGAGGGCGTCACCTTTGGCATGAAAGACCAACTCGTCATCTTCGAAGAGATGGGCGTGAAGGTCAGCAAAGTGCGTTTGTCAGGCGGCGGCGCAAAGAGCGGCTTCTGGCGACAGCTCCAGGCCGATATCTACGACAAACAAGTCGCGCTTATCAACGCGGACGAAGGCCCGGCCTACGGTGCGGCGCTGCTCGCAGGTGTCGGCGTCAAGACCTGGCCCAGCGTGCCCGCCGCCTGCAGGGCCGCGATCCGCGACGTCCAGGTCATCAAGCCCAACCGCACGACCGCCAAGGAGTACGCCCGCTACCACGCCCAGTTCCAGCGACTCTACGCAGCACTCAAGGGCGAGTACAAAGCCATCGCCGAACTCTGACGCATCGAACAGCGATGTGTAGCGGGAGACGCGAAGCGTCCCGTTCAAACCGTTTCCCTTTTCCAACAGAAAGAAAAGCCCCACATGGCCGACCAACCTAATGTCAACGTCAACGACGCGCAGATGACCACCAGCTACGCCAATGCCTTCCGCCAGCACTCCAACCAGCACGAGGTCATCGTGGACCTGGGCGTGAACGTCGCTACCAAGGACCCCGAAGGTCAAGTCCAGATGCAGTTCAACATCGACAACCGATTGGTGATGAACTACGTCACCGCCAAGCGCATGGCCGGCATGCTGGTCCAAATCGTCCAGGCCCACGAGAAGCAGTTCGGCGAAATTAAAGCGAACTAAGCCATTGCAGAAACGACTTTGGTCTCATGCAATTTGGCGATTGCATCGACCGCATGGGCCGGGGCGCTATCGTCGGTGACAAGGTGATCGATCTCGCCCCATGAGGCGCACTGGAACGCGGGGCGCCGGTCGAATTTCGTGTGGTCCGCGAGCACATAGACGGCGCTGGCCGCCTCGATCATGCACTGCTTGAGCCGGGCCAGCTCATCGCTCGCCTCGCCGACACCACGCTTCGGGTCGATGCCTCGGCATGAGATGAACAGCCGATCGAACGTAAAGCGCCGGATCGTCCCCTCCGCGATCGTGCCCGTAAACGCCATGGTCTGCGGGTCGAGCACGCCGCCGGTCGCGATGACGGTGACATTGGGCCGGCTGCCCAGCGATTGGATGATCGCCGCCGAGTTCGTCACGACCGTGATCGCCACATCCGGCAAGAGGTCTGCAAGTACCGTACTGGTCGAACTCGCGTCCAGGCCAAGGATCTCGCCGGGCTTGATGTCGTTAACGACGGCACGCGCGATCGCGCTCTTTTCATCAAGACGCTGCGTGCTGCGATCACGGAACGGCCGGTCATGGTGAAGCGCCTCGGTCGCGACGGCCCCGCCATGCGTGCGCGAAACCAGGCCGCCCTCGCTGAGCTGCTCAAGGTCGCGACGGATCGTCTCGGTCGTCACGCCAAACTCGCGCGACAGATCGGCCACACGGACCATGGACTGCCGTTCAAGGCGTTCGAGGATCAGGTTCTGACGGTGTGCAGGCATCATGGCTTGGTCCTTGGCGGTCATCTGCGATCTGCGTGACTACGACACCGACCGTGGGCTAAGACCTTCAATCAAAGCCTAATCATACACAAATCCAACAAAAAACCAAAATTTATTCTGATTAATCGCGATTGGCTTGGCTTTTATGTTATATTTTTAGCTTCAACCACGCCTATCCCCTCGGCCGAGGAGGCCCGCGCATGACGACCAAGACCGACCTCAAGCACGTCACCCGCTACTGGGAAGACGACGAAGCCGCGAAATTGACCGATGGCCTGGACCGCCTGACCTACCGCTCCAACAAGCTCGGCGAAGACCAACGCGTCACCAACACCGGCGGGGGCAACACCTCCTCTAAGATCGAAGAAACCGACCCGCTCACCGGCGAAACCACCGAGGTCCTCTGGGTCAAAGGCTCGGGCGGCGACCTGCGGACCTCCAAGCGTGCCAACTTCGCCGCGCTTGAGATGAGCAAGCTCAACCAGCTCAAGACCGTCTACGCCAACATGCCCAACAACGGCATCAAGACCCCCGCCGAAGACGAGATGGTCGCGCTCTACAAGCACTGCACCTACAACCTCAACCCCCGCGCCTCGTCGATCGACACCCCGCTGCACGCCTTCGTCCCGCATAAGTTCGTCGACCACACCCACCCCAACTCGCTGATCTCCATCGCCGCCAGCGCAAACGGGCCCGAGGTCATGAAGGAAGTCTTCGGCGACGACCTCTTCTGGCTGCCCTGGATGCGACCCGGCTTCGAACTCGGCCTCGCCCTCGAAAAAGGCTGCAAAGAACACCCCAACGCCAGGGGCGCGATCATGGGCCAGCACGGCCTGATCAACTGGGCCGGCGACGACACCGAGTGCTACGACCTCTCCCTCGAACTGATCAACAAAGCAGCCGAGTACATTGAGGAACGCGACAAGGGCGACGACACCTTCGGCGGCGCAAAGTATGAATCGCTCAGCGAAGAGAAACGCAACGACGTCCTCATCAAGCTCCTGCCCTGGCTCCGCGGCAAGGTCTCGACGCACAAGCGCATGATCGGCACGGTCCAGGCCGACGACAAGATCCTCCGCTTCGTTAACTCCAACGACGCCGCCCGCCTCGCCGACCTGGGCACCTCATGCCCCGACCACTTCCTCCGCACCAAAATCAAGCCGCTCTTCGTCGATTGGGACCCCGCCTCGGGCGACATCGACAAGCTCAAGAACATGATCGAGTCCGCCATCGAGCAGTACGTCAAGGACTACACCGCGTACTACGAAACCTGCAAGCACGGCAACAGCCCCGCCATGCGGCAGCCCAACCCGACGGTCGTGCTGATCCCCGGCGTCGGCATGATCGCGTGGGGGAAGAACAAGTCCGAGTCCCGCGTCACCGCCGAGTTCTACAACTGTGCGGTTGAAGTGATGCGTGGTGCCGAGGCCATCGGCGGCTACATCGCCCTGCCCCAGCAGGAAGCCTTCGACATCGAGTACTGGCTGCTCGAAGAGGCCAAGCTGCAGCGTATGCCCCCCGACAAGC
>JAHQVV010000016.1 GCA_019634195.1 Phycisphaeraceae bacterium | reverse complement strand
TAGCCACGCCTCAGACCGTGGGCCGCTGCCGACCCCGGTCGGGGAGCCCCATGGCGACTGCAGTTGTGTTGATCTTGAGTTATCAATCTCCGAACTGCTGACGCCGCTTCCTCGACTTGATGCGAAGGTTCTGCCGGACGCCATGTTGGTGCCGGTGGAACTGGTTACGATTTCTGTTTCGGATTGGGCCTATCGCCCTGGTCCACCCCATGTTCCGAAGTGGTTTGATCCCGGTGGAACCCAACGCATTGTCGATCTCTCGACGACGCGTCTGATCGTGTAGCCCTGATGGTTTTCCCAAGCACTTGTAACGGCCTCGTTTGGTCGTTGCTGGCTATTCCTTGGAACAACCGCCAGGACTTGAACCATGAACAACCAAACTACTCCGCGCGATGCGCGGATACTGTGGCAGGCGTTGCCACTGGCGTGTGTGCTGCT
Organism: Phycisphaeraceae bacterium; assembly: GCA_019634195.1. Classification (GTDB taxonomy): domain Bacteria; phylum Planctomycetota; class Phycisphaerae; order Phycisphaerales; family Phycisphaeraceae; genus JAHQVV01. Next base: position 5,974 of record JAHQVV010000016.1, on the reverse strand, counting down.
ATTCGCCGGGTGCCAGAGCTACCAGCCCTTGCCGCTTGATCTTGCAGAGCACCAGGCCAGCGTGGCCACTCGGCTTGCCGAGGATGAGTCGCTACGAGCCTTCGCTGATCGCCTGAGTGCCGGTGATACCGATACGGATGGCTCATTCGACATCAGTGATGGGATTAGTTCGGCCGAAGCCGAGGTCATCGCGCTGTTCTACAACCCGGATCTGCGTCTGGCCAGGTTGCGCGCAGGCGTCGCCTTGGCCGATGCCGAGAACGCGGGCTTGTGGGAAGACCCGGTCTTCGGGTTTGATGGCGCGGAGTTGTTGTCACCTTCTGGCCCGTTCGAGTACGGCCTAACCGCGAGCCTGACCATCCCGATCTCGGGGCGTCTTGGTGTTGAAGAAGACAAGGCTGATGCGGCCTACCTCGCGGAGTTGCGCCGTGTCGTCGATGCCGAGTGGTCCATGCGGTCGAAGGTCCGCGAAGCGTGGGCGACTTGGTCGGTGGCAAACGAACGGCTACGTCTGATTGATGAAGTCGCCGAGGCGATCGACCGCATCATCAAAGTATCTGACCGACTTGAGGAAGCTGGCGAACTTACTCGTGTAGAGGCCCGTCTGCTCCGCGCCCAACGCCTGGCGATACGTGTGCAGCGGCTCGCCATCGCTGCGGACGCTAATCAGACCCGGCTCGACCTCATGAGGCTGATGGGCCTGCTACCGAGTTCGGAGGTCACGCTGATGCCAGCGCTCCCAGCGGTTGACCTGCCTGAGACATCCGAAGCAACCACACGATTGATCACAACGAACACATCGTTGGCGGCTTTGCGGGCCGAGTACCAGGTCGCAGAGGAAAGCCTTCGCTTAGAGGTCCGCAAGCAGTACCCCGACATCGAGATCGGTGCCGGGCTGGGGAGCGAAGACAACGATGACCGGCTTCTGCTTGGGGCATCGCTTCCCCTGCCGATCCTCAACGCCAACCGCGGCGGGATCGCAGAAGCCCGAGCAAACCGTGAGCTGGCCCGGGCGGCGGCGGAGACCGAATACGAACGACTGGCTTTTCAACTGGCTTCGACCCTTTCTCGCTTGAAGGCCGCGGAGCAACAGCGACAACTCTTAGCTAAAGAAATGGTCCCGATGCTCGATGAGCAGGCGGCTGAGATCAACCGCCTGGCTGAATTGGGCGAGGTGGACACACTCATTCTTCTGGAGACGGTGACCCGCCAATTCGAGGCGAAGAATCAGATGCTTGATCTTCAGCTCACATCACTGCGTGATCGCATCGAAGTGGCGCGTCTTTTGGGACCGGATGAGTCAACCCCTCCCGCACCGATTGGGCCCGCCGTTCATGCCAACCCTGAAGAGGAGGCTTCACGATGAAAAACTTGAAACACACGATGACGCGCTTCGGCTTGGTACTGGCCCTGATTGCTCTTTCCGCATGCGCGTCAGGCGGAAGTAGGCCTTCAAATGGCAGTGCTAATGCGAATAACCCATTGCCGAGCAAAAATATGAACACCGTCACACTTCTTGGATTTGAAGGCTGCTCGCTCACACCGCTGATGCGGTCGCGCGCCGAGGCTGCGATCGAAGGCATGTCTTTGGACGCTCAACTTGTCGTCATCGATCAGAACGAGCTTGAGGTCGAGGACCTGAGGCGTGGATACCCGGCACCAACATTACTTGTGAACGGGCGTGATCTGTACGGCATGCAACCGCCTACAAGCCCTGCGATGAGCTGCCGCGTTTATCAGGGGCCGGACAACGTTCCATCCGTTGCCGATTTAGCGACACGCCTCCAGGTTGTCTTTACAAAAAATAGTAACACCCAAGGAGGTGAATAATGATTTTCAGAACGATACCCATCCTACTTGGTTTGTTGTCGATTCTCGCGTTGGTGTCTTGCGATGGCGCTGATTCTAAGCAGGCGGATAGTGATGCGCATAACGAAGACGAACAGCAAGCTCCTAAGAACCCCAATCTGATCGACATCCCTTCGGCTATCCGCTCCAACCTCGGGATCAGCTTTGTTGAAGTTGAGCGTCGACGCGTTGAAAAGACACTGCGTGTGCCGGGGCGTTTCGAGTACCTGCCGACGGCCCAGCGCGAGTATCGAACACCGATGCCAGGGCGGGTCGAGCTGCTTGTCGATCAGTTCCAACGCGTTGAGAATGGTGATTTGCTCTACCGAATCGATTCGCCGGGCTGGCGTGAACTGCAGCAACAGCTTGCTGAAGCCACATCGCAGATCGATCAGTTGCAGGCCCAACTCAGAACGTATGAGCCGCTTCTTGAGGCGCATGAAGTGCACGAGAAAAGCCTGCGCGACACGATCAAGGTTTGGACCGCAAGGGTAGAGGGTCTCGAACGCCTGAGTGAGGCGGGTGGCGGCCGAGTGGCCGAGCTAACGCAGGCCCGCGCATCACTATCGGGTACCCGGGCAGATCTCGCTGAGGTCGGCGAGAAAAAAGCTCAGCTTCTTGCCGATCAAGAGCAGGCGCGGGCAGGCGTCCGGGCAGCCAAATTCCGCTTGCATTATTTGCTCGATTCGGCAGCAGCGATTACTTCAATCAATCGCGATGATCTGACAGCGTCGGTTGATCAGGATGGTGTTACAGAACCGCGTTGGGCAACGATTAACAAGATTCTGGTGCGATCGGACGTGGCGGGCGTCGTCTCTGAGATGGGCCTGACCAATGGTGCATGGGCCGACGAAAAATCGCCGGTTCTGACGGTGGTGCAGCCTGACAAGCTTAGATTCCGGGCTTCGGGGCTTCAAAGCGACTTGGGAGCGTTGGACGATGGGCTATCGGCACGAATTGTCCCGCCGACGCCGACGGCCACAGGCCGAGCGATTCCGATCAGCGATTCAATGACGGGCAAAATTATGGTTGGTTTAGAAGGTGACCCGAATGATCGAACCATCGACCTGTACGTTGTGCCCGACGCATTGAAAAGCTGGGCACGCCCCGGAGTCTCGGCACAGCTTGAAATCGTGACGGACGCATCGGCCGAACCTGAGTTGTCAATCCCGCTTGCCGCAGTGCAGCGCGATGGACTGACCCCTTACATCTTCCGCCGCACACCCGGCAACCCTGACCAAGTGATGCGGATGGAAGCGGACCTCGGCAAGGACGACGGGCGCTGGGTCGAGTTGCTCAGCGGCGTCGCGGATGGCGACGAGATCGTCCTCGATGGCGCGTTCCAACTCATGCTGTCCACCAGCGGCACGATCCAAAAAGGCGGGCACTTTCACGCCGACGGCACCTTCCACGATGGGGAGCACTAAGCCATGCTTAAAGCCGTCATCCATTTTTCATTGCGCTACTCGGTGCTCGTGTTGATCGCCGCGGGTTTGGTCGTTGCCTATGCCGGCTACCGCCTGCCGCAGATGTCGGTCGATGTGTTCCCCGAACTCAACGCGCCGACCGTGACGATCATGACCGAGTCCGGCGGGCTGTCCGCTGATGAAGTCGAGCAGTACGTCACCTTCCCGATCGAGACCTCGGTCAACGGCATGACCGGCGTCCGCCGGGTCCGCAGCACCAGCGCGATCGGCTTGTCCATCGTTTGGGTCGATCTGGAATGGGGCGCAGATCTTTACGACGCACGCCAGCTTGTATCCGAGCGTCTGGCGACGGTTGATCTTGAAGACGCCGAGCCGTTCATTACGCCGATCACCTCGATCGCTGGCGAGATCATGCTCATCTCACTCTCGTCACCAGACGGCGAGGTGAGTGCAATGGATCTGCGTGCTTACGCCGAGTTCGATCTGCGGAACAAAATCCTTGCGATCCCGGGCGTCGCACAGGTCGTCGCGATCGGCGGCGAACTGCCCGAGTACCAGGTCAACGTAGATCAGGAAAGGCTGCGGCTATACGACCTGACGATCTCCGATGTGGTTGAGGCGGCTGGCGGTTCGCACAGCACCGCGAGTGGTGGGTACCTAGTCGATGTGGACCAGTTTGAGATCCCGATTCGTCAGCAGAGTCGTGTCACTCGACCTGAAGATATTGCGAACACGATCATTAAGTACCACGAGGGCGTTCCCGTCACGATTGGACAAGTCGCCGATGTCCAACTTGGGCCTGCCCTTACACGCGGCACCGCGTCCGAGGGTGGCGAGCCCGCGGTGATCCTGTCGATCCAGAAGTCGCCGGGTACCAATACGCTTGCACTCACCGAGGCGCTCGACGATCTGTATGACCAAGTCGAGCCTGCGTTGCCCGCTGGCGTCGAGCTTAACCGCGATGTGATGCGGCAGTCGCACTTCATCGACCGCTCGATCGACAACGTCACCAAGGTCCTTTTGGAAGCGGTCGTGATCGTTGTCATCGTGCTCGTGCTGTTCCTGATGAACGTGCGGACGACGCTGATCACGCTGACCGCGATCCCCATCTCGCTGGCGGTGGGCTTGCTGATCATGGACGGCCTGAACCTGGGCCTGAACGTGATGACGCTGGGTGGTCTGACGGTTGCGATCGGCGTGCTCGTCGATGACGCGATCATCGATGTCGAGAACGTCTTCCGCCGACTCAAGCAGAACCGCGCGATGGCAGAATCAGAGCAGCGACCCTTTGTCGAAGTGATCTTTGAAGCCAGCAATGAAATCCGCCCGGCGATGGTGTTCGCCACGCTGATCATCGTGATGGTCTTTGTCCCGCTTCTCGTACTGGAGGGACTCGAAGGCCGGTTCTTCCAGCCGCTGGCGATGACGTACATGGTGTCGATCGGTGCTTCGCTTCTCGTTGCGCTGACTGTGGTGCCCGCGCTCTGCAAGTTCTTGCTCAAGGGCCGGCTCGGTGGCAAGCACGAGGATCGGGACGGCTTCCTGGTCCGCAAGCTCAAGCAGGTCTACGAGCCGACGCTGCGGGGGGCGATCCGCTTCCGCGCCTGGGTGATCGGCGTCGCTGGCCTCACGACGGTTGCTGCGCTAATGCTCGCAGGCACCTACGGCACGTCGTTCCTGCCTTCCTTCAACGAAGGGACATTCACCGTCTTCCTACTCGCACCGCCCGGCACCTCGATCGTCGAAAGCGATCGACTTGCGACAGAGGTCGAGAAGCAATTGGTTGAGATCGAAGGCGTGCGTTCGGTCTCGCGTCGGACGGGTCGAGCTGAGCGTGACGAGCACGCCGAACCGGTGAGTAACTCCGAGATCGAAGTCACCGTCGCGGCGGGTCGTGACCGGCACGAAGTAAGAAAAGAGATCGACCGCGTGCTCGGCTCGATCCCCGGGATCACCACCATGGTCGGCCAACCGATCGAGCACCGCTTGAGCCACGTCCTATCCGGCACGCCTGCGGCAATCACGATCAACGTCTACGGCGAGGACCTCACCGAGCTGCGTAAAGTCGCAAAAGACATCGAGGCAGAACTGCAATCGCTACCCGGTGCGCGTGACGTTAACGCCAACCGCGAGGTGATGATCACGACGCTCCCAATCCGTTATCGCCATGCCGAGCTTGCCGCGGCCGGCCTCAGCCCCGCAGATGCTGCCGAGCAGGTCCGCGAAGCACTCTACGGCGAGGTGGTCGATAAGGTCAACCAAGGCGTTCGGCAATACGATCTTGTCGTTCGCTTGGCCCCCGATCAGCGTGAGTCACTCCAGCAGGTCCGCGATCTGCTTCTGCGTGGTCGTGGCGGCACGACGGTACGACTCAGCGACGTCGCTGACATTGGTCCCGAACGCTCCAGCAACCTGATCACACGCGAGAACGCACAACGCAAAGCCGTCGTCTCGCTTAACGTCAACGAGGGCTCGAACCTCGGCGACTTGGTTGCCGAAGTACGCGAACGCGTCGATCCAATCATCGCCGACGCGGGGATGACCGTGTCCTACGGCGGCCAGTTCGAAGCTCAGCAATCAGCCTCTCGAACCATCTTTGTCGCTGGCATCGTCGTCGCCGTGATCATGCTCCTGCTGCTACAAATCTCCACCGGCTCGATGCGGGCCGCAGTGCTGGTCATGTTGAACATGCCGCTGGC
>JAHQVV010000216.1 GCA_019634195.1 Phycisphaeraceae bacterium | reverse complement strand
GAACTCCTCCACGCGGTTGCCGAACAGAATATTGAGAAGGCCCGCCGGGTCGCCAAATCGATGCGTGGTCCCAGTGGCAAGATGCTCCGGGCCGGTGCCGACCATCTCGGTGCGCCCCGCGAGCTGATCGAAGAGGTGATGTACGAGAAGGTGCTCAAGACGAAGCTCAAGGTGCAGCGGGCGCTGCCTTTTATCGCCATCTGCGCTGCGGCGGCACCGCTGCTCGGGCTGCTGGGCACGGTCAGCGGCATTATCAATACGTTCAAGATGATGCAGATCTCCGGCGGCTCGGATATGCAGAACGTCTCCGGCGGGATCTCCGAAGCACTGATTACGACCAAGTATGGCCTGATCGTTGCGATCCCCGCGCTGATCCTGCATGTCTTCCTCTCGCGTATGGCACGCAGCGTCATCGACAAGATGGAAAAAAGCGGTGTTGCATTTATCAATCAGGTGATGAAGGCCTCGCCCGGGGGTGGCGAGCGCGCCGCAGAACCCCCCGAGCCTTCCCCGGATGAGGACAGCCCTTCGGATCAGCCCGAGCCGAGCAAGAAGACTCATGACAGTGTGGAAGAAGGCAGCAAGCAAGTCGCCGAAGATGCTGAGCAGCTTGCGGTGGAGAAGCCTGCCGAGGGTGAACAAAAGCCCGAGCTTGTTGAAACCGGTACGGAGTAAGTGTCGCCATTGATCGAAGGATCGGGACCACGTGGCATGAATATCAAGCTGCCCCCACAACTCGAAACTATTTTTTTGCAGGCGCAGGAGATCTGGGTGGATGGCGGCTGGGCGATGATCGCCATCGCGGCGGTCTCGCTCATCATGTTCTTTGTTGGCATGAACCTCTATATCCGTCTGACGAGCAAGGGTTTTGAGTTTGTTCCCGAGAAGAAATGGCGCCGCTGGATCGACCACCCCGAGCAGCGCCGCGGGCCGATCGGGCGCATCCTTGATTTTGTCACCGGTGGCAAGAGCGTGGAACAGACCGGCGTCTTTTTCGACGAGCTGCGGCAGACCGAGATCAAGCCCTTTGAGCGGGACCTGATGGTGATGCGGGTCTGCGTCGCGGCGGCGCCGCTGCTGGGCCTGCTCGGCACGGTGACGGGGATGGTCGCGACGTTCGAGGCGCTGAATCAAGGCTCGGGCGGTGACGAGACGCAGCAGATGGTATCGGCCGGCATCTCGGTCGCACTCATCACCACGGAGACCGGCCTGGTCATCGCCCTGGCCGGGCTGTTCTTCCAGTACCAGCTCACACGCAAGCATCAGCGTTACAAGGCTTTTATCGCGCACATGGAGACCGTTTGCACGCAAGTGGTTTACCACCAAACGATGAAACAGTGGTACGAGCAGAACCGGCTGAACACATGGCCGACAAACACATGACCGACGGGCAGCAAGACGAATCCTATGGGAAGGTTTTCTGAAAATATTGAGAACGATGAGACCAACGCCGACATTGATATGTCGCCGCTGATTGACTGTGTCTTTATCCTGCTGATCTTCTTTATCGTGACGACCGTATTCGTGACGGAGACCGAGGTCGAGACGGACCGCCCGCTCGTTATGACCGCAGACCGGCTTGAACGCAACAGCGTGTTGATTGCGATCACGGTGGAGGATGAGGTGATCTTTGGTGGCCGAGATATCGGTGTCGCCGGGGTCCAGCCCTTGATCAAGCGGATGCTCAAAGACGAGCAGCTGCCGGTGATCCTGCTGCCCGACGCCGGTGCGAAGAGCAGCACGGTGATCCGCGTGCAGAACGAGGCAAAACTAGGCGGGGCGGCAACCATCCACTGGGCGGCTCGCACCGCTTCCTGACCGGAACAGGCATCGATTTATGGCTAGACGATTTCAACAAGACGAGAACGACGGCGAGACCAAGGTCGATATGTCGCCCTTGATCGACTGTGTGTTCATCCTGCTGATCTTTTTTATCGTGACGACAACGTTCGTTGATGAAAAGGGCAAGCAGATGCCGACGCCGGATTCTGCCGCAGCTGCGGAGCCGACCGACGAGGAAAGCACGGTCGTGATGCTCGAAATCACCGAGCGTGGCGAGGTGCTGCATGAGGGCCAGGCGGTCGGTGTCGGTAGCGTGCAAACGCTGATCCAGAACAGCCCGAAGGGCAGGCGGTCGCCCGTCGTGATTCAGGCGGTCGGCGATGCGAGGGTGGGGCTGCTGATGCGTGTGAAAGAAGAGGCCGAGCGTAGCGGCGCGGAGACGATCAGTGTGACGCACCGTCATGGCGGTTCATAAACGATAAGCGATGAGGTATGGACCGGCGTGGCCGGGGCTTGCGAAATGAAAGTCTTCAAAGCCATCTTGACCCGTGTGGTTGGCGTGATCGGAGCGGTGGTGCTCACGCTTGCGCTGTTCCTCATCCTGCCGTTGATGCAGGTGATCGGCGAGAAGGACCAGGACGAATACGACCTGCAAGAGGTCAATATCTCCTTGGAAGAGCCCCCGCCGGATGTCGAGGACGAAGAGGAAGACCCGCCTGAAGACCCCGAGGACCCGCCGGAGCCACCGGAGGTCGACATCGATGAGCCGCTGATGACGGACATTACCCAGCTCGACCTGTTGCCGGGTGGTGATGGCTTTAGCATCCCCGGGGTGGATACGTCGATCAATATCGATCAGGCGATCGGCAGCAAGGATTCACTCGACGAGATGTTTGATCCCGGCAGCTTGGACCAGCCTGCACGGGTGTTGTTCCAGGCCCAACCGAAACTGACCGGCACGCTACGGAACAAGCTGAAGAAATCCGCGGCGTCGGTGGTGATCGTTTTTATTGTGGATCAACGTGGCCGTGTCAAAGACGCGGTGATCCAGTCTTCCACGGACCCGGCGTTTAATAACGCCGCGCTCAGCGCGGTCAAGCAGTGGCGCTTTGAGCCCGCCCAGCGCAAGGGCAAGCCTGCCCCTGACCGGATGCGCGTCCCGATTAACTTTCCCAAACAGGAGTAGGCCCCGATGAACCCTCACCGAATTAACCCTTTTTCTTTGGTGGCGTGGGCCGTTACCGCGGTCGTGGCAACAGCTGGCGCGAATGCTCCTGCGATTGCGCAGGATGTTGACCTGAGCGTATTTGATCTGAGCAAAGTTGACCTGACCGCCGAAGAACTGGCGATCTGGGAAGACCCGGATTTCCGTCGGCGTTTTGTCGAGAGCTATATCGCGGAGACCGACCTCGAGCCCAAGCCGGTGTCGGTGGATGAGGTCAACGTGATCAACGAGACGCTGAAGTTGATGAGCCCGCCGACTGAAGAAGAACTCGCCGCCGAAGCCGAGGCGAAGAAGAAGGATAAGCCCCGGCGTCTGTTTGGCCGTAACGAAGAGCCCGAGCCTGAAGCCGAACCGATCGCGCAAGACCCGGGCAGCCGTCTTAAGCGAGCGCTGTCCTACGTGACCCAGCAGCGTGAAGCGAACCCGAACTTTTCCGTACTGATCGACTTCCTGGCAGCGAACCTTCGCCTGAACATCGCGATGAATCTTGATGAGTTCAGTGACGGCGAGGGTGAACCCGACCAAGCCACCGCGTCACGCAAACGCTTCATGAAGAAGTACCTGCTCAAGAAAGCCGCGGAGGGCTACCGCACCTGCACGATCAAGCACGCGAAGTACCGCCGGGCGTGGCGCAACCTCGGGATCGTCAGCCTGCGCCTGCAGGACTACACCGGCGCACGCGATGCTTTTCAGCAGGTCATCATGCTCGGCGGTGGTGACCCGGATACCTACGGCCTGCTCGGTTTTTGCTACACCACGCTAGGCGATCACCTGCCCGCAGAGTCTGCATTCCGGATGGCCAACCTGTTGGACCCGGACAAGAAGGACTGGCGGATGGGGCTGATCCGCAGCTTCCTCTTGCAGAAGCGGTACCCCGAGGCGGTGGCCCTGTCTGCGAAGATGCTCGAGGACGAGCCTACGAACGACCGCCTTTGGCTCTTCCAGGCTAACGCCTACATCGGCATGGAGCAATTCGACAAGGCTTCGGAGAACTACGAGATCCTCGATGGGCTGGGCAAGTCCACGGTCCAGAGCCTGAGCATGCTCGCCAACATCTACACCAATCAGGGCCTGTTTGACACGGCCGTTCAGCGATACCAGCAGGCGATCGAACTCGCCAGCCCGGAGCAGCGGGAGAGCATGTTGCCTAGGCTGTTCAATGCCGCACGGGTGTTGTCCAGCCATGGCGAGCCGTCACGCGACGCGACCAAGGCAATGATTAAGACGATCGAAACGAAATACAGCGGCTCGATCAAAGATAAGGATCTCACGGCGCTGTTGCGGCTTAGTGCCCGTATTGCGCTGGCCGAGGGCGCCGATGATCGCCAGGCAGGGATTCTTGAAGAGGTGGTGAAGCTCGATCCGCTGGATGGCGAAGCATTGATTCTCCTGGGTCAGCACTACACGCGCTTGCAGGAATGGCCTCGTGCGATCGGATACTACGAGCGGGCGGCGAACATCGAAGGCTTTGAGGCGGATGCAAAGGTCCGCCACGCCCAGGCGTTGGTTCTCAGCGATCGCGCAGCCCAAGCGCTGCCGCTTCTGCGTGAGGCCCAGCAGATCAAGCCACGCGAGAGCGTCCAGCAATACCTCGAAGCGGTCGAGCGGATGAGCCGTTGACTGCCACGGCGCCTTGATTAACGCAATACTCACAATGTTGTGATTTATTATTTGGTTAGTAAATCATGAATACACCTCAAACGCGATGATCACACCTATGGCCAAGCGAAAGGCCGACATATTTCGCATATTCCTAACCACACGTGAATAATCCCATTAAATCTCTGGCGTATCGTTAGCGTTAGAAGAAGATTATTTTTCGGCAAGTGCTGGCGATCGGAGCGACGAATGATGACTTGGCTAAAAGCCATCGTATGGGGGGCCGTGCTCTTGTTGGGCGTCGAGGCTGTCTGCGCGCAGGATGCGCCGGCGGATCCCAAGCCTCAAGAGCAGGAAGAAGAGCTGATCCGATTCAACCTGCCCGAGAACGTCAGCCTGAAAGTACTCGCCGATTTTATCGGCCAGAAACTCGACTTGAACATTGTTTACGACCAGCAGCTCAATGGCCGAACGGTCACCATCAAAGCCCCCAACGCGTTGCCCGCCAGCTCGCTGCGCCAGCTCCTGGAAAGCATGCTTCAGATTAACGGGATGGTGCTGATCGAGACGGACGTGAAGGGCGTGCTCCGGATCACGCAGGCGGCTCAACTCGCCGAGGTCGCGGTAGGCCCGCTCGAAGAGGGTGACCCGATCCCCGAGGGCGGCGCGGCGCAGGTGATTTCCAGGATTTTTAAGCTCAAGCACGTAGCCCCCGAGCGTGTCAAGGAAGTGGTGGGCCCGTTCATCACCACTTCTAAGGGTGCGACGCTGATCGAGCTGCCTTCCTATGACATGGTGGTCATCACGGATTTCGCTTCGAACATGGAGCGTGTGATGCGGTTGATGGCTCTGGCCGATCAGCCGGGCCGGGCGATCGTGACGAGTTTCTTGACGATCGAGCACCTTGCTTCGACAGAACTGGCGACCCAGCTCAAGACGATGCTCGATGCTCAGAGCAAAGTCAGCGGTCAGTCGCCTCAGTACGAGCTAGTTGCTAACCCGCGCACGAACAAGCTTTTTGTTGTCGCCGTGCCTGAGCAGTTCAAGGGGATCGAATCTCTGGTGGCTTCGTTGGATGTCTCATTGGGTCTGATCACCGAGGTCTACCGACTTCGTGTGGTGACACCGGGTCACGTGGACGAGGTCATGCGCGAACTGGTCGGAGAGGAGAAGGCCAGCCGGCTTTATAAATCCGTCGCGGATGAAGAGTCCAGCTTGTTGGCTGTGACCTCAACCGAGGAGATCCACGAACAGTTACAGGAACTAATCGAAACGATGGACACGCCTGTGCCCGAAACGGCCAGCCCCATTCGTTTTTATAAGCTGCAGAACGCCAGTGCGACGGCCGTCGCTGAGACGCTTAACGGTATCGCTGGCGAAGGCGGCCTGGGATCGGTTACGTTTGAGGGCTACGAGGCCTCGCCGGCCAATGCAGATGGCCCCGGCATTACGGACGGTGACCGTGGTACTGGGGGCGCTACGGGGGCATTGCCCGATGCCCGTGTGTTGGCAGACATCGATACGAACACTCTGATTGTCGTTGCGCCCCCGGGTCTGCAACCGATTTACGAGAACCTCATCAAGCGGTTGGATACCCGTCGACCGCAAGTGCGCATCGAGGCCACCATCGTTGCGTTGGATACGACCGACGATTTTTCACTCGGCGTAGAGTTCTCACGCACCTCCTCGGCCGACGGCGGCACGCTCTTGAACTTCAGCCAGTTCGGCTTGAGCACGGTCGATGAATCGACCGGCGCATTGACTCTGAAACCCGGGCTCGGGTTTAACGGGGCGCTGCTCAGCTCCGATGTCGCAGATATCGTGATCCAGGCCCTGCAATCCGATGTCCGCTCGCGCGTGCTGACACGTCCCAGTGTGTTGGTGAACGATAACGCCGAGGGCGAACTCGAAAGCGTCGACACCGAACCCTTTGAGAGTGTCAACGCAAACGCCCAAATCGCCACCACAACTTACGCCGGCGACTTGGAGGCGGGCACGAGCATTAAGGTCAAGCCCAGCATCAGCGACGGCGATTTTCTCAAGCTGGACTACTCGATCCAGATCAGCAGCTTCGTCGGCGACCGCACCGCGACAAGCACCGGCGGGACACTCCCCCCCGCGCGTTCGGAGAACACCGTGACCAGCTCGGTCACCATCCCAGACGGCCACACGATCGTCGTCGGCGGGTTGACGCGCGAGATCGATAGCGAAACGATCCAGCGGATCCCCGTACTCGGGCAGATTCCGATCATCGAATACGCCTTCTCGAATCGGGACATCTCCAATCGGCAGATCACGCTGTTCCTTTTCCTGCGGGCGTATGTGCTTCGTGACGACAAGTTCGAGGACTTGAAAGTGCTCTCAGGAAGTGCGGCCGGCCGTGCCCAATTGCCCTCGTCGTTCCCCGTCAGCCTACCCGTTGAGATCCGCTAATACCGTGAGCACCGTGACCCCCCACGATCTGACGGGACAGGGCGAATTCGAAGGCGAGCCGATCGCGTCGAAGGGCCTATCGTCTTTGACGACGGCTGCGGATCGGCCATCCGCCAATGAGCCGGTTGGGCAAGCCGATCCAGCAATGACCAAGGATGATGCCAGCCTGGACGATGCGCCATCCGCCAGATTCATCAAACGCGTGCCGATCGGGTTCGCCCGCAGCAAGCAGGTGCTTGGCTTGGCCACGGAGCAAGGCCCGATGCGTGTCGCGATGGCCAACCCTTCCGATTACCAGACGCAAGACGTGCTGCAGCGATGGCTGGCCGCGCCGATCGACATCGTGGCCGTATCACCTGAAAAGCTGTCCGTTGCAATCAATCAGGCATACGGTCAACAGTCAGGCGTCGCACATGAGTTCGTCGATCAACTCGATCGCGACGCCGTGATCGATGAGGTCCGCGGGTTGGAAGGCAGCGAAGACCTGCTCAATGTCTCGGACCGTGCGCCGGTGATCAAGCTGGTCAATCTGGTTCTGTTCGAAGCGGTTCAGCAGGAGGCCTCGGACGTCCACATTCAGCCTTACGAAGACCGGCTGATTGTCCGCATGCGGATCGATGGGGTGTTGTTTGATGTGTTTGATCTGCCCGCGGGTGTTCAGGAAGAAGTGATCAGCCGCGTCAAGGTGATGGGCAAAATGAACATCGCCGAGAAACGCCTGCCGCAGGACGGCCGGGCGACGGTACAGATCGGCGACCGGGTGATCGACCTGCGTGTCTCGACGGTTCCTGCCAGCCACGGCGAGCGGGTGGTGATCCGCTTGCTGGACAAGAGCGCCCGGCTGTACACGCTCGACGACCT
>JAHQVV010000215.1 GCA_019634195.1 Phycisphaeraceae bacterium | reverse complement strand
CCCCCGATCATCGCGGACGATGAGTTCGTGCGCCGGCACTTCTCGTCCAGTGAAAGGATCAACCCTGAGGGGCTCACATTCACGATCCATGCGCCGCACCGGTTCTCGGACCTTGTCAAGGTCAAGACGCGTAGCAGGCTTGGGCGGACGGAACTGGGGCAGAAGTTCCCGCAGCTCCGTTGCCAATCACGGGAAGAGTCGGGGGACAAAAGGTTCGATATAAAACTAAAACCGGGCCTCTGGCCGGCGGCTTGTGTGTATCTGCTGGTCAATGGGCTCACGCGGTGGCGAGCACGGAAGCAGCTTGGCCAACTGAGTGACTACCAATGGGAGCGGGATGAGTCGTCCCGTGCTCAGGCCGCTGATGGATGAATACGAAGTAACAGGGCAATCAAATGAAGGTATCGATCTTTGGGATGGGCTATGTCGGGGCGGTCACCGCGGGCTGTTTGGCACGCAACGGGCACACCGTTGTCGGTGTAGACCCCGACGCACGCAAGCTCGATTTCATCCGTCAGGGCAAGGCACCGATCCTCGAAGACGGCGTGGAGGACTTGATGCGGGAGGCGGTCGAGTCCGGCCGACTCACGGTGACCGATTCCTGTGCGGACGCAATCGAACAGACCGACCTCTCGCTCGTCTGTGTCGGCACACCCTCCGCGCCCGACGGCAGCCTTGGCCTGATGTACGTCACCAAGGTCTGCGAAGAGATCGGCCAAGCGATCACGAAGAAGGGCAGCAGGCACACCGTCGTCATCCGCTCGACGGTTGTGCCTGGCACAACGCTGAAAGTGCTTAAGCCCATCCTCGAAGAGCACGCTGGCGGCCCTGCGGGCGAGAAGTTTGGCCTGGCGATGAACCCCGAGTTCCTGCGAGAAGGCACATCCATCAAGGATTTCTACGCGCCGCCTTACACCGTCGTCGGTACCGATGATGAGGACGTCTTCAAACAGGTCTGCGAGCTCTACAACGAGTCGGGCGGCGAAGAGCTCCGCTGCACGATCCCCGCGGCCGAGTCGATCAAGTACGCCTGCAACCTGTTCCACGCGACGAAGATCACGTTCGCCAACGAGGTCGGCACGGTCTGCAAGGCCGCGGGCGTGGACAGCCGGGAGGTCATGGGCATTGTCTGCCAGGACACGAAGCTGAACATCAGCGACAAGTACATGAAGCCGGGCTTTGCCTTCGGCGGTTCGTGCCTGCCCAAGGACATGCGTGCGTTCAGCAGTGTTGGCCGGGCGAACAACACGCCGGTGGCGATGTTCGATTCGATCCTCAAGAGCAACCGCGACCAGATCGACCGCGCGGCCGAGCGCATCATGGCGCTGGGCTCAAGGCAGGTCGCGATGATGGGCGTGAGCTTCAAGGAAGGCACCGACGACCTGCGCGAGAGCCCGCTCATCACGCTCGCCGAGATCCTCATCGGCAAGGGCTACGACCTGGCGATCTACGACCCCAACGTCGAGTACGCATCGCTGTTCGGATCGAACAAACGCTTCATCGAGCAGACCCTGCCGCACCTCAAGCGTGCGCTGGTCTCCGCAGAGGTCGCGCTGAAGCACGGCAAGACCGTGATCTTCGGCCACAAGCACGAGGTTTTCACGCCGCTTGTGTCTCAGGTCCGCGAAGACCAGGCGGTCTTCGACCTGGTTGGTATGTGCGGCCCGGAGGATGTGAAGGGCAGCTATGAAGGGCTTTATTGGTAAGAAAGGCAGGACAGGCATCTTGCCTGTTGGACTTTGATGGCAGGCAGGATGCCTGTCCTACTTGGAAGAAGGAGGCCCGCGTGGCCGATCGTAAGGGACACATCGTCATCCTCGTTGAGAACCTGCCCGTGCCGTTTGACCGGCGGGTCTGGATGGAATCGACTGCGCTGACGCAGGCCGGTTACAAGGTCAGCGTCATCTCGCCGTGCCCGCCGGACGACCCGCAGCCAGACAAGGTGATCGACGGCATCCACGTCTACCGCTTCCCGATGTACGAGGAGAAGCCGGGCAAGCTGTACTACATCAAGGAGTTTGCGTACTGCCTGCGTGAGGTCGGAAAGCGTGTTAAGCAGATCTGGAATGAGGACCCGTTCGACGTGATCCACACCTGCAATCCGCCGGACACGTTCTGGTGGATCGCGCGCAAGTACAAGAAGCACGGCGTGAAGTTCGTCTTCGACCACCACGACCTTTGTCCGGAGCTCTACGAGTCCAAGTTCAAGCGGCAGGACATCATGTGGAAGGGCCTGCGCTGGCTGGAAAAGAAACAGTTCCAGACCGCCGACGCGGTGATCGCGACGAACGAGAGCTACAAGGAAGTGGCGATGAGCCGGGGAAGCAAGCGCGATGAAGACGTCGTGGTGGTCCGCAGCGGGCCGAAGCTGGACCTGTTCCAGCCCGTGGAGCCCGAACCCGAGCTCAAGCGCGGCCGGAAAAACATGGGCGTCTACCTCGGTGTGATGGGCAAGCAGGACGGCGTGGACTACGCGCTTCGCGCGATCCGTTACGCGGTCGACAACGGCCTTACCGACACGAGCTTTACCTTTGTCGGCAAGGGCGACGCGTTCGATAGCCTGCAAGAAGAGGCGGAGGAGCTTGGCTTGTTCGAAGACGAGCTGGTGCATTTCACCGGCCGGGTCTCGGACCTGGACCTCCGCCGCTACCTGTCCTCCGCAGACTTCGGTATCGCGCCGGACCCCAACGACCCGCTGAACAACCTGTGCACGATGAATAAGATCATCGAGTACATGGCGATGGGTCTGCCGATCGTCAGTTTTGACCTGAAAGAGAGCCGGTTCAGCGCTCAGGAGGCCGCGGTGTATATCCCCGACAACAATGAGCAGGCGATGGGCCAGGCGTTCATTGACTTGCTCGCCGACCCCGTGAAGCGCGAGCAGATGAGCGATTTTGGTAGGCGTCGCGTCGCGGAGGGCCTGAGCTGGGACCAGAGCCAGGCGGTGCTGATCGATTTCTATAACCGTCTTCTGGGAAACGCCGCGGCTGAAGAGGTCGTCGCCGATTCGCGCCGCTGCGCCTGATCGGGATTGGAACGCCCGGGTATTTTTACTATGAGTCAGACCACGATGACAACGCAGTCGCTGGCGGAACCTGCCGAGGCCGGCGGAGGGCTGACGCGTCGGGGTGTGCTGCTGACACTGGTCTTGATGGCGATGGCTGTTTTTGCCTGCCGTGATGCGTGGTTGGACATCATCCGGATTGTTCAGGTAGACGAAGAGGCCAGCCACATCCTGCTGGTGCCTTTGGTCTTTGCCCGCATCGCCTGGGTGCGTCGTAGTGAATTGAAAGGCGTTGCAACGGGTGTGTCGTTCTGGGGCCCCGCGATCGCGCTCGGGGGTGTCGGGCTCTGGTTGTTCGGCAACATCAAAGCGATCCAGGTGTTCTGGCACTTCGGGGCGATCCTTGCCATGTTCGGCGCGTTTGTTACGATCAACGGCCTGGCGATCGTCCGCAGGCTCTGGCCCGCGTTCCTGGTGCTGGTCTTCCTGATGCCGCTGCCCGGTGTGATCCGCCACCCCTTGGCGCTTTTCCTGCAGAATGTCTCTGCACACGCGACCGAGGTCGTCATCGTCGCGCTGGGGTTCGAACTCGTCCGTCACGGCAACCTGCTGATCATCAACGACTACCCCGTCGGGATCGCCGAGGCGTGCAACGGCATGCGCATGGTCTCGATGCTGATCCTGGTCGTGTTCGCATTCGTTTTTTCAGAGAAGGTCCGGCCATGGGTCCGTGTGGCCCTGATCGTGCTTGCCGTCCCCTTGGCGATCGCCTGCAACATTGTCCGTCTCGTGCCGACGGTCCTGGCCTACGGCTACTTCTCGCCCGAGTTCGCCGACCAGGTCCACGACTGGCTCGGCTGGGTCATGGTGATCGCCTCGTACTTCATGCTGATGGGGCTCTTGGCGCTCATGCGTTGGCTCTTGTTGCCGACCGAGCCGTTGCCCGTTATCAAGCGGCGTAGGCCACGTCAACAGAACTGGTTCACGCGGCTGATGGGTGGGCCGGACGGCGACGAAACACCCAGGGGTCGGTGGCAACTACCGGGCTCGATGTTCGCGATCATCTTGGTCTTCGCCGCGGCATACGCCATCGGCCGATCGCTGCCCGATGGGTCGGAAGCCGACGGCTACCATGCGCAGGTCCGCGAGGTCGCGAAGCAACTGCCGCGTGAGATCGGCCCTTGGAAGTCGATCGACACGGAACTGCCCGATGCCGCGGTGGCGTTGCTTCGGCCCAATGTCCTGATCAGCCGGCGCTATATCGAGGACAAGACCGAGCGTGCTTTCGCGCTGTTGATCGTCCAGTGCGCCGACGCCCGCGATATGGAAGG
Source organism: Phycisphaeraceae bacterium (assembly GCA_019634195.1). Classification (GTDB taxonomy): domain Bacteria; phylum Planctomycetota; class Phycisphaerae; order Phycisphaerales; family Phycisphaeraceae; genus JAHQVV01. The sequence goes on along the minus strand of JAHQVV010000215.1, from coordinate 22,735 downwards.
GCACTACCCCCCGAACTGCTACCCGGCGGCGGGCTGGGCCAAGCTCCGGAGCAAGTCGGTTGCGTTGGAGATCGGCTCACTCGATGCGACGTCGATGGATTACCGCTTCGAGCGGGGCCTGCAAGACGGCAATGAATCCATCAGCGTCGTCAACCTGATCGTCGTGCCCAAGGACGGCTTTGCGACCTCGATGGGCAGTATCCGTCGGCTTGGTGGCACCGTATCCGACCGCTATTACGGGGCTGCCCAGGTCCAATTTGTGTTTGATGGGCAGTGGGAAGAGGGAGAACGGCTGGCCGTGGTGCAGCAGGTGGGCGACACCTTTGAGCCGCTGATCCGCGTTATTATGGATAAAACAAGTGATTAAGGTAGTTTAGGGGTTTTATGAGAGGTGTTAAGTCATCGTTGTATTATCAGCAATAAACCTTAGAATGGCGGGCTGTGCAGACTTTGCCTGAGACCTGCACCCGAAGGATGGAGAGAGGCTAGAGAACCTTATGAATTGGCAGATCGCCGAGCACGAGTTGAAACGTGAGGTCCAGGCGGTACCCACGCGGCCGCTGGCTGACCTGCGCGCCGTCGTCTTGCTCGCGGGTGACGTCCGCACGAACACGCTACGCAAGCTCACCGGCCGTGCTTCGCCAAGCCTGCCGGTCGGTGCCAACCGCACCGTGTTGGATTGTTGGAAAGAGCAGCTGATCACACTCGCCGAGACGCTGGGTATCCAGCAGCTCCCTGTGCGGGTCTTGATCAGCCGCAACAGCGGGCTGACGCCACGCACCGAGCGCTTCGGCCCGGTGCTGCTGAGCATCGAGTACGACCCCTCTTCCTTCCGTGGCACCGCGGGCTTATTGAGCGATATTGCCAAGTCGTATGAGGATGACGATCAGTTGCTGGTTACCAGCGCCGGGCAGATCCTCTTCGAGCCTCTGATCCGAATCGCGATGGACCTGTACACGGCTGGCGGCGATTTCACACTCGGCATCGACCCCGACGGCGTGCCTAGCGGGCTGATGCTGTTCCGCTGCGGCTGCATGCGCTCGATCAACCCCGTGGGGTTCTGTGACCTGAACGAGCAGGCGTTGCCCGAACTGGCCCGTGAGCACAAGGTGCGTGTCGCACGATTCGCGTCACCCGTCGCGATGTCGGTGCGTACGCTGTCGAGCTACCTCGGCGCGCTGCGGATGTTCCACCGACACGCATCGGGCCGGTGCGACCTTGACCAGCCTTACGAAGAGCACTGGCGTCCGACCTTCGGCATCATTGAGCCCGGGGCAACGATCGGCCGGGGCGTGGTCGTTCATGACTCGGTCGTACTCGCCGGCGCGAAGGTTGAAAGCGGGGCGGTGCTTGTCCGGAGCGTGGTTTGTCCCGGGACGGTCGTCGGCAAGGATGCCCGGGTCGTCGATCAAGTGCTTTCAGGATCAGGCGGTACGCCGCTTTGATCTCCTACTCGGGACTTGATGCGAGATGAAACAATTAAATCAAGCTGCCAATACACTTGCACGCAACGGCTGGCGCCTTCATCACGCGGTATTGATACTGGTCTTGTTTGTTCTATCGGTGGCCCTGACCTGGCCGGCCTGGGCAGAGATGGCAACGATGGTCATCCGAAATGACTACGCACGGACCAGTGTCCTGGTCCTGCCGATCATGGCCTGGCTGGTGTGGGTTCGCAGGGCGCGGTTCCGCTTCGTCAAGCCCGGCGGCCCTGGGCTGGGCGTCATCGTGCTCATCTCCGGCATCCAGATCTATTTGGTGGCTGAGTACTACTACGGCCTGCGGTCCGCCGCCCATTTTGGCGCGGTCGCGATCGTCGCGGGGGCCTTCCTGATCGTCACCGGCAAGTCTGTGATCCGGCCTTTCCTGCCCGCGTGGGGGATCCTGCCTTTCCTGGTGCCCGTGCCCGTCACGGTCGCCGATTTGATCGCCAAGCCGATCCAGCTCTTTGAGGCCGAATCGATCGCTGCGCTCTACGGCCTGCTCGGTGTCAGTGTCGAGGTGCTAAACTTGCCCGGCGCCAGCCGAGTCATCGTCGGGGAAACTGACCTTCCGATCGATGTCGTGTGTAAGGGTTTGCCTACAATCTTGTCACTGATATTGATCAGCTACGGCTTCGTGTTTGGTTCACCGATGCGGCCGGTCGTCCGCGCGACCCTCCTGATCATCGCCCCGATCATCGCGTTGGTCTGCAGCTCGATCGCGCTGGGCGGGACACTCTGGCTCTATGACGGGCGGTCCGCATTGATGACCGCTGACCTGATCCGGGCCGCATCGGAATGGGCGACCCTGCTGCTGGCGTTCCTGCTGATCGCGGGGTCGCTCCGGCTGCTTACCTGGGCTTCGGTGCCGGTACACCAGTACCACCTGGCTTCGACATCGACCTGAGGGTGGGGCCGATAACCTCTCATGCCCCGCACGGCGTGTGCTGGCGTCCGCAGGGGGGTGTTAACCCCGCAGGATGGTCAACCGATAGGACTGATAGGCTCGCGAACGTCGCGGCGCTGTAAGGACAGCTTGTCGCTGAAGATTGCGTTCAAATGATCCAGTTGATTCTTTTAAACGGGTATAATAATGATCCGTCAAGACCAGCCCGGCCGGGCGACAGGCGGGAGTAAGACCTCGATGCGTGACGACTACTACACCGCCGCAAACGATTCGTTTGCCGATTTAGACTCCGGCGAACAGCCGGCCTCCGGTGTGACACCTGAGGCATTGCTGCGCCTATTGCGAGGCCGCTGGCACTGGGCCGTCTTGCTGGGAGTGATCCTCGCGGCGGGAGGCGGGTACCTTGGGTTTAACTTTGAAGAGCCTGAATACACCGCGCAATCGACCATTAAGATCAACCCGGACTTTGGCGTAGCGATCGACCTCAAAGACATCTCGATGTACGAGCCTTACTGGACCATGGTTCGCAATGAGATGGACCTCCTGGAAGAATACGAGACCGCCGAGATCGCGATGCAGCAGCCCGTGTGGCAAGAGGCCATGAGCACACTTGGTCCCGATTTTGTCGAGATGTCGCCCGAAAGCTTTGTGTCCAACCTCATGCTCGTTCCACCCCACAAGAATGATCGCATTCTCGAGGTATATTTTGTCAATGAAGACCCCGTGATTGCCCAAGCCGGCCTGAACTCCTTGCTGGAAGCCTACCGCTCCGTGCGAAAGCAGGGCCAGAACGAGGGGATCGGTAAGAACCTCAAGCTCCTGCAGGACAAGCGTCGTGATCTGGAGCTTCGTGCCCGGCAGATCAGGGAACAGATGCGGCTGGTCATCCCCGACAGCGAGTATCTCATGATTAACCGCCGGCTCTCGGCCAAGCTCGGCGAACTGGCCAACATGGATTTCAAGCTCAGCGAACTCGATCTGGTCCTCGGCCCGTTCCTGGACCCGGAAAACCAGGAAACCCAGCTCACGTTACAAGAGCTGATGAAGCAGGACCCGGAGATGGTCGCTCTGCTGGATCAGAAGAAGGCACTCGAAAGCAACTACGACTATCAGACCGAGATCTTGGGCCGTGGTCCAACGATGGCAAGTGTGGTCCAAGTCAAGCGTGAGTTGGCGCTCGTTGATCGCCAGATTCTTGAGCTTGAGTCGAGTTGGCTCTCGCGCGGTGAGCAGACCGACTTGCCAATGCCCAAGCAGGTGGTCGATCTGATGGTACGGCACAAGGCCCTGAGCGCCAAAATCACCGAGTTGCAAGCGGAAACCAACGACCTGGCGACGCGCATTGCCGCGGTGAAAGAAGAAGAGTTCGAACTCGATCAGACGCAGGCAGCCATACGCGCGACCCAGGACGAGATCGATGCCTTCCAGACCACCGACAAAACGCTGAATGAGAATGACCTCACCCGGGTCGAAATCGGCCTTCCCGCACAGGTACCGGGTGTACCGTCCAACGCGAGCAAACGCGTGCAGCTTGCGGCGATGGGGTCGTTCGGCGGCATGGGCATGGGCTTTGGCCTGGTCATGCTGATCGGGCTGATGGACCGCCGCCTGCGGCACGTCGCCGACACCGCGGCCAACCTGCCCGGCACCAGCGTGCTTGGCATCCTGCCGACGCTCCCTGCCGACCTCAGGGACCCCGAGCAGGCGGAAACCGCCTCGCACTGCGTCCACCACATCCGCACACTGCTGCAGATCGGCGGCACCAACCGTGTCTTCTCGATCACCAGCCCGGCGGCAGGCTCGGGCAAGAGCTCGCTGGCTACCGCGCTTGGGATGTCCTTCGCTGCGACCGGCTCGCGCACGCTGGTGATCGATTCGGACCTGGTCGGCGCGGGTATCTCGCGACGCATGGGTTCGATCGTGCACGAGTCGCTGGACGCCGTGATCCGCCACAAGGGCATGATGAGCGACCCAGATCTGGCACGGGCACAGACCCTTTCCGCCGCCCAGCAGACACCGTTCGAAGATATCCTGCTCCAGGAAAACCTGATGAGCAAGGAGCAGATCGAGACCGTCAAGCGGCTGCAGATGGATACCTCCCTGGGGCTGCTCGACGCGTGTGCACCCGGCCGGCTGCGGTCTTGTATCGCGGCGACGGGGATCGACCAGTTCTTCGTCCTGCCGGTTGGCAATGCCAAGCCTTCAGACGCAAGCCGGCTCTCACCCGCCGCGATGCGCGAGCTGGTGCGTCAGGCACGCGAGGCCTTCGACATCGTCCTGATCGACACGGGCCCGGTGCTCGGTTCGCTTGAGGCATCGATCGCTGCGGCCGAGTCCGATGCGACCGTGATGATCGTCTCGCGCGGCGACAACCGGTCCATCGCGGTCAAGTCGCTTGCTCAGTTGCGATCGGTGCATGCCGACATCTCGGGTATCGTCTTTAACCACGCGTTGGAAAGCGACCTCGCGCACAGCTCGTACGCCTCCCTGGTTTCGCAGGAACGCCGGCCAAGTATCGGCACCCGCAAACGCAAGCTCGACAAGGCGCGATCGGCGCGACTCGGCCCGCTGGGTACGGCGGTCGCGAGCTGTTCAGACGACGACACAAAGGGCGAAAACCTGATGGTTTCGACCAACGGTGACTCGGGCCAGCACCGCTAAACGACCCGGCCGCCGGTTGCTCGGGAGGGTATCGGATCAAGCATGACCACCGCTGCACGACCAACGCGGGCGAAAGCCTTGCCAGACCACCCGCAGCCTACGATCTGGGGTCTGGATGCGGCTACCCTGCACGACCGGTTCTGGGCGGCGCGTGGCGTGCAGGTGGTCCGACAAGGCCAGCCCTCTGAGATCGTCAAACACGCCGAGCTCTACCTGCTCACGGACAAAGATTCGCTCTCGATCTTCCGCCTGGGGCGCCTGATCGATACGCTCAGCTGGCTCAAGCCGCAGGTGCTCTTCGCGCGGATCCATGACACGCACGACCCGGGCTACCAGGAGCGGGTGATCACGGATGATCATGAGAATTTCGTCCGCTTTGAGCGTGTCTACAGACGGCTGAACTTCCGCCTGGGACGCGTCGCGCTGACGCCGAACGAAGACCTTGCCCGGAAGTGGATGACCTCACCCGATGTGCGCGACACTTGGCGGAAGCTGCGGCGGTCCATCCCCGCGCATCAACGCACCACGATCTCGATCGACGGCTGCGTGTTTGACCGCCGCGAAGACCAGCAGGTCAACGACTTCGTTCATGAGCTGATCAATCTTTGGCGGCGTCCCGATGCCACGATCACCCGCGCCCGCCGGCTGACCGGCGAGGTGTGGAGCGACAAGTCCGCGCCCAGCGAGAATGACACCCGCTTCGTCGGGCCGGTCTGGATCGGCACCGGGCGCGACCTGGACGGCATCAACAGCGTGGTCGGGCCCGCGGTTTTGTGGGACAAGCCCGAGCTGCGGCCGACCGTCGAGTCGCTGCAATGGCACGCGATCGAGCCGATGGACCACGTGGCCGATCCAGAGCGCAACACGACCTCGCGTTCGTTCTACCGCGTGACCAAACGTGCTTTCGATGTGGCCTTCGCGCTGATCTTCCTCATGGTCACGCTGCCAATCTACCCCTTGCTGATGCTGGCGATCTACATCGAAGACGGCCGTCCGTTCTTCTTCGCCCACCGCCGTGAATCGATAGGTGGCCGTGAGTTCCCCTGCCTCAAGTTCCGCACGATGTTCAACAACGCGGACGAGATCAAGCAGGACCTGCAGCAGGAAAACCAGGCCGACGGCCCGCAGTTCTTCATCGAAAACGACCCGCGTATCACGAAGGTCGGCCGCTTCATGCGTAAGTGCAACATCGATGAGTTCCCGCAGTTCTTCAACGTGCTGCTCGGGCAGATGTCGATCGTTGGCCCACGCCCCAGCCCGTACAAAGAAAACCAGTACAGCCCCGCATGGCGCGAGGCCCGGCTTTCCGTCCGTCCCGGGGTCACAGGCCTGTGGCAGGTAAAGCGATCGCGCGAGCCCGGCAAGGACTTCCAGGAATGGATCCGCTACGACATCAAGTACGTCGAAAACGCGTCGTGGAAGATGGACTTGTACATCCTCTGGCGCACGTTCAAGATGATCGCCCACATCAAGTAGTTTGACGTCAGGCGATTCAACTAGCCCAGCCACACCCAGATCAATAGCACCTGCAGCGCGAGCAGGCCGCTGGCAATCAACATCGTGCGTTTGGGGTTCTCGCCCAGGGCCGACTTGAACGGCCGAATCGCCGGCCGCGGGATCAACGCGAGTTGCGATTCGCTGGCGGCGGGGCACTGATCCAATGCAATCCCCCGGCGGGCGCGGTCTTGGATCGTCGCCAGGATCAACGAGCAGTCAAACGGGCTCAGCCCCATCGACTTGCCCTGGCTCATCAGTGTCTGCCGCTTGTGCGGCGGCAGGACATCACCCTCCATCATCTGGGCTGTGGAGACCGCGAGCACCCACCGCGGATCGGTCGCGCTGTCGATCGGCGCGGGGTTCTGCGTGGGCGGCTTGGCATCCGGCGCAGCCGCACCGACCAGACGCAGCCTGTTGCCTTGTGGCCGACGCGGCTGATCCGTTACCGGACGCGTCTTGCCACGGCGCGAAACCCGACGCGGCGGCTTGGTGCGGTCCGGTTGTACCGGTTGTGCGGATTGTCGTGGGTCTTGCGCCATAGGGTGTGGTCCAGCCCACTAACCCTATCACACAAATCGTCTGCGACAAGAGGAATTGATCGGGATTCACGCCTGGCTTGTCGTCACCCGCGGGAGCGTCACAGAAGCGGCAGGGAGACCTTGCCCTCGAGTTCATCGGCCGGGCGGGCGATGAGGTCGTAGCCGTCGAAGTCGACGACTTGGCAGCGGACCAACTCACCCGGCGCGAGCTCGGCCTTGGCGTCGACGTACGTCGTCGCGTCGATATCTGGCGCCTGCTGGTAGGTCCGGCCGGCGTAGCGCGTCATCGGGGCCTTGATGCCCTCGTACTCAACCTCGGCGTATTCGTCGTCGATCAACACATCGAGCGCGATGGTTTCCTCGACCATCTGATCATTGCGATCGAAAACAACCCGCTGCTGCGTACCCATGAGCTCGTCGATACGGGCCTGGATGACGTCGTCTGGGATGGCTCCGCCCTTATCGTACGCGGCGCCGGCCTTCGTGCCCGGCTCGCGTGAGTAGGGGAACACGCCCATATTCTCGAAGCCGAAGTCGCGGACGAAGTCGACTAGTTCCTGGTGCTGGGCATCGGTCTCGCCGGGGTAGCCGGAGATGAAGGTCGTGCGGATGGTCATGCCGGGGATGCGGTCGCGGAGCTTGGCGAGCAGGGTCTCGATGAGCTTGCGGCTGGTCTTGCGCCGCATGTTGTCGAGCACCTCGTCGTTGATGTGCTGCAGCGGCATATCGATGTAGGGCAGCACATGGTTGAGCGACGCGATCGTGTCGATCATCTTGTCAGTGAAACAGGACGGGTAGGCGTACATCAAACGGAGCCAGGCCCCGCCGAAGTCCGCTGCGAGTTTGTCGAGTTCGGTGAGCATGCCGGACAGGCCCGCGCCGTAGCCGATGTCTTCGCCGAAGCTTGTGGTGTCTTGCCCGATGAGGGAGAGCTCGAACGCGCCGTCGTTGAGGAGTTCGGTCGCTTCACCAAGGATGCGCTCGACGGGCTTGGAACGCATGCGTCCACGGATCGAGGGGATGGTGCAGAACGCGCAGCCCTGGTTGCAGCCCTCGGAGATGCGGAGGTACGCGTAGTGGCGGGGCGTCAGGCGCAGGCGGGCGTTGTCGTCCTCGAAGTAGCCCAGTTCGTTGCCGCCTTTGATCGCGCGGTTTTGTTTTGCGATCGTCGCGTTGGTGGCGATGGAGCTATAGACGGGCAGCTCGATCGAGGTTTCTTTCAGCGCCTGCGTTGCTGCGGCACCCGTTGAATCCGAGCCGCGCACAGCGGTGACGATCCGATCGCGGTCGAACACGCCGACCATCGCGTCGATGTCCGGGCACCAATCGAGCATCTTCGCCTTGTGGCGCTGGACCAGGCAGCCGGCGACGACGACGCGCTTGAGCTTGCCCTGCTTCTTGAGTTCCGCGGCCTGGTTGATCTCGTCGATCGACTCGATCTTGGACGCTTCAAGGAACCCGCAGGTATTGATGACGACCGCGTCCGCCTCGCCCTGTTCCATCAGGCCGGCGGGCACGGGTGTGATCCCGTCCTCCGCGAGCAGGCCCAGCATCTTCTCGGAGTCCACCAGGTTTTTCGGGCAGCCCAAGGAGACGAAGGCGACGGAGTTGATCTCAGGTTGTGAGGGTGCGGTGGGCATAGCGGGGTATTGTACGCGCTGGGTCAGTCGTGATCTGGCACACCGCCGCCATCGTGGCCGTGCGGCACAGCAGCGGGGGTATCTGCGGCGGGGGCCCCGTGCCCGTGGTCGTGGTGCTTCATCTCGAAGTGGGCGATAGCCCAAGCGATGGCGATGCCGATGATCAGCGCGGCGGTGAGGGTGACCTTGTCGTGCTGGTGGAAGTGCAACTCGGGCAGCACATCCGACAGGGCGATGCAGAGGAACACGCCAGCGGTGAAGGCCAGTGCGTTGCCTACGACCATGGAGTGTGCATCGTGCTCGTTGGCGAATTCGAGCATGAAAACACCCGCGCCTAACGGCACGGCCAGTGCGAACAGCGCGTTGATGATGTGCCCGGCCTTGCGCGACCAGCCCGTCGACGCGACCAGTGCAAGCAGCGTCATCGAGTCGAACGGCTTGTGGAACACGATGACGAGGAATAGCGCCAGCCCCGGCAGGGCGACCTCACGCTCAGCCGTCATCGATGCGCCCAGCGCGACCCCCGCGATCAGCGAGTGCAGGATCAGCCCGATCGCGGCACCGGACCAGGACAACTTGGGCTTGTGGTCGTAGTGCGGCGTCTCGGTCGTGTCCTCGTCGCAGTCTTCGACGGCAACGGGCTCGGGGTCGTGCTCGCAGCCCGGGCCGTGGCCGTGACCATGCGAATGATCATGCCCGTCTTCATGTGCGCTAGGCGGGTGGCTGGGCAGGTCGTGTTGGTGGAAGTGGAAGAAGCGTTCGAGCAGGAACATCGTGAGCACGCCGGCCACCATCCAGAGCATGAGCTGCTGGAAGGGGTTGTTGGACATCATGGCGTGGGGGAGCATGTGCAGCAGGGCGATGCCGAGCATGAACCCGCCGATGAGCGAGTTGGCGATCTGCAGCCGCTTGTGCGTGAGCGTCACGTGCAGGGGGATCCACCCGCCCAGCAGCGAGGCCACGACGATCACGAGGCAGTACAGGGCGAGGTATCCGGTCAGCGTCATGAGATAAAGTTATCAGACAGGGACGTTTGATGACCGCCTGCCGGGCCAGGCGGGATGGGCGTATGCCCCAGCAGGACCGATTATCGGTCTCACGGGCGGGGGGCCCCGAAGACGGCTAGGCGGGGTCAAGGATTTGCTCAAACCAGCCGATGCGGGTAAAACATGGTTGTAGGAACTGGCTGGAGGCCGGTCCTGCAAGCCCCTTTCATCTGATGGCCGGCCTGATCACGCTGATGTGATATCGCCGCGAAGACAGGTTTGTCTTGTGTCCATCGGGTTGCACCCTCTACATTTTACGACGCCGTTCGTTTGGCATCGTTGCGTGAAGGGACAGGGGCACGGAGTACGACTCCAGTTTTCTCTCTCCATGACGGTCGGCGAGGACCCCGAGGGTCAGCCGTGCCGTGATGGGTGGTGTCCGGATCGATGATGCCATCGCTTCGACACCTGATTCTTTCACCAGGCGGGGCCCGCGCCCTTAGCCACGAGTGACACAGGCATGAGCCAAGACAAGACGGACCAGGAACAGGACACCTCGCCCGAGGCGAAGGACGCTGCTGATGCGCCCGCCGCGACGGTCACCGAGGATCAACCCCAAGCCAGCGACACCGATGGCAACCCCAAGCCCGACGGCGCGGAGGCTTCCGCCGACGGCGAGGGCAAGCCCAAGAAGCGCCGACGTCGCCGCCGCAAGCGCAAGTCGTCCAACGGCGAAGGTGCCGCGGCTGCCGAAGGTCAGGACGGCGGCGAAGACCTGCCCGAAGAAACCGTCACCGGTATCTATGAGCAGGGCCCCAAGTCTGACGGCCGGCTCCGCCAACTGGGCGACACCTTCCTCGCCTACCCCAAGGACCCGGTCATCGCCAGCCACCTCGTCGAGAAGTACGACCTGCGGCCCGGCATGATGATCGAGTGTTCGCTGGGCAAGCCCTTCGGCGGCGGCCAACAGCCCAACCAACGCGGCAAGAAGAAGGTCAAGTACAACACGATCGACCCAAGCGCCCGGCGTGTGCTGGACATCGTGAAGATCGAGGGCCAGACCCACGAAGAGTTCGGCAACCTGCGCAACTTCGCCGACCTGACCATCATTATGCCCGAGCCCCGGCTCACGCTCGAGTACCCCGGCTGCCCGCCGGCCTGTCGGCTCATCGACCTGTTCTGCCCGATCGGCTACGGCACGCGTGGCATGATCGTCTCACCGCCCAAGGCCGGTAAGACCACGCTCCTGCAAAACATCGCGATGGGCATCCAGACCAACCACCCGGAGATCGAGGTCTACGCGCTGCTGATCGACGAGCGGCCCGAGGAAGTCACCGAGTTCCGCCGAAACGTCCCGTGTACCGTCTGGGCCTCGTCCAACGACCACACGCCCGAGCGGCACTGCGGCCTGGCCATCGCGGCGATCGAACGCTGCCGACGTCTAGCGGAGATGGGCAAGGACGTCGTGGTGCTGATGGACTCGCTGACCCGGCTGGGTCGGGCGTTCAACACCGCGCCGAACATGGCCTCGACCGGTCGGACCTTGTCCGGCGGCCTCGACGCCGGCGCGATGACCATCCCCAAGCAGATCTTCGGTGCCGCTCGCAAGTTTGAAGAGGGCGGCTCGCTCACCATCATCGCCTCCGCGCTCGTCGATACCGGCAGCCGAGGCGACCAGGTCATCTTCGAAGAGTTCAAGGGCACCGGCAACATGGAACTCATCCTCGATCGCAAGATCGCCGAGCAGCGCATCTTCCCCGCGATCGATCTCGCTGCCTCGGGCACGCGGAACGAAGACCGGCTGATCCCCAAGGAAGAGCTGACCACCGTCAACGCGCTCCGCCGACGCCTGCTTAACATGAACCCGGTCATGCAGGTCGAGCAGTTGCTCAAGGCGATCGACCGCTTCCCGACGAACGCGGACTTGGTCGGCAGCCCTCAGACCAATGAGGAAGCCCCCCCTCGCCGAAGCCAGCGCAACAACTCGGGTCTGACGCGCTGATGAGGCCGCTGGCTCTCTTGGCGCTGCTGGTCGTGCTGGCGGGTTGTGCCAAGACCCAATTGATCGACCGCGCAACGCTTGACCAACGCTATCAAGAGACCCAACTCGCCGAGGGCGTGTTGTCGATCGTGCCGCCCCTGCTGCAGCGCGACGCACGGCCGCCGGTCGTCGTGAACTGGTGGTACGCCGGCACCCGCGATCGCGAGCACCGGATCGTTTACCGCGAGTTGACCTGGGACCGCGAGCGCAAGCCGGTCGGCGTTGAGCGGCGATACCGCATCGCCGCTAGCGAGCTTGCGATCGCCGAGCCCCGCGCCTCCACCACGGACGAGGCCCGCTGGCTGCCGCTTTACGAGGCGGCGGGCAATGAAATCGAACCGCCGGCTGATCTGCCGACGGCTCGAAAAGCGCCTAAACCTATCGATCACAACCCCATCAAGCGTCCCGACGAGCCGCTGCTGCCGCCAAACGATTAGGCGAGCGCTCCGGCCGATTCCGTCGCGTGCCAGTACACCTCGATCATCGTGCCCGCGCGGGGGTACCCGCCGACCAAATCGGTGATGTACTCGTCGTCCTCCGACTCTCGGAAGGCGACCGGCTGGAGGCCGAACTGGTCGGCCCGGTCGAGCTCATCCAAGCCGCCGGCCGTGACGTAGAGGCAGGTGTGTGCCGGCAAGCCGAGTTGTTTGATCGTGTGTCGAAACACGCGCGGGTCCGTGTGCTTGCACGAGCCGCTGGTCGAGAGCAACTCGAAATCCAAGTGCTTGGCCAGCTCCGTCTGCTGGAGCATCACCCGAACGTCCGGCGGGACGTCGCCGACCACCGCCGTCTTAATCCCCGCCGCACGCAACCGCGTGAGCATCCGCACCGCGCCACGCCGGGGCCCGAGCGTCTGGCGGATCACCTCCTCACGCTGCTCGGCCAATCGCCGCCGGAGCAGCGGGTCCAGCTCGATCTCAAGCTCATCACACACCGTCTGCAAGTTCGACTCGATCCACGGCAACTCGATATCCGCGACGCTCTGGTGCGCGTGGTGGTACCACAGCGAGGCGAAGCGGATCGGGTCCACGCGCAGGCTCCGGGCCTGCACCATGCAGGCGTTGAGCGTGAAGTGTGGTTCTGGATCTTTCAACAACGTGCCACGTAAGTCGAAGATAGCGGCGTGATAGGGCATGTCCTTACTTTCTTGCCGACCAACATGGCCGGCGGTGATGTCACTATCGGGTGCAGCATCCCGGCAATTGCCCGGAAATGAGAAACGTATCGTTGTTTATCTGTCCCTGAACAGGCATACGCCATCTGCGGGGGCTGGTGAAATGAGCGAATTCAAGTCAAACCTTGCGGGTTGTAACGGTTAGCGAATCGCATGTCGTGCCGATATTGATCAGAAAAAGAGCCGCACCGCGTGTGTCACTTGTTGGCGGTTGTTGCCTGCAACGCCTCGCATAGCGACGCCGTCACGGCCGCCGGGTCCTCGGCGGAGCAGATGGCCGAGCTCACCGCCACACCCCGGCCGCCCGCCTCGACCAACTCGCGGATGTTCGTCGGTGTGACCCCGCCGATGACCAGGTGTGGCAAGCCGTCCCACTGTACGAAGCCCCGCAGATAGGTCGGCCCCGCGAGGTCGGGTTTGTGCTTGGTTGTGGTCGGGAACATCGGGCCGACGCCGCAGTAGTCGGCGCCGTCGGCCTTGGCCTGCTCCGCTTGGTCGAGGCTGGAGGTGCTGACGCCGATGAGCATGCGCGGGCCGACGATCTTGCGCGCGTCGGCCGGGTTCAGGTCGGTCTGACCCAGGTGCACGCCGTCGGCCCCGGCGAGCACGGCCAGGTCGGGCCGGTCGTTGACGATGACCGCGGCGCGCCCACCGACCAATGCGACGATCTCGCGGGTGTGCTCGAGCAGTGGCCCCGCATCCATGTCTTTCTCACGGACCTGGATGCAGTCGGCGCCGCTTTTGACCGCGTGCTGAAGCACGCGTCGCCAATCATGGTGCGTGCATAGGGATTGTGTCAGCAGCAGGCATAGACGCCACTGCGTGCTGGGCTTGTTCAGCGCGAGCGTCAGCTTCTGCGTCACGTCGTAGCTCTGGTAGCGCACCTGTTCCGCGGCCTGTGCAAGCGGTTGATACGCCGGGCCAAGCTCGTCGAGCTTGCTGTACTCCTCGATGGCACGCAGCGCTTCGGACAGCCGGCCGCTTGCCGCGGCGATCACCTCAGTCAGGCCGCTTCGCGATTGCTCCGCATCGGTCGTCAGCGTCGTGCCGACATCGCCCGGCGTGTCACGGTGCGCGACGAGTCCCAGTGTGTCGGGCAGGGCGGCGGTGAAGTCGTGCCGCATCTGTTTGAGTTGTAGTGAGAGCGATTCGTCCTCCAAGACGAACCTTGCCGCCTCTTCGAGCACACGCATGGCTTCGCGGACCCGGTTGGCGTTGGCGTCGATGATGCGCTGGGGGGTGGTCATGGCTTAGAGCCTCGCGCTGCGCGTGATGTTGGGCGGCGCGTCTTGCGGGGTGTTGAGACGCTCGCTGCGGGACATCGGGATCGCCGCCAGGCCCAGCAGGATCAGCATCCAGACCGCCAGGCACGCGGACGTCCGTCCCGGGTGGTTATGCAGGGCGAACCGCGTCGCGAGCGCCGAAGCGAGCAGCAGCGCCGCCGCCGCCCCGGCCCAGAAGCTCCAGTGCATCGTCGCCAACAGCGAGTGCTCGCTGCTCGGCAGCCACTGCACGGCCTGGGGTTGGTGGTTGAGCAGGTACCCGGTCAGCGGCAAGGCGATCGCCAGGACGAGCATGCTCCCGCACGTCAGCCACTTGCCGGTGAGCCAGAGCCGGGCGTGGCGTCCCTCGGCCGAGAGGTCGTGGAACTGGCGGATGACCAGCCCGATGGCGACGCTGGCCGGGGCGATGGCGATGAGCAGGCCCGAGAGCTTGGTGTCGCCGGGCGCGAAGGCGACGAGCAGCATGGCACAGACGAGCCAGCCCCAGCCCAGCATGAGCCTGCGCCGTGCGCTGCCGGTGGAGGTGCTGAAGGGCTGGATCAATGCCGGCACGAGCCAGACCAGCCAGAGCCCGCTGATCGCCGCGGCCAACGAGAAGCGCCAGCCCGCTCGGGAGAAGGTCTCGCCCCAACCCGCCTGACCGAAATCGGGTTTGAGTTGATCGAGCCACTTCTGATAGACCTCCGGGTCGTGGCCGTGCACGTGCATCGCCCAGGGCATCAGCAGCAGCACCGCCAGTGCGGTCGAGGCGATCAACCCCATGATGTGCCCGATGCGTCGGGGGCAGCACATCGCCAGGACGACGGTGCACAGCAGGGTGCCCGGGATGGCGACGGGCCCGAGGGTCAGGGTGGCCAGGCCCAGCCCAATGCCGCAGGTTATCCAGCCGAGCAGTTGTCGGATCAGCGAGGGCGAGGTGCGCAGAGGCCGCATCGCCCACAAGGCCCCGGCGATCGACAGGGCCGACCATGCGCTCGCCGCGATATGCGGGTTGGCGTGCCGGCCAAAGCCGATGAGCAGCGGCGTCGTCATCGCGACCAGTGCGCTGATCGCGCCGGTCGGCAGCCCGCCGATGCTATAGCCTGCCCAGAACACCGCGGCGACGAACAACAACGCCATCACCACCGCGCCGAGCCGGGCACGGATCACCCATTGCATGTCGTTGGGATCCTCTACGCTTAGCGGATCGGCCGAGATGCCGGCATACATCAGCAGGTGCACCCAAGTCCCGCCCGGCGGCAGGTCCCACCTGCTCTCGCCCTGGTACACGGGTGTCCAGTTCTGCAGCGACGTCTCGCCATCGGCGATCGGGGCCTTGCGCTGCATCGTCTCGGCAGAGATCGCAACGCTCAGCGCCTCCTGCTCGGTCCACACGCCCGGGGTATTCACATCGATCAGCATCGGCAGCGCGGCAAGGATCAGCAGGCCTAGCAGCACCAACCACGCCAGCCCGACATCGTGTCGGGGCTTTGGTGCCTTGGTCTTGGCAACGCGATCAACCGTCGGCTGTTGCTGCGTCGGTTGCTCGTCTCGGCCCGTCGCCGGATCGGTTGTGGCTTGTTGCAGCTTGGCCATGAGGGGGGGTGATCCGTGTTCCGGGGCCGCCTATTGTAGAACAGGCCGGTCAAATCGGTATTCGGGGTGGTCAGAGCCTATAAAACGGCCAACAGTCGAGCCCAATGCGGGTTTACGGGTGTGGGTTTGGTGATGGCTTGGAGAACCGAGCACGGGCCGCCGGCGAGTGACCGAGGATTTAGGTCACTCGCCTGACGCGCCTTGCTCCGACGAACTGTTCTTACCGGTTCTCTTCCAGGTACGGCTTGGCGTCTTGGAGCGCCTCGTCGAGGAAGCTCTTGGGCACCCGCAGCGTGTCTGGGCCCAGCGGCAGCGTGACCAGCACGCGTTGGCCGCTGCGCGGCAGGTCGATCGTCGTCATCGCGCCGCGGTGGCCTTCCCGCCGGGCGATGAGCATGGCCTCGTACTCGAGGAAACCTGCGCCGGCCGCGTCGACCGGGATCGCGAAGTTGCCCTGCCCGTCGGTGACGACCTGGCCAAGGGTCTTCATCTCCGAGGGCGTGTTGGGCTCGAGGATGCCCTGCACGATCGCGCCGCCGCCGGTGGGGTTGTCTTCGGTCAGGCGTCGGTCGTTCTTGTCGACGAGCTGGATCGAGGCGGTCGAGCCGCGCACGACGCGTCCCTGGATCGCGTAGCTGCCGCAGCCGGCGAGCATCAAGGTGGCGAGCAATAGCGCGAGCGCCCGTTGGGTGGTGGATCGGTTGGGCATGGCTTAAATGGGTTTGAGTTCGTCGGCTTCGGGCAGGTCTTTGAGCGTGCCCAGGCCGAACACTTCGAGGAACTGTTTCGTCGTGCCGTAGAGCATGGGCCGGCCGATCTCCTCGCTGCGCCCGACGACCTTGACCAGGTGCCGGTCCATCAGCAGGCGGAGCACCTCGCCGCTGGCCGCGCCGCGGATGGCCTCGACCTGCGCCCGGACGATCGGCTGCTTGTACGCCACGATCGCCAGCGTCTCGAGTTGGCTCGCGCTCAAGCGGTTGTCCTGCTTGGTGCGCTTCAGCCCGTCGAGCACGTCGGCGTACTTCGAAAGCGTCACGACCTGCCAGGCCCCGGCGACCTTCTCGATGCGGAAGCTCCGGCCGGTGCGCTCGTACTCGGTGTTAAGCGCCTCGATCGATTCCTCGACCGCGCCGCTCGCCCCGGCAGCGCCCAGCGCCTCGGCGACCCGCGCCGCGGTCATCGGCCGCTCGCTGGTCATCAAGGCCGCCTCGACCCGGGCGTCCAGGTCCTCGGGCAGCACGACCGGGGCCTTCTGTTCGGCAGTTGTCTCGGTCACTTCTTCAGCCACCTCTTCGGCGACTTCTTCGGTGTGTTCGTCTTCGACGGCGGTGGGGGTGGCTTCATCCATGATGCCGTCATTGTAGCGGAGCGCATAAAAAAAGCCGCGCCTGAGGACGGCCTTTGAATGATCATTTGATTTGGGAGGGCGAGGCTCCTGCCGAGGCGCGAAACCTCTCGTACTTGCGGCTTAGCTAGAGCCTTGCCCTCCCGACAAGCCAAGCCGAACTGTTTACCCCACATGCCGGCGTAGGGCGTTCATTTGCGCCTGCAGGTTTTTGCCCGGGCAGGCTGTCGTGCTGATCTCTTTGTGTGAGCGGACCAGTTTGGTCTTGATCTTGTGCTGCTTGGTCAGCACCGCGACCGTGTGGTACATCGACTTGAGCTGAGCGCTGGAGGGCGACTGTTTGTCGAAGTTGCCCAGGACGAGGATGCCGACGTTGTGCTCGTTGTTCTGGCTGACGTGGGCGCCCTGGTACTGAATGGGCCGGCCTTCCCAGACCCGGCCGGCGCGGTCGACGATGTAGTGGTAGCCGATGTCGCCCCATCGGTTCTCGCCGACGTGGTACTTGCGGATCTTCTCAAGCCGTTCCGCGGTCGCAGACTGGCTGGTGAAGTTGACGGCGGTCCAGCCCTCGTGGTGGATGGTGACCTTGCTGATGCCGCTCATCGCGTTGACCTTGGACTTAACTGGGCCGGTGCGCGTCCACTTGGATCGGCTGATCGCGGCAACGCCGGCGGGGGTCACGACGCCGGGGGTTTTCGGTTGCACGATGGTCTGTCGGGGGGGGGCCTGGACCGGTGTGTAGGCGGTGCGGTTGGATGGGTTGGCGGGGTAGCCGGCCCAGGGCGCGATGGGCCGGGGGTGCCGGCTTGTCCGGGCGGTACTGGAGCAGCCTCCCAGCGCGATTGCGCCCAGGCTCGCCATGATCGCTTGTCGTCGGGTCAGACCCATCTCAATCCTTTCGGTGGTCACTGCGCCCCGGCCGCAGCCTCTACAAAGAGGGACGCCAAAGCCGGGCAACGCGCACACCCATATCCATCGGGCATCCGTATTCTAGCACTGAACTATTCAATCCAGCCGCGGGATAAGCACGCCCGCCTGTTGCGCTCGGCGGAGAAGGTGGTTATCCGGTCGTCGCCGGCTGCATCGTCATCGGGGCCAAGTCTTCGGCCGGCTTGGGCTGCTGCGTCATCGTCCGGTCCGTAGCCAGGACGACCATCGGCGTGCCGGGTGTCTGCTTCTGCACTTCGATCACCGTCCGCCAGCCCGTCGCCGCCATGATCAGGCCGGCCATCTGTAGCGGCGTCGGCGGCCGGTAGGGGTGCATCGGCTGCTCGTGCTCCAGTGCGGGGGTCTTGCTGATCGCCAGGACCGCGCCGTCCTCGCCCGAGACCCGCCTGGCCTCTTGCAGCAGGGAGACGGGGTTGTCGTGGGCCTCCATCCGGTCGAACACGCCGACCAGCCCCGCCTCGCTATCGCCAAGCGGCAGCTCGCGCAGCTCGGTCTGATGGATAAATCGTGGGGCTTTGCCGGGGTAGCCGCCGCGGGTGGTGTGGTGCCGGACGAATTCTTTGGCCATCTCGATGTGTTTGATCTCACGCTCGATGCCGATCGCTTCGACCCCGCGCGTCGCCAGGATCTGCACCACGATCCCCGAGCCGCAGTCCGGCACAACGACCGGCCGATCCTTGGGCCCAAAGCCCTGCTCGATCATCTGCACCACCGACCCGACCTTGAACATGACCCACTGGGCGAACGCCTTGTCCTGGTTGAATCGCGCCCACTCGCTTGTTTCGAAGCTGGCGGGGACCGCGCTGGCGGGGATCGTGTCCGCACCCGCGGGCACGCCGAAGACCTGCGCGTTCCAGAGCAGCGGCGTGTTGGCGTAGCGCTCTCTAGCGACGTCCAGGTCCGGCGCGATGCGGTCAAAGCCCCACTTGTCGCAAAACACTTGCCGGGAGTTGTCGACGCCGACTTCGCTGTCCGCCGTTGTGGCGCGGTCCAGACGCAGCGTGTGCCGGTGCGTGAACTCGATCGTCGGGATTGCCCAGCAGCGGTAACCCGCCAGCCGCGACCGCATACCGAAGTCCACCGTCTGGCCGCGCATGTAGTCCTCGTCGTAGCCGTCTAGCTCGTCGTACAGCGCCCGAGTACAGCAGTAGAAACAGCCCATCACATGGTCGACCTCGACCGCCCGCGTCACCATGTCGCTGGGCAGCCCCGCGCAGAGGTGGTGGTAGCCCTTGGGGTGCAGTATAAAATCGCCCATCGAGTGGACCTTGCCATCGGGCGTGAGCTGCTTGGGTCCGATCACAGCCAGGTCTTTCGGACCCGTGTCGAAGGCCTCGCAGAGCGTGGCCGCCCAGTTTTTCGTGTGGATGACGATGTCGCCGTCCAGCCGAGCGAGGAACTCGCCCTTGCTCGCGCGGACGAGCTTGTTCGCTGTGATCGACAGGATGCCGCAGTGCTCGTCTTCCATGAGCGTGAGGAACGGCTCGCCGCCGCGCCAGGTCTTCTGGGACCAGTCGCGCAGGGTCTTCAGCGACTCGTCGGTCGAGCCGTCATCAAACGCGAGGATCTCGAAAGGTGTCGGGTCGTCGTGGAGGGTGTCCCAAAGCGACTGGAGCAGGTCGCCAATCAGGTCGGTCTTGCCGTCCTTAGACGAGGCGGGCCCGTTATTAAAGTTCGGGATGAGGATAGAGAGGCGGGGGGTGGGCATCATGAAGCTCTCAAAATGAAGCGGTACGGCTCGAACGCGCACCACCCAACCCATCGGTTATCGGACAAATTCACGTCCATAGACGGATGCCGTCGATCCCGGAGGTATGTCTAATGCCGATTCGACCGCCGTTCAGTCCGCTCCCGGAAGTGCCCCCGCAACGCCCACCACACACTGGCAGATCGATCGCGGCAGCGACGGCCAAGTCGTCGTCCGTGGTTGCAACACGCCCGCCCCCGAGCCCGCCGACTGGCGCGACCGCCTCGGCTGGTTCATCGCCAACACCCCCGGCGTCGCCATGGTCGGCGCCAAGCGCTTCACACCCGATGGCCACGTCTTCTCCTTCGGCGAGTTCGTCATCCATCCCAAGGGCTTCCACCACGTCGGCAAAGGCGTCGATGGCAAGGCGTACCGCTTCCCCGAAGAGTGCGACACCATCGCCGGCGGCGTCGCGGTGGTCAATGAGAGCGTTTTCGACGAAGTCAATGGCGAGCGGATCCTCGAACAACTCGGCAGCCTTGGCATGCTTGGCTTGGGCCTCGCCGTCCGCCGCGCGGGCCACCGCGTCCTCGCCGCGCCGCAGGCCGTCGTCGTCGACACCTTCAGCCCCGCGCGCAATGCTGGGGAATCCGAAGCCTTCCAAAACGAGTTCGGCTTCGACTGGGTCGCGCCCGATCTGGACCACGTCCGCAAGGAACACGCCGGGCAGGGCCTGGTCTGGAACGCCTTCTTCCACGCCGGGCAGATGCCGTTTGAGAAGTACGACCAGCGCGGCGCGATGCACTGGGACAGCTACGAGAAGGCCCCGGTCTACCGCCAGCGCGCCGATCACCTCGCCAAGCTTGTTGCTCAGTACACGCTGCCGCCACAGGGGGCCGGCGGGGAAGTCGTTGACATCGGCTCGGGCGACGGTTTATTCACCCACCTCTTCGCGATGCAGGGCTGCCGGTCGATCGGCCTGGACCCCGAGCCCGAGGGCATCGCCGGCGCCGAGCGCATGTGCGGCCAGCAGCACTACCCGCCGCCCCTGACCGCCCCTCAGTTCCACGTCGGTATGGGCGACGCGATGAGCTACGACGACAACTCGATCGGCTGCGCCGTCATGCTCGACGTGATTGAACACCTGGGCAACCCCATCGGCGTGCTCAACGAGGCCGCCCGCGTCCTCAAGCCCGGCGGACACCTCATCTGCGTCACGCCCTCCTGGCAGTACAAGGCCTGGTCCGACCCGGTTTACCACGGCTTCGAGTTCAACGTCGAAGAACTCAACCGCATCATCAACACCGCCAACGGCATGCACGTCATCCAGAACGGCCAGATCGGCGGCGTCTACCGCGACATCATCGCCATCGCGCAGAAGTCGGCTTGAAGAATGGTTTGGTGGGACAGGCTTCCGGCCTGTCATAACTGCTGCGAACGGTGACAGGCTGCAAGCCTGCCCCACCTTATCAGAGAGGCGTGCGAGCAGGATATTCCTCTTAGCATCAAGCCGCGCACAGTCAACACGAGTTGCGTATCATCCCCTGACTCTGTTCTTCGGGCGGGAAAACCATGCCAAGCGACCGTGTCAGCCGGCTCTTACGCCTGATCAACCTGCTGCAGACCCGCACCGGCTGGGATGCGAAGTCGCTCGCGGCCGAACTGGGCATCTCCACCCGCACGCTCTTCCGCGACCTGAACACCCTCGAGCAGTCCGGCATCCCCTGCCGATCCAAAGACGGCGGCGACTACAAGATCCAACAAGGCTTCTTCCTCCCGCCCATCGCGCTGTCCGCGTCCGAAGTGCTCGGCATGATGCAGCTCACCCGGTTCATCGGCAACCACCGCGAGCGCCCGTTCCACGCCCACGCGTTGTCGGCGATCTACAAGCTCATCACCACCGTGCCCGAGCCGCTGCGCGCGACGTGCGGGCAGATGCTCGCCAACATCAGCATCGAGCCGGACCCCAAGCTCGATACGGACGACGAGTCGCGCTACTTCACGCAGCTGCAGCAGGCGGTCGACATGGGCCGGGCCTGCGCGGTCACCTACGCCGCGGTCAACGGCGAGGGGCAGAGCACCTTCGAGATCGAGCCCTACCTCCTGCACCACGCCAACCGCGCCTGGTACGTGCTGGGCAAGACCGACCTGCACAACGACGTCCGCATGCTCAAGCTCGTGCGGGTCAAGGAGCTGGCGCTGCTGAAGCGCCCGTTCCACCGCCCCAGCACCTATAAAATCAGCGACAAGCTCGGCAAGGCCTGGCGACTGCTGCCCGAGGGCAAGACCTACAAGATCGAGCTCGCGTTCACACCCAAGGTCGCGACCAATGTCAGCGAGGTCCGCTGGCACGAGAGCCAGACGCACGAGACCCGCAAAGACGGGAGCTGCGTGATGCGCTTCGAAGTCGACGGGCTCCATGAAATCGCCTGGTGGGTCTGCGGCTACGCCGACCAGGTCGAGGTGATCAAGCCCAAGAGGCTCCGCGAGATTGTTTCAAAGATGCACCGCGACGCGGCGGGGCAGTACGGCGAGTAGGCCGATAACAGCATCGTGTAGCGGGAGACGCGCAGCGTCCCGTGCGATCGGTCTTAGATCATTTGAACGGGACGCTGCGCGTCTCCCGCTACACGAGATCAGATATCGCTTTCGGCAGCATGTCCGCCAACTCGATCGCTCGGAGGCCGCGGGTGCCGCGTTGTCTGGCCCACTGGTCGGCGGCGGCGCCGTGCAGGTAGGCGCCGAGCTGGCACGCGTCGAAGGGGGCCATGCCTTGGGCCAGCAGCGATGCGACCAGGCCGGTGAGCACGTCGCCCGAACCGGCGGTGGCGAGCGCGGGGTTGCCGGTAGTGTTGGTGGCGTAGCGATCGCCATCGGAAATGATGCTGCGTTGACCCTTGAGGACGACGACAGCATCGAGGTGCTGGGCGAGCAGCGATGCGGCGTGGGGGCGCTCATCCGTGGCGATTGG
>JAHQVV010000214.1 GCA_019634195.1 Phycisphaeraceae bacterium | reverse complement strand
CCTGGCATCGTCTGATCCTTTCAGATTGGACCAGACTAACAATTCAAGTGGACCAGTTTTCGTAACCTCGACCAAACCGCCTGGTCAAGGTCGAAAACGCCTATCGCGACGGCGGCGGCACCGTCCAGGTCGGCAGTCCCCTGGCCGAGTATGCCTACGACAGCCGGGGCCGACGGATCGTCGAAAAGGCCTACGTCGGCGGCGTCCTAGACACCTACCTGCATCACTACTACATCGGCTGGTCGCTGATCGAGACCCGGGACAACTTCGCCGGCCAGCGCCTGGTTACGCAATACGTTTGGGACAATCTGGCGGGCCACTACACCGACTCGCTAGCCGAAGTGGGCCACAACGTGAACTCTGTTGGCACGACGCTGGGCGACAATGTCATCGATCGACGCTTCTATGCGATGCAAGATCAGCAATACAACCTGATGGCATTAGTCGATGAGCGAGGCGTCGTGATCGAACGCTATGAGTATTCA
The DNA here is from genome assembly GCA_019634195.1 of Phycisphaeraceae bacterium. GTDB lineage: Bacteria > Planctomycetota > Phycisphaerae > Phycisphaerales > Phycisphaeraceae > JAHQVV01. Next base: position 11,936 of record JAHQVV010000214.1, on the reverse strand, counting down.
TTGTATGGTCAGCGGCAAGTCTTCCGGCGATCGGACTTCAATGAGCAGGTTATGCATGCGGACTTCAACGCTGACGGTAGTGTCAATATCCTCGATCTACTTATCCTCAATAATAATTACCAGCAACTTGGCAAGACCCATGCTCAGGGAGATGCGAATGGTGATGGCGTAACTGATTTTATCGATTTGCAGCTCTATTATGGTGCGGAAACAGGTATTAGTACAGCCGACAACGACCCCAAGGCGCTAGCCGCCGTCCTAAATTCGACCCGCCTCTACGCCTCTGGTGTCCCTCTCTGCCGCGTCGGCTTCACCGGCCACTTCCACGACGAGGCCACCGGCCTGGTACACATGCGCAACCGCGACTACGTACCCGCTCTAGGCCGATTCCTGACCCGCGACCCCGCCGGGGATGTCGATGGCCAGAACATGTACGCCGGGCACTTCGCGCTATCGTTGGGTACAGACGCGACGGGCCTGTCTGTAGGTGATGTGGTCGACACGGTCATCGACCGCTACAACTCGATCGCGCCCTCTGCGTACCGCACGTCGGACCGGATTGTTGCGAACCAGCTGCGTCGGCTACGCTCCCACAGGCGTCTGCTTGATGCGCAGGTCAAGCGTCTGGGCCGTCAGGTGCAGCGGATGCAGGACCGGATGGGCAACTGCCCGTTCGACCCGTCTGGGCAGCTGCCATTAGCCGAGGAAATCTATGAAGGCTTCAAGGGCTGGGTGAACACGTTCTATGCAGTGAACAAGCGTCTTGCGGACGGCTACGGCAACGCGCGTCAGCAGGCCGAGCTGGGGAACATCGGCACCCCGGTCGCGGTTCGTGGCGTCCCCGCGGGTGACCCAGAGGGTGTCCTCCAGAAGTGGAATAACGCCACCGGCAAGCTTGTAAAGGCGCAGTCGGCGGAGGTCGAGTTACTGGACAAGCAGATCCAGTATCTGGAATATGCTCAGACAGGCACGAACACAGCGTTGCTGCTGACGGGTGCGGGGGCGATCACCTACAACGTCGCGCGTACCGGTGTGACGCAGGGGCTCAAGGCTGCAGCGGGTCGGTTTGCCTGCTACGCGACGTCGGTTGCGGTGGGGTTTGGGACCAGCGCACTGTCGAGTGCGGTGATTGGGACACTCGATCTGAACCCGTATGCTAAAGACGCGCTGATTGCTGGCACGGACTTCATGATCGGGATGCTGACGCCCAAGTTCTGCTTCCCCGCGGGGACGGTGGTGTGGTGTGTCGATGAAGACGGCAACCTTGTGCAGAAAAAGATCGAGGAGGTGAAGAAAGGCGAGCGTGTTTGGTCAGACCAATACATCCTTGGATTAACATAGTCATTGGTATGAACTGTGGGGCAGGCCATTAAAAATAATGATTTTGTCCACAATTATCACATCTCAGAGGCTTTCTCTGATGAAGAAGCGGGAGGCCATCATTACACCGCATGGCAAGCGTAACCTGCTCCGAAACGCTCGAGAGGCTCAGCGGAGCGGTGTAATGATTTTTCCGTCGGCTTGCGTTTTCTGGGGTGGATAGCATTAAAACACGTCTTGTGGGACAAGAAGCGGTTTAAAGGCCAACAACGAACCCGAATGAGCGTAAAGGACTGCTACTTTTTTGGGCAGTTTTTGATTTTTTGTGAAATTCTTTCTGCCCTAAATTAGAGAAAGTAGTAGCAGGTGGCATCTTTTAGATGACGCTAGACCGTTCTTTTGGGAAACAGGAAGTAATTTGACTACTCAACCCCCGACCCCTCAGGAGTTTCCGTCTCAGCCGGATGTGGCGGCGAGGCTCGCTGAACTGCAACCGAAACTGTTCGGTTTTCTGCGGTCGATCATTTATGTGGCAGCAGATGCGGAGGACCTTCGGCAGGAGGTTTGCGAAATCGTGCTGAGAAAGGCCGAGCAATACGACCCCGCGAGATCGTTTGAGGCCTGGGTCTTTGGTATCGCCCGGAAGGCAGTGCTCGCCTTTTACAAGGCCTCGCAAACAAAGCAGCCGGCTCGTTTGTCTGATGAGGCCGTCAAGATGCTTGCCGATCAATCGACATTGAAAGAGTCAAAGGCGATGTGTTTCACATTAGCCCGGCTAGAGGAATGCGTGCAGAAGCTTGCGTCGGTGGATCGGCGATTGATAGACATGATTTACGTCGACAATTGCTCTGGCCAAAAAATCGCCGAATTGGTCGGTTGGTCAGAGGCAAAGGTTAGTCGAATGCGCAGCCGTGTCTATAGCCAGCTGATGGTCTGCATACGGCGTGCCGAGAGGGGGTTGTGATGCCAGAAGAGAGCCGTTATTCGTGGGCAGAACTTGTGGCGCTCTTTCAAGCCATTCATGACGGAACGGCGACTCCCGATGAAGCCGACCGCCTCAGTACGCTTCTCGTTATGGATGGGCGGGCTCGCAGCCTTTTTGCCGAATACAGCCAGGTCCGGGCCGGCCTTGAACTATTGCATCGGGAGCAGCAACGGCACAGCCTGCTGGCTGATCACGGCACCGATACCGAAGCAAACGCCGAGATGATCGCGTGCCTCGGAGAGTTGCTTGAACTCGAAGCCAGTGCCGACGTTGAGATACGCCATCTAGACGATACGCCGTTGCCCGATCCGCACCATGAGCCGTCGTCCGCCCAACATTCTCTGCGCACACAAGCACACGCTACCGCCCCCTCCGTACGTGTTATCGTTATCCCTAAGCTTGTCTTCTATGGCGGGATCGCAGCGCTATTGATGGTTTGTGGTTTAGTCCTCAGTACCTATTTACCCAATAGGCCGGCAGCAGAAACCCCTCGCGATACAGCTGGCCGAGGGGTAGCTTTAAATGAGGATGCCGCTGTTGCTGCTCGGCCCAGCCCATATGGTTTTGTGATCGATAGCGTTGGTGCGGTATGGAAAGACGCGCCAGACGCTGAGGCCGCTGGCCATGCGCTGGGCCCGAGTGATGGCGAGTTGTATAAAGATGTGCCTTACTCATTGCAGCAAGGCTACGCCCGTGTACAGATGGAAGATGGGGCGGTCATCATCTTTCAATCTCCGTGTGATTTTGTGCTTGAGGGCCCCGGCAAGATCCGAGTACAAAACGGCAAAGTGGTGTGCCTTTGCGAAACAGAGAGCAGCAAGGGCCTGGTCGTTAATACACCCTCTGCCCGCATTGTCGATCTGGGCACCGAGTTCGGGGTTCGGGTTGATCCCGACAAGGGGGTTCACGCCAGGGTATTCCAGGGTGTCATCGCGTTGACTTCGGCCAAGCCGGCCGATGACTCCGGCGACCACCCCAGCTCCGAATTGATATTGAAATCTGGAAATACGGTTGGAGTCGATACCGGCGGTCGTATTTATGACGTCCCGGAAGACGAGGTCGCGTTTGTTCGAGACGAAGAATATGACATCCATCGAAGCATCGGGGATACGCCGTACTCCAAGAAGCTGATCTACGACCGGCGGACGCTTGTGCAGATGGAGGGCTTAGAGCTCTACTACACTTTCGATGGCGACTCGGTGCCAAACAATGCCGTCACCAACCAGGCCGGCACCGGATCGAAACGCCTGGCGGGCCGGCTTGTTGGAGATGTGCGGCGCGTGGCCGGACGCTTCGGCGAGCATGACCGCGCCATGCGGTTTGGTTATCCAGACCAGGGGGAGGGCTGGATCGAAGTGGACCCACGCCATGAGGACGTGTTCGACTTCCCGGGCAGCTTCTCGATCTGCCTGTGGGTGAAGACAGACAGCCTCCCGCTTCTTTGGCGCGCTGCGATCGTTAAGGGAGACCGATCCTGGAGGGTACAGTCCGGCGGTACGAAATCCACGCCTGGCGCGCTACAGTGTGAAGTTGGCCATTATTTCGATAAAGATCAATACCACAAGATTCACAACTCACACCCGATCGATGATGACCGGTGGCATTCATGGGCGGTTGTCTATGACCGGCATCCCGATGGTTCACAGGGGACCTATACCACTTATGTCGATGGCCAGGTCGTGGCTGTGCATGAAGCCGCTCACACACTGAAAGATACAGAAGACCCGGTCTTTATCGGGAACATCGAGCGCGGCCTGAGGACCTCGCCCGAAGATGTCGTGCGTCAGTTTATCGGTGAGATCGACGACGTGTGCGTGTTCTCTCGCGCGTTGACACAAGAAGAAATCAAAACGATGTATCAGATGCATAAGCCCGAGTAATCAGCTTGTCTGGCGATGTAGCCCGGCAAAACCCCGCCCATATCTATGTGGGTGGACAACCTAGAGGATCTGTCACATAGGAGGCATATTATGATCCGCATCCTTTCAGCAGCAGGCGCAACAGCGCTCTTCGCAGTATCGGCCCAGGCCAGTTTCATTAACGTAGACCTCGGCAGCGGCCATGGCACCCCCACTGGGCCGGCGGTCGTCGGCAGCGCAGGGGATACATGGAACAACTTTAATGCCCCGCCAGGGGTTTCCGCTGATCTCTTAAACGCCGGCGGGGGCACCTCAAGCGTCGCGTTCTTCATGTCTAACACGCTCCCTGCCGTGGACCCGTTTCCCGCACCCAGCGGGAACAGCGGCTCGTTCCAGTACGGTACCGGTGACGCGCTCATAGAGGACTACATCTGGATGAGCAACAACGGCACCGCCGTAGACGACGCCGCACTAATCGACGGATCCACCGCGAACTACGCCAGGCGGTTCACGCTGTTTACCGACGGTGGCAACGGCGTGGTCGAGGACCTGGACCCCAACCAGAGCTACAACCTCTACCTCTACGGCTCAGGCGACGCGGTGGGGCAGGGTGCGAAGTTCATGCTCAAGCAAGATGATGGGGTCGGTGGCTTTACCTATACGACCCTTGCTGCTTCCGGTGTTCCGTGGACCGATGCGGGGTTTACTTATGTCGAGGGCGGCAACTACGTGGTATTTGAAGGCATCTCGCCGACTGCTTGGAATCAGGGCTTCGAATTTGAACTGTCTTGGTTTAACGGGCAGGGGGCAGGCGGGGCTGAATTCGCCGCATTCAACGGGTTCCAATTGGAAATCGTTCCCGAGCCTGGCTCGCTGGCAGGCCTGGCGGTGGGTGCACTCATCCTGATCCGCCGTCGCAGGGCGTAAAGACTCCCTCCGCATAGCGGTACGGCTGCACAGCCGGGTATTGCTGAAGAAGCATCATTCCCCAAATAACATTCAGAGAGGAATACCTGCAGATGAACAATCGCAAACGATTGCTTGCCGCCTGCGCAGCAAGTTTGCTGGCTTCGACGGCTGCCGGTCAGCTGCAAGTCAATGTAGACCTGCATAACGGGCAAGACTTCACCGTCTCTGGGCCTGCGGTGATCGGCGAAGAAGGGGATAAGTGGAACACCCTTAAGCAGCTCGGGCTCACCTCTGAACTGCTTGACTCCGCCGGGAAAACTTCAACCGTCGGGTTCTTCATGGACCCGGCCGTTGATGGCGGGGCGGGGGGCAAGTTCCAGTACGGTGCCGGTGATCCAGCCAAAGGCGGCAGCCCGCTGATGGGGGATTATTGCTGGATCAGCAACGACGGCGCCAATACACCCGTCGATGACGCCAAGCTGATTGACGGCGTCACCAAGGCGAACTACGCCAGGCGTTTCACGATCTTCACCGACGGCGGCAACGGCGTGGTCGAAGACCTGGACCCCGACAAGCACTACAACCTGTACCTCTACGCCTCGGGCGACACCCCTGGGCAGGGCGCGCGGTTTATGCTCAAGCAGGACGGTGAAGGGGCCAATGGCTTTGTCTTTTCGACCCTTAGCGCTTCCGGTGTTGCGTGGAACGGGTCGTTTGTCAAAGGCGATAACTACGTGGTGTTTGAGGGTGTCTCGCCGACGGCTTGGAACAACGGCTACGAGTTCGAGATGTCGTGGTTTAACGGCAAAGGGGAGGGCGGGGCCGAGTTCGCCACGTTCAACGGGTGGCAACTGGTGGAGGTTGCAAAAGATGCCGCTGCTCGCGCCGATTTCGATAACGGCAGCGGCATTGATGACGCGGATGATGGCATCGCGTTTACCGCGCTCGCCGTACCAGGCGGTCCGGCTTCTGTTCTTGAGTTCCCATCCTTAACCCTGTTCGGACCTTGTGGCCCGTTCTCTGTCGCCCCGGCGTGTGTTGCGGATTGATTTCTTTCTTGCTCGGCCGCGGTTAAACCTTTCGGTCGGGTAAAACCTTACCCCCTCTCTCGGATGTTTATCATGAAAACCAAACGATTTAAAGCCTTTACGCTGATCGAACTGCTGGTTGTGATCTCGATTATCGCGCTGCTCATCGCGATCCTGCTGCCCACACTCAGTTCGGCCCGCCAGTCCGCGCGCCAGATCCAGTGCAGCAATACCATCCGCCAGATCGGCATCGCCGACGCGATCTACCAGGCGGAGCACAACGGCGACCATGTCCCGTTTGTTGCCGGGGCGTTTTCAAAAAACGCCGGCAGCTCGGCCGGCAGCCGCTGGCTGGAGAACGCCCACTTCATTTCGTACCTGGACCTTGGGCAGACCGAGAACGCCTCGGGGAAGAAGTTCGTGGGGACCGGCTGGCCAACCGACTTCCTGTGCCCGGACGCCGAGTTGGCGCGTAACACAATCATGGGTGGCGGGACCGACCACATCTCTTTCACCTACAGCATGAACGTCGAGACGGTTGGCTACGGCATGAACCGCGACGGGACAAACAAGACCCAGTTCAATTACCCGAGCACGGAGCTCGAGACCAACGGTGCGGGCTTCCGTGCGGCTGGCGTCAAAAATCCCAGCGAAAAGATTTTCTTCATGGACGCGATCCACCCAACTGGCAACATGGGCTTTGTCTGGGCGGACCCCGCGACATGGGAGCAGCACGGCGAGACCAGTTCCGGCCCCTCTGACGCAGGCCCGCGCCGCGTCGCCTACCGCCACCCCAACGAGGTGACCAACATCTTGTACTTTGATGGCCACGCCGACCCGCTAAAGAGCGAGGACATCTGGGAACCCGGACCCGCGGCCGCGTCGGAGATCGCGAAAGAACTCTGGGACCCGGTTGGCATCTTCTGATCAAGCCCCCTGTCCCGGCTTCATCTCTGCTTCATCGATTTGCCTCCCCGGGCTAATCATTGGCAACGCAGATTATTTGCCCGCAACCAAGGTTGTTGTCGACGTTCTCCGTTACATCCGCGGCGGATCAATCGCGCAAATCTAAGCCGCGATTTTCACAGAAAGCGCGCTCGGCTTGGCCAGCAGCTGACTCAGGTCCGCTTCCGGAACGGGCCGGGAAAACAGGTAGCCCTGTGCGGCGGGGCAGCGGAGCGATTGCAGCATGGCCACCTGCTCGACGGATTCCACACCCTCGACAATCAGCTGCATATCCAGGTCATTGGCAAGCGTGACCGCGGAGTCGATAATCGCTGCGGCGCGGCGTGAGAACACGGTGTCGTCCAGGAATGACCGGTCGAGTTTGATGCCATCCACGGTGAGATTCCGCAGGGCGCCGAGTGAAGACAGGCCCGTCCCGAAGTCGTCGAGGTAAACGCGCATCCCGCTGTTGCGCATCTGTTTGATGCATTGTGCAGCGACTGCCGCGTCCTGATTCATCGAGGATTCAGTGACCTCGGCGACCAGGCGGCCGGGGTCCACCCCCGTTCGGGCGATCACCTGATCGAACCGATCGATGAATGTCGGGTCGGCGAACTGATAGCGTGAGACATTGAAACTCATATACTTGAGCTTAGGGAACCTCGCCAATTGCAGGCAGACCTGTTCCAGCACCCACGCACCCATCTCGCAGATCAGGCCCGATTCCTCTGCGATGGGGATGAAATCCATCGGCGAGACCATGCCGTACTCCGGGTGCATCCACCGCAGCAACGCTTCCGCGCCGATCGCGTGTTGCGACTCGAGGGAGACGATCGGCTGATACCAGACAGCCAGTTGGTCCTCGTCCATCGCCAGGTGCATGTCGTTTTTCAATGCCATCTGGAGCTTGGCACTTTCGTGCATCGATTCCTCGAAGAGCATCGCCATGCCACGCCCGCCCGCCTTCGCCGCGTACATCGCGGTGTCCGCGTCGCGGAGCACGTCCTCGGCGCTGTCGTAATTAAACCGGCTCAGTGTGACGCCGATACTCGCGGAGCTGTTGATGACGGTCCCGCCGATGTCATACGGCTGCTTGAATGCTTCCAGGAGCGCGTGGGCCGATGCCATCACCTCCGACTCATCTTGATACCCGTCGATCAGAACACAGAACTCATCGCCCCCGAGCCGCGCGGCGAGGGCGAGGGGGCTGATGTCCCGGGCAATAAAATCCTTCCCCTCCATCGCCCCTTTCAATCGCCCGCCGATCTGCTGGATCAGCAGGTCACCCGAATCGTGCCCGAGGCTATCGTTGACGGTCTTGAACCCATCAAAATCAATAAACATCACCGCGTACGCGTGTCCCGGATCGCGCTGATTTGCGGCGACCGCATCAATCAGGACATCATGGAACTGCACGCGGTTCGGGAGGCCCGTGAGCTTGTCCGTAAACGCCAGCTTCCGTAGCTCCGCCGTGCGCTCCGCAACGGCTTGCTCCAGCTGGTCCATCCTGTCCTTGTCTTTGGCCAGTTCGATCTCCAACTCGCTGGTCCGTAGCCGAACCAGCCTTTCAAGCTCGTCGGTCCGCAACCGCGCCTGCATCTGAAGCTCCCACCGCTCGTGGAGCGATTTGGCCAGGGAGGTCACCTCGATCGGGTCGAAGGGTTTTTTCAGGATCAGCAGCTTGTCAAAGTTGTTGCACTGCTCGGCGATCTCCTCCCAGGAGTGGTCGGAGTAGGCCGTGCAAACAACGATCGCGGCCTCGTCATCGATTTGGCGGATGGCCTTGATGGTCTGCAGCCCGTCCCAGCCCGGGGGCATCCGCATATCGACGAACACCATGAAGAACGGGTCGCCCGCTTCTTTCGCCTGGCGGTAGCAGTTGTAGCCCTCTTCCCCCTGATGGGCGTGGGTCAGCTCGAAGCTCATTTCCGCCGCTTCGGCCTCCTCCTCGCCGCCGAGCATCATCGCCTCCATCGCGTCCAGCTCGTCGGTGTTCGCCGCACCGGAGCCGAGGATTTTTTGGAAGTCCTCGTGAATAGCCGGGCTGTCATCGATCACCAGGATACGGTTGCTGTTGCTGTTGCTGTTGTTGTCGTCACTCATGATTTCGCCGCTTTTACCTCGAGGACTTCTCCCTCAGTCACCATCGGCAAGCTCAGCCGAAACGTCGCCCCGGCACCCCGCCCATCGCTGTGTGCGGTTAGTTCCCCGCCCATCTCGCCGGCCGCGCAGACCGCGCTGTGCAGCCCGAAGCCGTGCCCGTTCTTGAACGTGCTGTACCCGTGTTGGAACACCTGCGGCAATTGATCCGGCTCAATGCCGATGCCGTTGTCCGAGACCTCAAAAACGATTTTTTCATCGTCCTGATCCCGGTAAAGACGCAGCGTGACCGCCGGGCGTTGCACCGATTTGTCGCAGACCGCCTTCTTCCCGTTGCTGATCAGGTTGATCAAGATTTGCAGCGTCTTGTGCTTCTCCAGCCTAATCTTGGGCAGCGACGACTCGTAGTCGCGGACCAGGGTGATCTCATGGCGTTCGAACGAGGTCAGGTTGACCGTGGCGGCCTGCTCCATGAGGTCGGCCGGGCCCATCGGCGCCATTACATTCGAGCCCGAAGCCGCCGAAACCTGCTGCAGGCGTACGACCTCCTTGATGTGTTCAACGCCCTGGACAAGTTGGCTGATCTCGCTCTCCAGCTCGCCTCGCTCAGCCTCGAGCGTCTCGTACAGCTTGTCGATGAACTCCGGCAGGCACTGGCCACGCGGGTCGCTGGAGACAAACTCGCCCAGGCGGTCTTTTTCTTCCGTCAGCAGGCCCGCCAGCTTGCCCAGGCTCCCAAGCCGGGACCTTTCCATCGTTTGTGTAACCACCCCCGCCGACACGTTCACGCTGTTCAGGACGTTGCCAACGTTGTGCAAGACCCCGGTCGCGACCTCGGCCATACCCGCCTGACGCGAGACCTGCAGCAGATCCTCGGCGGCCCGGTCGCGCTCGGCCTGGACCGCCTTGAGGTCGATGGCCATCTGATTGAACGTATCCGCGAGCAGGCCGAACTCCTTGACGTGCTGGCCTCCCACGCGTGCATCCAGGTCGCCTTGGCCGAATCGGCCCGCGGCCTGCTGCAGCTCGGACAGCGGGCGGTTGATGCTGCGGGAGACGCCCCAGCCCAGCAACAGGGCGGCGCCCAACGCCAGGGTCGCCGCGGCCACGCCGATCAGCATCGAGCGGGCGCTGCCGCGCTCACTCGTCTCCTGACCTTCGAGCAACTCTTCGTACTCTTCTTCGATGACCTCGTCGATGAGGCCGTTCAGAACCGCACGGGTGTCGTACAATTTCTCCCACATGTGATCAGCCTTGGCCTGATCGGTTTCGGTTGTCTGATCGTGGTGCAGGTGGATCATCTCTTCGAGCAACAAGATGTAATGATCCAGGTTGCTGCTGAGGGCCTCGAGCATCTCGAACTCGTCATCCTCACCGAAGTCCTCGGCGATCTGGATGTTCACCCGGACACGCTCGCGTGCGGCGGTTTTAACGGCTTCGAACTTGGCAAGGACCGCTTGGTCGTTCGCCTCGTCATCAGTCTGGTCGTATGCGATGAACACCACGCTCTTCTCCATCGCGGAGAGCTTGCTGGCAAGCTGGGACATCGAATACATCTGCGGGAACCGTTCGCTGATCGTGGCAATGTAATCGCGCTGCAGGGCGATGACTTGGTAGATGCCCAGGGCGGAGACGGCCACGAGGATCATGGACACCGTTAAGAACGCCAAGGTGATGCGGTTTTTGATTGAATTCAGGTTAAACAGCATGGTCGTTCCGTGTTAGGCGTGGTTGAGCGGGCTGATCAAAACTCGATTGAGAACTTGACTGATATGCCCCAGTCCGCTGCGTCATCGCTTATGCCCAGCGGGACGCCGAGGATAAGCTGTGAATCTTCGCTCAGTAACATGCGGATGCCCGGGGACAGGCGGACCTCGTCTTCGCCATCGGCGTGCTCGCCGGCCAACTCTAAGACGAGCGCGAAAGGATCGCAGGCCTCGATCGCCCCGGCGAGGAAGTAGGAGACCTCGGAGTTGTCGCTCTCGGTGAACTCGAAGCCGACGCCGCCGTACACCTCTGCCCGGCCCTGGTTCCAGGCGCCCAAGAGCATCGCCTCGTAGGCGGTGTCACCTTCGCCCAGTTCGTCGTCTTCATCACCGGTGGGCAGGGCCAACTCACCGACGGCGGTGAGCGTCAGGCCGTCTTGGTTGAACAGGCGTGCGGCGGCGCTGAACTCGATATCGCTGAAGCCATCGGCTTCCGTATCGATCCATTGATACGGCACTTCGAACCCGACCTGGAGCCAGTCGGTGATGCCGTACTCCATCTCGAGGCTGAGGGTGGACTGCTTCTCGTCGTCCTCGCGGTCAAAGGTGAAGCCGATCGTTGTTTGGAACTCGCCTTGTTCCTGGGTGTAGGCCGACTCGCCAAGGATCAATTCTTCAAGCAGCGGGGCGGGGCCGTCGTGTTCATCTGCATCGTCGGCGAACGCCGGGACTGCGGTGCAGACCGTGATTAGAAGAGCCCATTTGATAGATCGGGGGCACATTCGATGTAGAGACAGTTGCATAGTTCACTCCGGTGTTGTCCCCCCACCGCGATGCTTAAGGTTGTCAAACGCTATAGTTGTTTCGACTTTTTTGGTGATTTAATCAATCGCTGCCGTGATTTTGGATGTCGTTCTATGGGAATTTTGAGAGGGGGCCGATAATCACCGTGGTGATCGGATCCTTGTTCTGATCGGTCGCTGGATTTTTTCTCCTGATTCAACCCTGGCCCTCTCGAAATCTTGCCCCGGAACTTGTGAAGAAGCGACATCGCCCCGAACGGGTCGTTGCATGCTGCTGCAGG
>JAHQVV010000213.1 GCA_019634195.1 Phycisphaeraceae bacterium | reverse complement strand
GCGCCGCGAATCACCTCTACCTCCCGGCTCGGCGGGAGCCTCGCCCTCCCCAAAAACCTCTCCCAACAACTCCTCTCTCATGCCCACCCTCTTCCAACGATTCCAATCAATCGACCCGCGTGATCGGCCTGACGGCTTAGCGATCGTGCAAGGCTACCGGGCCGACTACCTCGCGCTCAAGCCCCACCACTACCGGCCGGGCAACCCGATGACGATGACGCGAATCCTCACGATCCGCGACAGCACGCCGAGCGCGGCAGATCGTTTCCTGGCCCACCCAACAACGCCGCAAGCGATCGCGGTGCTGGTCGAGTCGCTGCCGTCCTTGTCGTGCCGGCTCCGTGACGCCGCGCTGGGCGGGCGCTACGGCCACCTCCGCCCCAAGCCGCGGTCGCAGCTGCTCAACGAAGAGCTGCGCTGCATCAGCCGGGTCATGATCGACCCGCGCTACCGCGGCTTGGGCTTGGCGGTACGGCTGGTGAGGCACGCGCTGTCCACCGCCACGACGCGGTACACCGAGGCCCTGGCGGTGATGGGCCGGGTCAGCCCGTTCTTCGAACGCGCGGGGATGACCGCGTACCAGCGGCCTGCACTGCCCGCACATGAGCGGGCGATCGCCGCGCTCCGCTTTGCGGGGATCGAGCCGAACGGGCTGGCGGCGCCCTCGCTTGTCCAGCGGCGGATCGAGGCGCTGCCCGAGCCCAGCCGGCTGATGCTGAACAAGGAACTGACGCGCTGGTACCGCTCGGCCGGTGGACGCGGCGTGTCGAAGCCGCCGAGCCCGGCCGAGGTGCTCGATGCCGCTCGGCAGCGCCTGCTCGCCAACCCAATCTACTACCTCAAGGAAAACACCCATGCCTGACCCACCCACACGCCCGACCCCGCAAACCCCAGCGCAGCGCACGCAAGCGCTGCCGATCGATCGGCTCGATGCGCACCCGCTCAACAGCAATGCCATGCCCAAGGCGTTGTTCGACAAGCTTGTCGGCGAGATCCAACGCACCGGCTTGTACCCGCCGATCATCGCCAGGCCGATCGGCGAGCGGTACCAGGTCCTCGACGGCCACCACCGCGTCATGGCCCTCAAGCGGCTGGGCCACACCACGGCCCACACCAACCTATGGGCGGTCGATGACGAGCAGGCGATGCTCTTGCTCGCGTCGCTGAACCGGATGCGTGGCGAGGACGCCCCGCGGAAACGCGCCGCGCTGCTCGACAGGTTGGGCAAGACGATGCCGGTCCATGAGCTGGCCCGGCGCTTGCCCGAGGACGGGCCACGGGTCAAAAAGTATTTGGCATTGAATGCTGCTACGCCGTCGCCTCAAGCACCCAGGCCCGTAGATCAGATGCCGGTGTGCCTGACGTTTTTTGTGCTGCCCGCGCAGCGTCGCGCGATCGAGAAGCGCCTGCGTGACCTCGGCGGCACGCGCGAATCGGCGCTGCTCGCCCTTCTCAACATCCCACAAGGAGACAATCGATGAGTGCGCCAATACAGACGGAAGACCGGCTGATCCTGGGCCTGGCCCAGGCCGAGCACGACATCCTGTCCTTCGCCAGCGCGAACAACCTGTCGCTTGACGACCTCGTTGATTGGGCGGCCAAGCCCGAGACACGGCGGACGTTGGCGGGCCTGTGCGTGCTGGCCGACGCCCAGACGCAGCTCTTGTTGTCGCGGTACCGCCTCGTCGCGGCGACACGGCTGATCGGGCAAGCGACCGCGGAAGACGAAACCCTCTCGGCCGAGCAGGTCCGCAAGGCCTGCGTGGACTTGCTGAAGACCGAACTGAGCCGGGCCTCGAGCCTGGGCACGGAGCAGCAGCCCGAACAAGACGAGGCGTTTGATGCGCTCGCCCAGGCGCTGTCGGTGCCCGAGCCGGATGAAACGCTTGTCCAAGGCGATTGAAGCTCTCTGGGAGGGCGAGGCTCCTGCCGAGCCGCCTGTCACAGAAGACGCGCGGTTCGGCAGGAGCCTCACCCTCCCGACAAACCGCAATCCTTAAACACATTTTGGGGAACAACCAGATGACAACTCATTCAGCTCAACAACGCCGACCCGGCGCACGCTTGCGGCAACTCCAATCGCTGCGCCCGACCACACCCGCGCAGCTACACAAGTTCGTCGAGACAGCCTTTGGCCTGCGCTTGCCCGCCAAGCGGAGCGACCAGGACACCCCCGGGCCGTTCGATTACTTGGCGGACAGCTTCTTCGACCGGCCCGGCGACGCGGTGGTCTGGGCCAACCGCGGCGGGGGCAAGACGATGCTCGGCGCGGCGGCGACGGTCTTGGACCTGCTGTTTAAGCCGGGCATCCAGGTCCGCATCCTCGGCGGCTCGCTGCAGCAGTCGGAGAAGATGTACGAGCACCTGCGGCGGCTGCTGGATCAGCCGGTGCTGAGTGCTGGTGGCGGTGTGCTGGCGAAGACGCCGACGCAGCGCAAGGTCGTGCTGCAAAACGGCAGCCGGGTCGAACTGCTCTCGTGCAGCGAGCAGTCGGTCCGGGGCACGCGGGTGCAGGTGCTGCGGTGCGACGAGGTCGATGTCATGAAGCGGGATGTGTGGGACGCGGCGCAGCTGGTGACGCGCTCGGCGGTGTGTGGCGGGAGGCATGTGCCCGGCCGGATCGAGGCCTTGTCGACGATGCACGAGGTCGGCGGCCTGATGTCCGAATTGACCGACAGCGAGGACCGCCGACTCTACCGCTGGAACGCGATGGATGTCGTCGCGCGTTGCCCGCCGCCGATCAAGTGCGGGGGCTGCAAGGTCTGGGACGACTGCCTTGGCCGAGCGAAGCAAGCGGATGGCCACCTGCCGGTGCAGGACCTGATCGATCAGCGCACCCGGCTTGGCGACGGCTTGTGGGACGCGGAGATGATGTGCAAGCGGCCGGTCACGCGCTCGGCGGTGTACCCGAAGTTCGACCCAGAGCTTTTCGTCGAAGACGCGGAGCCGTGGTACAAGCAGCGCGATTACGATCGAAGCAACCAAAACACGCCGAAGGGCTGGGGCGTCTGGTACGGCGGGATGGACTTCGGGCTGCGCAACGAGACGGTCGTGCTGTGGGCGTGGGCCGTCAGCCGTGGACCGGACGCGATCCTGCACATCGCCGGCGACTACATCGCCAAGGAACGCATCCTCAGCGACAACCTCGCCGCGGCGAACGCGATGGCCCGGCGGCACGGCCTGCCCGAGTTGGATCGGCTCGATGCGCTGGCGGTCGACCCGGCGGGCAAGCAACGCTCCAGCCAGACCGGGCGCAGCGAGATCGACGTGCTCCGCCAGAAGGGCTGCACGGTCCGCACGCCCAAGGCCCCTGTGCGGCTGGGTATCGAGGCGGTGCTCCGCCGGATGGACCACGGCCTACTGCGCATCCACCCGCGCTGTAAGGGGCTGATCCTCGCGCTGCAGAAGTACCGCTACAACCCTAAACGCCCCAACGACGAGAACCCGCTCAAAGAGGGCTCCGACCACGCCTGCGACGCCCTGCGCTACCTCATCCTGGCGTTTGATCAAGGACGCGACCGCGTGAGGCGGCGGGGGTATTGAGGCTGTTTTCTGGGCTCTAGAGCATCCTGCGTCCTTGTTGACACGGTGCCTTGGCGCCCTCTCCCTTCCAGGGAGAGGGTTGGGGTGAGGGTGGGGCGTCGTCTTCACAATGAAAGACAGAACAAGCCGCGGCCTGCTTCACGCCCGACCCTCATCCCCCGCCTTCTCCCTAGAAGGCTCGGGGCCCGAGCCATGCCAAAAATGCTCTAACGCCCCAAAACAGGCTCCCCGGGTGTCTCTGGCTGTCGGCATTGGGGCAAAACGCCGATAGAACCTTCCGGAACGCCCTAGAAATGATGCGGCGTCGTGCTTATAATGCAGTGACCTATCTGCAGTTGTCTTGTTTATCTTGAAGGAGCACCATGCGCAAGGCCTTTACCCTTATCGAGCTTCTCGTGGTGATTTCGATCATCGCGCTGCTGATCGCGATCCTGCTGCCCGTCTTGAGCAAGGCGCGATACTCGGCCAACATCGTGAAGTGCCAGGTCGCGGTCCGAAGCATCGCGCAGGTGCAGCTCTCCTATGCGATCGATCACGATGAGTTCTTCCCGGAAGCGGGCTACCGCTACGGCTCGGCGGCCGGTGAAACCGGCGGGTGGTTCGACGCCATGACGAAAGGCGCGCGAATACGCCCATGGCAGCTCGTTGGCAATGGCTACGACCTCCGGCCGATCTATTACGACTACATGCAGAACAACGACCAGGACGCGGTGATGCACTGCCCGTTGATCGCCCCCAAATTCCTCGATTACAACACGAGGGACGACAACATCCTTAGCTACATGCTGTACGTGGGTAATAATTATCGCGCCAAACATTTTTATTATGAAGATGTCGGCGCTTACGAACGGCTGAACGATACGTGGTCGCCCGAGGGCGAGCACGACGCGGAGTTCACGCTGCTTGCGTCGGACTTTGCGTTCGGGAACTTCGCGCCCCATGGCGTACAAGATGAGAACGGTGATCCTTACCAGGGCGCTCTGGTCTCGCACCCCGCCCCGAACGGTTCGACCTACGAGCACGTGGGCGAGATCAATGACGCCGGCGGCTACATCGTCGTGGAGGATCAGAACGCCCCGAGCAACTTCGCGGATGCCGACGGCAGTGTGCAGACTTTTCAGATCAACGCGACCAGCTATCAAGACACGGACAACTGGGTGGTCAACAGGCACCATCGTGGCAAGGACGCGCTGCTGCCTCGGGACCTGGCGCGTTGATCCGTGTCGGGGCCGGCGCTCTGATTGTGTGGGGTTTGGAGGTTTAGCCATCGCCGGCGGGCGTGCCGAGGCGCGGTGCCTGTAGAATCTCTGCGATGCCCGCGATCCGGACCCAAGGCCTGACTAAGACGTACCGCGTCGCCGACAAGAAGCCGGGCTTCGTGGGCACGGTCAAGCACTTCATCAAGCGCAGGCACCGCGAGATCCAGGCGGTCAAGGCGGTCGACCTGACCATCGAGCCGGGCGAGGTCGTCGGGTTCCTCGGCCCCAACGGCGCGGGCAAGACCACGACCCTCAAGATGCTCACCGGGCTGGTCCACCCGACGGCCGGGGCGGTCTCGGTGCTCGGGCACGAGCCGTTTAAGCGCAAGGCCGAGCTGCTCAAACAGATCACGCTGGTGATGGGCAACAAGCAGCAGATGATCTGGGACCTGCCGCCGATGGACTCGCTGCACGTCAACGCCGCGGTGTACGGCATCGAAGAGAAGGAAGCGATGCGTCGGGTGGAGGTGTTCGCCGAGCTGCTCGGCCTGGACGAGGAGCTCACCCAGCCGGTCCGCAAGCTGTCGCTGGGCCAGCGGATGAAGTGCGAGCTGGTCGCGGCGCTCCTGCACCACCCGAAGGTCTTGTTCCTCGATGAGCCGACGCTCGGGCTGGACCTCAACGCGCAGACCGCGGTGCGCAGTTTCCTCAAGCAGTACAACGAGGAGCAGCAGGCGAGCATCCTGCTGACCAGCCACTACATGGCCGACATCACCGCGCTGTGCCCGCGCGTGGTGGTGATCCACGAGGGGGCGCTCTTGTACGACGGGTCGCTCGAGGGCGTGGTGCAGCGGTTCGCGCCGCTTCGCGAGGTGAAGCTGGACCTGGCGGCGCCGGTCGAGGACGCCGTGCTCAACCGCTTCGGCGAGATCGAGGCGAACGAGGGGCGCGTCGCCCGCCTGCTGGTCCAGCGCGAGGCGCTGACCGACGCGGTCGGCCGGGTGCTCGCCGAGCTGGACGTCGAAGACCTGACCGTGACCGACCCGCCGATCGAGGACGTGATCGCAAGGCTGTTCGATTCGGGCAACAACAAGGGCGAGACAACGCCGTGACCCCGACCCCGCGCATCACGAAGGCTTATTTCAACGCGTTCTACGCGTTGATGACGACCTACCGCGCCGAGATCTTTTTCTGGGTCATCGCGACCACGCTGCCGCTGATCATGATGGGCATCTGGGTGCAGGCCGGCGCGAGCGGCGCGTTCGAAGGCTTCGGCTCTGTCGACGCGGCCCGCTACTTCATCGGCGTCTTCATCTTCCGCCAGCTCACCATCTGCTGGGTCATCTACGAGTTCGAGTACGACGTCGTCTCCGGCCGGCTCTCGTCGATGCTGCTGCACCCGGTCAACCCGCTGTGGCGGTACATCCTGCTGCACGCCGGCGAGCAGTTCACCCGCCTGCCGTTCTCGATCCTCTTCATCGGGCTGAGCCTGTTCATCTTCCCCGAGGCGCTGTGGGGCAGCGGCGAGCAGCCGGGCACGTGGCTGCCGCAGGGGTGGCGCGTCTTGCTGGCGCTCGCCTGCGGCTACCTCGCGTTCCTGCTGCGGTTCTTTATCTCCTACACCATCTCCATGCTCGCGTTCTGGATCGAGCGCGTCTCCGCATTGGAGAACCTCAACTACATGCCCTACCTGTTCCTGTCCGGCCTGGTCGTGCCGATCCAGACGCTGCCACCGGCCTTACAGGAGGTGATCCTCTGGACGCCCTACCCCTACATCCTCTGGTTCCCCGCGCAGCTGATCGCCGCGCCCCCCGAGGCGATGCCGGCCGAACTCATCGCGCGAGGCCTGCTCACGATCGTCGGGTGGATCACCCTGTTCGCCATCCTCCAGCAAGCCCTCTGGCGGCGCGGGCTCAGGCACTACTCGGCGATGGGGGCATAGCGATGGAATGTCCGAATGACCAAGCCGAAATGTTCAATGAGAGAAGAGGGTTTGATATTGGTCATTTAGGCTTGGTCATTGGTCATTCGACAAGCAAAGCGTGTTTTCAATGAAGCGATACTCAAAAACACTCCTGATTTTCTGGTCAGCCTCAGTTTCGTCAGAGATGGAGTACCGCGCCAACTTCGTGCTCGCGACTATCTCCTCGCTCGCGTCGATGGGCGGGGCCCTCTTCGCGCTCTGGGCGCTCCTGCGCACCGAGTACGCGATGAACGGCTGGTCGTTCAACCAGGCGCTGATCGTCGTGGGCATCTACACCATGCTCGACGGCCTGCAGCAGACCCTGCTCGCGCCCAACCGCCAGCAGATCAGCGAGTTCGTCCGCAACGGCACGCTCGACTTCGTCCTGCTCAAGCCGATCGACTCGCAGTTCTGGCTCAGCGCCCGCAAGGTCTCGGTCTGGGGCGTGCCCAACCTCTTCCTCGGGCTCGGCCTGATCGTCTACGCCGCGTCCTTCCGCCTCGAGCCCGCGGTGGACGCGGCCAACTATGTGCGCCTGCTCGTCCCGCTGGCCGTGAGTATCACGATCTACTACGCGCTGGGCTACCTGCTCTCGACGCTGACGATCTGGTTCACCAAGCTCGCCAACGTCACCCACGCCATGCACGCGCTGCTCGAAGCGGGCCGGTACCCCGTCGCCGCGTACCCCGGCGCCTACCGCGCGTTCTTCACGTTCGTGCTGCCCGTCGCGTTCATGACCACCGTGCCGGCGGACGTGCTATTAGGCCGCGGCGAATTCACCTGGGTCCTCGGCGGCCTGGTGATCGCCGCCGCGTTGCTGGTTGCGGCGCGTCTCTTTTGGCGCTACGCCCTGCGTTTCTATACGAGCGCGAGCAGCTGATGGTGGATTGACTCCACGGGTTGCTAAGCCTGGACCTGGCTCAGCCGCTGCCTGCACGGCCTGTTTGCTGCGCCACGGCGTAGTACCGCCGTCAAGCCGATCAGGATCACAACGCCCGAACCCGGGCTCGGCACGGGTGTGGCGATGAAGCCGTAGTGGGTCCCGTCGGAAGCAACGGCTTCGCCGGCGATCTGCCCGCTGTCATTGATGCCCAGCGGGATCGTCGAGACCGCACCGGCCAGATCGAAAGGCGTATACACGCCGCTATCAAGCAAGAACCCGCGGGCGGGTTGGCTTTCGGGAGAACCCGGGGACGCGAGCCAAACGCCGGCGACGACCCCGTCGTTATTGATCCCGCCGGCCAGTGTGCTCAGCGCTGTCGGGTCGGGGTGATCGATGGTGGTGAACGCGACGCCGTCGTCGCTGACAAAGCCGTGCGCCTGGCCGGAAGAATCGGTATAGAACCCCGCCATACGGCCCGCGTCGTTGATCGCCCGGACGGTCGTTGTCGTTGCGCCCGGCACATCGACGGTTTGAAAGACGCCGCTGATCCGGCGGACAAACCCGTGCTGGCCCGACGAATCGTCGTACTCGCCGGCGAGATCGCCGAGGTTGTTGAGCCCGCGGATCGTTGTGCCCTGCGTCGTGCCGGGGAAGTCGATGGTGGTGAACACGCCGCCGGACCGGACAAAGCTGTGCGAGCCGAGGTTGTTGAACGACCCGGCGACATCGCCCGCATCGTTGTTGCCAAACGCCCGTCGGTCGCTTGTGGCCGTCGGGATCGTGATGGTTTGCGCAACACCACCGACAATCTCCAACGCCTGCGCGGTGTTGAAGTCGGACGCGTTGGTCTGGTAGTAACCCACCACATCCCCGTCGGCGTTGATGTCGCGGAACCCGGTGATCGGTGCACCCGGGAACTGGTAGGTCCAGACGTCGTACCCGGCGATCGACATCGCCTGGCCGGGCAATACCAGCAGGCCGAGTAAACAACCCCAGATCAGCGTCACATGGCTTCGTCGTTTCATGTCTTTATCCCTTTCCTCGAAGCCACCCCCCGGCTGCCTGGTTCGGCAGGGGCTTGCTGCAACGACCATCAGGCATATCGTATCGCCGGGGTGCAGGCTCGATGAAGGTAAAAGCGGATGATTTTCCGGCTTTTGAGCAAGCCTACACCCCCCGCTACACGCGCGTCGCGCGTTCTGCCGCGTTGGGGCCGACCGTTCGGGAGGCGGCCTCAAGAGCCAGGGGTGCTGGAAAATCTTTCAGGTTCCGCTTGATGCCGGACGGATCTTATACTATGTTATAAATAGTATGTGGAGCCAATAATGAAGATCGAACGCGAATTGATGCGTGGTGCCGCCCCCCTGGCCGTCATGACCTTGCTCCAAAACGGCGAGATGTACGGCTACGAGATGGTTAAAACGCTGGCCAAGCGGACCGACGGCGTGCTGGACCTGGGGCAGTCGACCCTGTACCCCATGCTGTACAACCTTGAAGCAAAGGGCCTGATCAAGTCGCGCATGGACAAGGCGGATACAGGCAGGCCCCGCAAGTACTACCGGCTGACGGGCAAGGGCAAACGCCGGCTTGCGAAGGACACGTCGCAGTGGGAGGCGTTGTCCGTGGCGCTGGGCAAGCTCGGCCTCGGGGACGGTGCCGGGGCGCCCCCACTGCCGGGGGGTGCGGCATGAGCGAGAGCCGCGAACCGTCATTGCTTTTAAGGTTTTGGTACACGCCGATACGCGACATCATCCGTTGGCGGGTGTCGTGCCGGCTGGATTGGCGCCGTACGATCGTGCAGGCCTCGATCCCCGATGAGACGAAGGCGCTGCTCACGAAGCTGGTCCGCAGGACCAGGCTTTGGCGCATGGAGAAGGCGGACATCGCGCGCGAGCTCGTTGCACACTTTGAAGACGCGATAGCGGCCGGGCAGAGCGGGGACGAAGCGGTCAAGCGCTTCGGCGACTGGTCTAAGACGGCCAAGCTGATTCGCAGGGCCACGAAGCGCAAACGAAACCTGCTGTGGCACGCCTGGCGTTGGGCGTTTTGGTGCGTCGTTGCCTTGATCGGTCTGTACACCGCGATGGGGGTGTACTACTTCACCGGCTCGCGCAATATCGCGGTCGACTATACGGTGGCGATGAATGTTGAGGCGGCAGCGGTACCCGAGGACCAGCGCGCCTGGCCGGTCGTGCGCCGCGCGATGCTGGCAATGGGCTATACCCAGCCCCCCGCCGAACCAGCCGAAGGACAGCCGAACGTATACAGCCTCATCAGTGAGCGGGCCCGTCCTGGCGAGGACGGCTGGCCCGTGGTTACGGCGTTCCTCAACAACCACGCGGGGGCAATGTCCGACCTACGCCGGGCCGCGGGCATGCCGGGCCTGGGTTTTATCGCCGGGTACGAGACCGATATCGCCGACCTGCCGTTGTTTGATCCGGGCAAGACCCTGCAAGAGCATGAGTCGGATGCCCGGTTGTTGAAGGCCCAGTACGCCGACGAGCCGCCGATGGTCTGGATGATCCTGTTGGAGCATCTCACATCGCTTCGTTCGGCCGGGCGGGTGCTCAGCGTAGACACGTTCCGCGCCCTGGACGCCGGAGACGCCGATACCGCATACGCCAACCTCGTTGCCATGCTGGGCATCGCCGACCACGCCGACGAACAGAACACACTGATCAATCAGTTGGTCACCATCTCGATACGGCAGTTGATGTACCAAACGCTCAGCGAGGCGCTCGCGGCGTACCCCGCTTCGTTCTCATCCCAGCAGTTGGCTGGCCTGGCCCACCAAATCGCTGCGGGGCGCGGTTACAAGCCCGGCTTTGACGGCGAACGGGCTTTCATGATGGACCTGATCCAGCACCTGTACACCGACAACGGCAGGGGCAACGGCCACCTGGACGCGCGGGCCTGGCGTCGCTTGGCCTCGGAGCTGTCGTCTTTCGGCGGGCCGGGATACTTTGGGATTTCCGACGAGGCGGATTTCCTGCCAACCGTGATCGGCACGGCGGTCTCCCCCGCGGCGGTCATGGTCGTCGCCGACCGCAAGGACATGACGGCGATGGTCGACCGGTTCTACACCCTGTACGAGGCCGAGGTGTCGCTGCCGATGTGGGAGCACCCCGAGTCGAAGGCTGAAGCGGAGCTCTCCACGCTGATCGAAGACTCGCTCTATCAAAGGACGCGGTACTTCCCAATCGCGTGGGCCATGCCCGCGCTGGGCGCGGTGCGCAAGGTGGCTGAACGGCACACCGCCTACGCGGATGGCGCGCTAACCGCGCTGGCACTGGAACTGTACAAAGCCGACCACGGGGCGTACCCGGACACGCTTGAAGCCCTCGTGCCGCGCTACCTGCCGACCATGCCCATCGACCGGATCACCGGCGGGCCGTTGAATGACACGCTGAAAGACGGCCGGCCGGTGCTCTACAGCGTCGGTGCCGACCGCGATGACGACAACGGGACGGCCGCCTATGACGCGGATGGCGACCGCGAGCAGGACGTCATCCAATGGGTCATAGGCGAAGGCCACACCGCGGTCGATGGCGACTGGGTCGTTTGGCCTCTCCATGACGAAGCCGTCGACTCGGGACAGAACGACTAGGCCACCGCGCTCTTGGGGGGTTGTACGTCTTCGACATTGACCGCGGGCGCCGGCTCGGGGACGTCGCGTCGCATCGCCAGATGATCGATCACCGTCTGGGCGCAGCGGGCCCAGCTGTTTCTTGACGCGAAGGCGATGCAGGGTTCTTTGTCGAGTTCGAGCGCCTCGACCGCGGCTTCGCGGAGGTCGGTGTAGACGTAGCCGGTCTGGCCCTGCTGGACGACGTCGATCGGGCCGGTGACGGGGTAGGCGGCGATGGGCAGGCCGCAGGCGTTGGCCTCGAGCATGACGACACCAAACGTGTCGGTCCGGGAGGGGAAGACGAACACGTCGCCGGCGGCGTAGTGCGCCGCGAGTTCTTCGCCGAACTTGTAGCCGACGAAGATCGCGTCGGGGTACTTCTTCTCGAGCGCTTCGCGGGGCGGGCCGTCGCCGATGACGACCTTCGCGCCGGGCAGGTCGAGCTCGAGGAAGGCCTCGATGTTTTTCTCGATCGCGATCCGGCCGGCGTAGATGAAGACCGGCCTGTCGAGGCTGGCCAGCGCTTCGGGAACGGGGTAGCCGGGCTTAAAGAGGTTGGTATCGACGCCGCGCGACCAGACGACGATGTTGTCCAGGCCGTTCTTGTTGAGCTCTTTGCCGACCTGCTTGGTGGGGACGAGGGTGTGCCTGGCCTTGCCGTGGAACCAGCGGATGAACTTGTAGCTCCAGGACTTGGGCACGCCGAAGTACTGGCGGAGGTAGTGGGGGAACTGGGTGTGGTAGCTGGTGGTGTAGGGGATGTTGTTCCGGGTGCACCACTTCCGCGCGGCGAAGCCTAGCGGCCCCTCGGTGGCGATGTGGATCGCGTCGGGGTCGAGCGCCTCGAGCTTCTTGCGTAACAGTTTGCCGGGGAAGATGGCCAGCCGGATCTCGGGGTAGCGCGGCGCGCCGATGGTCTTGAACGCGCCGGGGTGGATGACGTGCGGGTCGTGGCCGAGCCTGGTCATCTCCTGGGTGACGTGCTGCCAGGTGCGGACGACGCCGTTGACCTGCGGGGCCCATGCATCGGTGACGAGGACGAATCTCATGCTTAGTCCTTGAGGGGGTCGCCGTGGCGGGGTGTCGGCGTGGGGTGGTGGGTTGTCCCGGGGGATGGCCCGGGAAAGATCGGCTGGAAGGCGCCGAAGAGCGCGCGGTCGGCGGGCATCAGCTCGACGGGTTCTTCGTCGGCTTCGAGCAGGTCGCCGTCTTCATCGATGGGGCCGGTATCCTGCTCGGCCCGTTGAGCGAGGCGGTCGGCTTTGAGCTGCTCGATGGCCTTGATGCCGTCGATGATTTCGAGCCTGCCGTCCATGTGTTCGACCAGCGCGGTGCACGACTCGACCCAGTCGCCGCAGTTGAGGTACCGCACGCCGCTGTCCATGGTGCGCGACTCGGCCTTGTGGATGTGCCCGCAGACGACGCCGTCCATGCCGCGTTTTTTCGCTTCGCCGGCGAGGATCTCCTCGAACTTGCTGATGAAGATGCAGGCCCGCTTGACCTTGAGCTTGATGGCCTGGCTGAGCGACGCGTAGGGCATCCCGAACCAGCGGCGGACGACGTTGTAGTAACGGTTGATCTTCAACAGTGTCTCGTACGCGACACTGCCGAGGACGGACAACCACTTGGCGTGCTGGATGACGAGGTCGTACTGGTCGCCGTGGGTGATGAACAGCTGCTTGCCGTCGGCGGTGGTGTGCGTGGTGTGGGGCTTGATATCGACGCCGCCGAAGGCCATGTTGACGAACTGCCGTGCCGCGTCGTCGTGGTTGCCGGGGGTGTAGATGACCTCGGTGCCGCGCGAGGCGTGCTTGAGGATGCGTCGGATGACGTCGTTGTGCTCGGCCGGCCAGTACCAGCGGCTTTTAAGCCGCCAGCAATCGATGATGTCGCCGACGAGGTAGAGCTTCTCGCAACGGACCTGCTTGAGGAAGCGCGACAGGTCCTTGGCCCGGGCGCCCTTGGAGCCCAGGTGCGTGTCGCTGATCCACACCGTTCGGTATTCGAGCTTCATTGAGCGGTTCCCGGCCTCACCAGGCAGGCGGCGGCGAGCAGCATCCATGCAAAGGACGCGGACGATAGATGAACTATCGAACCCGATTGCGAGTGTTTGGCTAGATCCGCGTTATGCGCACGTAAAAACCGGCACCCTTTCGGACGCCGGCTTCTTTCCCCCGAAGATTTCCTGCGTTTGAATGAATTACCCACCCATCTGGAAGATACCGCTGGCCTCTTCGATGGCCTCGGGCAGCTGTTCGGCGACCTCTTTGAGGTGGCCCTCGGTCAGGCCCAGCTCCTTGAGCAGGGCCGGGTCGACTTCGTTCTGCTCGGTGCCGGCGGTGAAGCCCATCGCGAGCTGCTTGGTGATCACGTCGGCGACGCAGACCAGGCCGGTGAGTGTGCGTTGGCCTTCGGCCAGCTCGGTCGGCCGGTGGTGGAAGCCGGTGACATACTGGAAGCTCTGCGGGAACTTCCAGAGCTTGCACAGGCCCTGGCCGAATTGTTCGTGGGTGGCACCCATGACCTCGAGCTCTGCTTGGAGCAGCGACAGGCCCGGGTTTTCGTCCAGCTTCTGGAGGACCTCGACGAACTGGTTGCGCCGGGCCTGGATCTCAACCATGATGCCGATGTCGTGGATGAGGCCTGAGAGGAAGGCCTCGTCGGGCAGGCCGAGCGAGACTTTTTCCGCGAGCAGGCGGGTCGCACAGGCCGAGGCGATGGCGTTGTGCCAGAGGTCGCGTGCGTCGAAGTTGGCCGCGATCTTGCCGCCGCGGAACAGCTTGGCGAGGCTGGCGGCGATGGCGATGTTCTTCACGGCGTTGAGGCCGAGCAACACGATCGCGCGGTTGATCGACCCGATCTGCCCGGGCAGGCCGTAGAACGCGGAGTTCACAACCTTGAGGATGCGGGCACCCAGCGCGGGGTCGTTGCTGATGACGTTGTTGAGGTCTTGGGCGGTGGAGTCGGGGTCCTCGACCAGCTTGATAATCTTTATCGTCACCTCGGGGAGGGTGGCGATGTGGCTGATCTCCTGGATCGCTGCTTGCACGACCGACTCGGTGTCGTTCGCGGTGTCGTTGGTGGTCGGTACGGTGTCGGACATCGGGTCAATCTCCCTTGCGTGGATCGTAAGGACGCTAGGGTGACCATCGACTGACAGGGTGACAGACTTAACGGGTTGTGCGGATTAGGTCGAAGATTCGCCCAGGCCGGTAACCCAAGCGGCCAGCTGCTCCAGGGCGTCTTGATCGACGTCCGAGAAAGACGACGTACAATCTCCTCCAAGATCATGAATAAACATGCGAAAACCCGTGAATCGTTAGCAGAAATTGCAAAAGAACATGCAGGCGAACGTATTGTTCAAGTCTTGCGTTCTGAGGCTGACTGCACCAAAGGCGTAGAACTGCCAGGCATCTGTGGTGAAGACTGGGAGTACTACAGTTTTTGGCTGAAATTAGAGTCCAACGTCTATCTTGATCTTTCCACAAGTTTTCATTGGGGCGTGAGTTGCAAGGATTCCTTGGATGAAAAAGTGTTTCCCGTAGAAGTCATGTCTGATTGGATCAATGATGCGGGTAGTCGTTTGAAAGGAATACATGTACATGATTACGACGATGGCGATGGGCCGATGGTCGAATTTGAGTTGAGTGGAGGTCTTGTACTTTCCTCTTACAACTCTCCCGGCGGGACTGTACTTGATTTATTTGAAGCACCCCCACTCTCAGATAGTGGCACCCGTGTGATGTCTTGGCCGCAGTGTGCGGTCTAGCGAATTAGCCACGCGGCGAGTTGTTCGAGTGCGTCGCGGTCGACGTCCGAGAAATCGTCTTTGTTTGACGAGTCGACATCGAGGACGGCCCAGACGTCACCCTGCTCATCGTGGATGGGCACGACTATCTCGCTCTTGGTTTGTGCACTACAGGCGATGTGGCCGGGGAAGGCCTCGACGTCGGGGACGATCAGCGTCGTGTTCGTCGACCACGCGGTGCCGCAGACGCCCTTGCCGTGGGCGATCCTTGTGCAGGCGACGGGGCCCTGGAACGGGCCGAGCACGAGCTCATTGCCCTGGACAAGGTAGAACCCGACCCAGTGGAAGCCGAAGGCCTGACGCAGCGCCGCAGAGAGGTTCGCGAGCGTGGCCACGCGGTCGCGCTCCGCCTCAATCATCGCGAGCAGCTGTGGAAGGAGCTGGCGGTAGGTGTCCTCTCGGTCTTGGCCGGGCGTGATGGCGAGGGTTTCGGTCATCCGTGGTTTGGCTGCGCTGGTCTTTTAATAAGTCGTCGCGATCGGCGTCTAGTCTATACTCACTCTTGCGATTGATTGCAGAGGACCCGACGAAAGCGAGCCTAGCGATGAAGACGACGACCCTGGCGATCACCCTCTGCCTGACGATGGGCTTGTTTGCGACCCTGGCGACCGCCGATCATCACGGCAAGAAAAAAGACAAGGGCGACGACGGCTGGGCCTCGCTCATGCCGGAAGACAGCCTCGACGGCTGGACCAACGACAATAAAAAAAAGCCCGACCACTGGAAGCTCGAGGACGGCGTCATCATCGGCGAGAACCCGGGCAAGAAGGGATCGGTGCTCTGGACCGACGCGGGGTTTGGCGACTATGAACTCGTCGCGGACTACAAGACGCCCAGCAAAGACTACGACTCGGGCATCTTCCTCCGCGGGCAATCACACCAAGTGCAGATCGGGGTCTCGCGCTCGCTGAAGAAAGACCTGACCGGCGCGCTGTATTGCCCCAAAGACAAGAACGGCAGCTACCCTCAACAGCCCGATGACACCATCAAAAAAGCCCACAAGCTCGGCCAGTGGAACACGCTACGCGTCGTCACGAAGGGCAAGAACATCAAGACCTACCTCAACGGCGAGCTCATCAACGACTACGACGGTGTGACCTACCCCGAGAAGGGCAAGATCGGCCTGCAACTGCACGGCGGGGTTCACATGAAGATGCAGTTTAAAAACATCAAGATCAAAGCGATTGAGGATTGATGAAGTGGCTTGGTTTGATTAAGTGTTGCAGTCGCCTCCGCGGCGGGCGGTCAGGGTTCGACAAGCTCAGCCCGACACCCCAAAGGCAAACCGAGTGATTCAAGCTTTTGTGTAGCGGGAGACGCGCAGCGTCCCGTTCGAACGATCTGAAACAATTCGCCCGGGACGCTGCGCGTCTCCCGCTACACATTACTTATTCAGGACCTTGAGCCGCGCGATCATTTCTTTTTTTGCGGCTTTCAACTCGTCGTGCTCCGGCTTGAGTTTGTAGTAGTCGTCCAGCGGGTAGCAACCCGAGATGACCCCGTTGCGCGGGGCGGTGGTGCAGTCGCTGAAGGTCCGGCAGAGCCGGCGGGTGTCGATGTCTTTGCCCTCCGCGACGTCGGCGGGCAGGTCCCAGTAGGACAACGCCATGCGGCCGAGCCCGATGAAGTCGGCCCAGCCGTCGCGGACCAGCGCCTGGCCGGCGTGGGGCAGGTACTCCTGCAGGTAGGTGTACGCGGTGCCGACGAGCGGCAGGTCGGGCACGGCCTGTTTGAGCTGACGCACGACATCGATCTGCCGAAGGCAACCCAGCAGCGGGTCTTCGGGCGGCTGGTAGCCGTCGCTCGGCGGGAAGTACGCGGGGCGTTGCAGGTGCGGGTTGTAGTACGGCGAGCCGGCGGTGAGGTTGACGATGGCGATGTTCAGTTCGTCACGCATCAGCTTGAGCAGCTCGATCGGTTCGGCAAGGTCGATCTCTGCGGGGTTGTCACGATTTAAACCAAAGCCGGGGTAAGCGCTGCCCGCTCCGACGCCTTCTGAATCGGGGATGCCCGGGCCCAGGCGTCCGCCCTTGGATTGGGCCTGATCGGGTTTGTGCGGGTAGTGGTCAAACGCGCTGAGCCGGACGCCGAGGATGAGTTTGGGGCAGGCTTGCTGGATGCTTTCGCAGATGAGTCGGAGGAAGCGGGTGCGGTTTTCGAACGAGCCGCCGAAGCCGCCCGGGCGGTCGTACGCGGACAAGAACTCGTGTCCGAGGTAGCCGTGGCAGTGCTTGATATCGACGAACTGATAGCCGGCTTGCTCGGCGACCTTCGCGGCGGCGATGTAGTCACCGATGAGTTGGTAGACCTCGTCGTCGCCGAGCACGGCCGAGTCGTCGGTGATGCCGACACGCGCGTCGAGGACAGGGTGGCGGTACGCGACGCGTGGCTCGATGGTGGCTTTGTCGTTAGGGCGTGAGAACCGGCCGGAGTGCGTGAGCTGCAGGCCGACCAGTAAATCGTCGGATGCGTTATCGCCGAAGCGTGCGTTGTGTGCGTCGACGAGGGCTTGTCGCAGCTCGGCCAGGCCTTGCTCGTTGCCTTCTTTAAAGTACAGCTGGTTCGGGTTGGCACGCCCATCGTGTCGCACGGCCACCGCTTCACCGCCCCAGATGAGTTTCGCGCCCGACTCGCCGAAGTGCTGCCAGCGACGGAGCGTGTGCTCGGTCGGCTGGCCGTCGGCTGTCGCATCCCAGCCCTCCATCGGGTGGATCGCCCAGCGGTTCCCGACGGTGAAGCCGCCGACGTCGATGGATTGGCTCAGCGGCGAGTCTTCAGCCGTCAGCGCGTGATCGTCGGCCGGGATCGCATGGCCCATTGTTTCACACGCCGCACGGAGATCGGCAGCGGTCTTGTACTTCGCGATGCGTGGGATAGCGGGCATGGGCGGGTTCCAGGCGTTCGCCGGCGGGCTTGTCCCGCGGAGGTTGGGTGGTGCGGTAAGGCGAGCGGCGGGAAAAGCCCGCCGGCTAACAAGGCTTTTTACAAGAGCGTTTCAACCCTCGGCAACAACTCCGCCAACACTTCGCGGTCGCTGTCGGGCCGCTCGGCGCTGCCGGGGTGGGTGTCGTCGCAGCCGATCCAGCCGCGGAGCTTGAGGAACATCGCGGCGTTGTGCTTGTAGGCGGGGACGGGCCCGCGGAAGGCGAAGAAACCCAGGTACTGCAGCAGGTCGTTGACCTCGTAAAAGGATGCGTCGCCGTCGGCCCAGAGTTGATCGCGTTTGGCGAAGAGGTCGGGCGCGAAGGTGGACAGGCCCAGCAGGTAGTCGCTGCCGTACATGATCATGTCGATGGCCAGGTCGTTGCCGGTGAAGACGTGGAAGTCGGGGCGGACCTTGTTCCGCAGCGCGAGGCGGTCCCACTCGAGCTGCCGCGACAGCGAGGAGTGTTTCGCGCCGATGCAGTTGGGCAGGCGCATGAGCTGCTCGTAGACGCCGAGCGAATAGATCTTGCCGAAGGGCGCGAACATGCCCCCGAGTTCGAAGGCGATGAACGAGTCCGCGTCCTTTGTAAGCTGCGCGTAGGCAGCTGTGATGAGCCGATCATCCAGGTTTGTAAGCCCAAAGGACTGGAAGACGACCGGCTCGCCGTCGTGCTGCTGGACCTCGTCGATCGCCGCTTGATACCCCGCCGGGTCGAAACCATCGCCGGGCTTATCAAACACGCCGGCCCCGGCGACGTAGTACGCCCCCTTGCAGATATCGCGCGTGCGCTTGAGGGCCTCGATGCGTGTCGCGTCGTCCAGCAGCGGCGCGTAGCCCGTGTCCATGTTGACCGCGGGGGCCAGCCCCGCCTCGACGGTGCGGGCGACATGGGCCTCGAAGCCTGTCCAATCGATCGAGCCATCGGCGTGGAATGGCAGCAACACCGCCGACACGCCTACTGGCGTGCGCCTAGGCACGACCGGCATGGGCGTGGGGCTAGATGATTCGTTTGAATGGGGCACTACGCTTTGTCTTTCTCTTCGATCACGCGCTTGCGGCTCTCGTCGTAGACGTAGACCTTCTGTTCGTCCGGCTCGGCGCGTTCGCACTTCTTGTGCGAGCCGTCGCAGTGCGGGAAGTTTTGGGACAGGCCGCAGCCGCAGATCCAGACGGATTCATCCTGCGGGGGGATCTCGATCGGGCCTTTGTCGCTGAACTGGACGAGTCGGGGCATAAGGGACTCCGTGGTTTTGGGGTGTGAAGAGCATTCATTTGCGTCACAGCAAGGGTTTGACGCACTAAAAATAGGCACGCGGCCGTTACGGATGCGCAAAAATTTAGCGAATGAGGGGTTTTAGCCCTTGCAACGCTCACATGGCTTGCTATTTTATCGTCTTGAAGGTGTCGCTGGGCTCCGCGCGATGCGCTGCGAAGGCGAACTGGACTCTTGGCCTGTTTTTACCGTCGGCGGATCGTGGTTGCGTGTGAGGCAGCGGCGGTCGTGCTTATGTTGCCTGTTTGCTTACGTTGCCTGTTAATAGCTAGGCCGATCGATCGGCTTGAAGCGAGATTGCTATGCGTGTCTTGATGCTGGGTTGGGAGTTCCCGCCGTTTATTACCGGCGGCCTAGGCACGGCCTGCTACGGGCTGACCCGGGCGATGTCCGCGCGCGGCACGCGGATCAGCTTTGTCCTGCCTAAACACGTCGGCGGCGAGTACACGTCGCACGTCAAGATGCTGTCCCCGCAATCCCGAAGCGCCGCGACAGGGGACCGCGCCCCCGACGCCGTGGCCAGCACTTTCAAGACCGACCCCAAGCCGACGCCTGTCGACGCACAGGGCAAGGAGGCCTTCCGCAACGTCGTCTTCAAGGCCGTGCCCTCGCACATGGCTAGCGTGTACCCCGGCGGCGGGCTGCAGTACTCGCCCACCGGCACACGCAAGAGCGAGGGCATCGGGTTTATCCACAGCAAGCCGGCCGCGGCGGCTGAGGGTGCTAACCCGCATGCGGCTGATGGCGACGCGGCGGCCGCCCCGCCGCCTACGCCAGACTTCGATTACTCCGGCGACCTGTTTCAGCAGACGCGGCGATACGCCGACCTCTGCCTGGACCTGGCCAACGGCCAAAGCTTCGACGTCATCCACGCGCACGACTGGCTGACGTTCCCCGCGGCGCAGGCTTTGTCTGAAGCGACGGGCAAGCCGTGGATCGCGCACGTGCACTCGACGGAGTACGACCGAGCCGGCGAGGGCGCGAACACACAGATCGCCGAGTACGAGAAGCAAGGCGTCCTGGCCGCCGACCGTGTCATCGCGGTCAGCGAGTTCACGCGCAAGATCCTGATCAACCGTTTCGGGCTGGACAAAGACAAGTGCGGTGTCGTCTACAACGGCGTCGAGCGGACGGTCCAGAACGGCGTCGAGAAGTCCAAGCCTGTTGTGCCCCCGGCAGGGATCAAGAAGGGCGAGAAGGTCGTGCTGTACCTGGGCCGGGTCACGATGCAAAAAGGGCCCGAGTACTTCATCGCCGCGGCGAAGAAGGTGCTCGAGAAGATGGACAACGTGAAGTTCGTCGTCGCCGGCTCGGGGGACCAGATCGAGCGCACGATCGAGCAGGCCGCCAAGGCGGGCATCGGCTCCAAGATCACGTTCACCGGCTTCCTGCGCGGTGCGGATGTCGCGCGGATCTATGAGATGGCGGATGTCTACGTGATGCCGTCGGTGAGCGAGCCCTTTGGCATCGCGCCGCTGGAGGCGATCGCGCACGACGTGCCGGTGATCATCTCCAGGCAGTCCGGCGTCAGCGAG
Organism: Phycisphaeraceae bacterium; assembly: GCA_019634195.1. Classification (GTDB taxonomy): domain Bacteria; phylum Planctomycetota; class Phycisphaerae; order Phycisphaerales; family Phycisphaeraceae; genus JAHQVV01. Next base: position 24,099 of record JAHQVV010000213.1, on the reverse strand, counting down.
GTGCTCGAGCACGCACTGAAGGTCGACTTCTGGGACACCCACGACATCGCCAACAAGATCATCGCGGTGCTGCGTCACCCGCCGCTGAGTAAGACCATGCGCAAGCACGCGGACCTGGAGGTGCGCGAGCTGACGTGGGACGGCGCCGCGGCGAAGTGCGAGGCGGTGTACGGCGAGCTGGCCGGGCCGGCTTGATTACGCTCTAGTTCAACTCAAGCAATAGCCGATATCGGGGGAGTGCTGAGATTGACTTCGATGCTGCTGATCGTTCTCCTCGCCCTGCCCGGGTGCGGGGACCTGTCGAATGTCTTGGGCAACCCGCAGGACCGGGCGAAGAAGGGCCTGGCGGATTCCAAAGTCGGTGCGTTTGAGATCGGGCCCGCGAGCAACTGGGCCGAGCCAAAGCTGTACATGGACTACGCCAAGAGCCACGGCATCGCGCTCAAGTCCGAGCACGGCATGCTCGTTGCGCTGCTGCTCATCGGCCCGAAGACCGGCGCCGAGGTCCGCTACGACCGCCTGGCCGGCTTGTTCCGCGACTCGCAAAGCGGCGAGACCTTCACGACCGACGGCGTCAAATGGGGCGGCGACGACGACCGACCCTCCCTGGCCCGATGCCGGATCCGGCACCTCGGCCCGCTGGACGACCCGGACGTCGGCCTGATCGTCGACCCCGGCAAGCTCTTTAGACAAGAAGACCAGCAGTGGTCCAAGGCCGCAAGCAACCACCTATTCGTCGAGGCGAAAGACTGACGGCCTTGCCCCCTCTCCCTCTAAGGGAGAGGGTTGAGGTGAGGGGCCAGCGTAGTACTCACAAAGAAATACTGAACAAGCGCTGGCCTACTTGACGCCCCACCCTCATCCCCCGCCTTCTCCCTGAAAGGGAGAAGGAGCCCAAGCCATGCCAGACCTGCTGAACAGCCAACTCGCCGGCGTGGACTGGCTCATTATCGCCGGCTACTTCGCGGCCATCATCGTGATCGGTGCGCTCGCCTCGCGCGGCACCAGCGACGAAACAGGCTTCTTCCTCGGCGGACGACGCATGCCCGCCTGGGCGGTGGCGATGTCCTTCGCCGCGACCGCGCTCAGCGCCGCGACGTTCATCGGCGGGCCCGAGTACGCCTACAACAAAGACCTGACGCTGCTGGTGTACGAGCTGGGCAAGGTGTTCGGGGCGGTCCTCGTCTGCGCGCTGTTGCTCCCGCCGATCTACCGCGCCGGCTGCTCAACGGTCTACGGCTACCTCGGCCAGCGCGTCAGCCCCGGCGCCTCCACCGCGGCGAGTGTCGCCTTCCTCATCGGCCGCGTCTTGGCATCAGGCGCCCGGCTGTTCATCGCGGGCACCGCGTTCTCCTACATCCTCTACGACACCCTCGACCCGTCGAGCCTGATCACCGCGATCGTTGTCTTCGGCGCCATCGGCACGCTGTACACCGTGATGGGCGGCATCAAGGCCGTCATCTGGACGGACACGCTGCAGCTCATTGTTGTCGTCGGTGCGCTGCTCGTGTCGATGGTCCTGCTGCTCGACGCGATCCCCCTGCCGGTCGGCGAGGTGTTCGATGTCCTGCAGGCCGATGACAAGACCAAGCTTGTCGATACGAGCCTTGACCTCTCACGCGGCGACACGCTGCTCGCCGCGATCGCGTTGACGTTTTTCTACGCCGCGGCCTTCGGCACCGACCACGACATGGCCCAGCGGCTGCTGACCTGCAAGAGCCTCAGGCAGAGCATCGGCTCGCTCATCGGCGCGACGCTGATCGCCCTGCCGATCACCGTGCTGTTTTTGTTCACGGGGCTGCTGCTGTTCGTGTTCTACGCCCGGCCGGACGTGATGGGTGACGCGGCCCCGGCGATGGCGGTCGCCGACGGGCGCGAGGTCTACCCGCAGTACCTGCTGCACGAGCTGCCGATCGGGCTGCGCGGCCTGGCGATGGCCGGGCTGTTCGCCGCGGCGATGAGCAGCCTGGACTCGGCGATCAACGCGATGGCGTCCAGCGCGCTCAGCGACGTGATCAACCCGGTCCGGCGACGGCTGAACCCACAGGCCCAAGTCGACGACGCAGGCAACGCAACGGCCTCGCGCGGCATGGTCCTGGTGATGGGCGTGGTGCTCACGGCCTCCGCGATTGCGATGTCGCTGATGTACAACGCCGAAGAGGACACGCTGATCCCCTTCGCCCTGAGCGTGATGACGTTCGCGTACGCGGGGCTGCTGGGTGTGTTCTTGTGCGTGATCCTGACCGGGCGCGGCAGCACGCGGAGTGTGATCGCGGCGCTGGTGGCCGGCATGGCGGTGATCGCTGCGTCGCGTTATCTGCCTGTACTGATCGACTGGCACTATGGTCTGCAGGGGGCAAAAGTGTGGTGGCCAGCGTTCCCCTACTGGATGGTATATGGAGCCTATGTGAGCCTCGTTGTCTGCTGGCTTGGCTCGCCGCGTAAGTAAGGTAATTTGTTGTGCCCGGGCGGGAATACATCGGTATCATCGAGCGTTGTACCCGCACCTATTTGTCCACCCACCCGGAGATTCTAAGATGAAGCGTTCGCCCCTGTACGTGCTTGCCGCCGCTTTGATCGCAGCGTTTGCCCTCGCCCTTCTCCCCACGCAGCAGCCCGCCGCAGCAGACAGCCACGGCGGCAGCGACACTGACGCCGCGGAGGTCATCCACGAGGCCATGGAGGCGTTGGGCCGCAAATACAAGCAAGTCAACCGGAACCTGAAAGACCCCGAGAAGACCCCAGAGTCGGCCGAGCTCCTGGCTGAGATGATCGCGGTATCCGTTGAGGCCAAGGCTCACCTGCCCAAGAGCGCGACGACGGGCGACCTGAAAACCTCCTACCGGGTGATCATGAACAAGCTGATCGTCGCGCTGGCCAAAGCGGAAAACGCCGCATTGGCCGGAGAAAACGATAAGCTCCGAGCGTTCCTCAAAGAAGCCAAAGGCGTCAAGGGCGAGGGCCACGAGCTGTTCATCACCGAGGAATGACTAGGTTTCGCGTTAGCCGGCGGGCTTGTCCCGCCGATGCTTCCGAATCGTGTCGAGCGGCGGGACAAGCCCGCCGGCTAACGTCAATTCATCGACGGGTCGCGCGGCACGAGCTTCGGGTTCATCGCCAGCATCGCGATCGAGCGGTCGATCCCCGTGATCACGCGCATCCACAGCCCGTCATCCGCGTCCGGGTCGAAGACGACGTCGGCGTTGGCCTGTGTCACCAGCCAGCCGCCGCGGTTGAGCTCGTCCTCAAGCTGACCCGGGCCCCAGCCGGCGTAGCCGACGAAGTAGCGCATCGCCCCGGGGTCTTCGGCCAGCAGCTCGCGCACCATGGGCTCATCGGCCGTGAAGCAAACACCCCGGCAGACCTCGATCTGCGCCTGCTGCGGCCGGTCGTGCAGCAGCATCAACGGCCCGTCGCAGGGCCCGCCACGCATCAGCGACTGGTCCACCGGGCAAGGCAGCACGCTCATCTGATCCCACACCTCGTCGACCTTCGTCTCCATGGGTTGGTTGATGATCAGGCCCATCGCGCCGTTGTCGCCGTGCTCGATCATCAAGATCACCGCGTGCTCGAAGTGCGGGTCGTCCATGCTCGGCGACGCCACGACCAAACTCCCGGACAATGAATCATGCAACACGAAATCTCCACAATCGGATCAACAAGCCCGTGCCAGCATAACCGCTGCCGCTTACGGATAAAATGCTTATTCTTCATTAGCGCGTCGTTGCGCGTGAAAAAGTGGGGTGGGCGTCCCGCCCGTCGTCACGGCGCAGCCGTGAATCCCCACGACAGGCTTACTCCAACACGGGCGGGACGCCCGTGCCACCGACGACCCCCATGCCCCGCGACCTTGCCCAATCCGCCAAGCTTATCAACCAGGCGATGGCCGGCGATCGGTTCCGGCTACGCAAGCGCCTGCGCGCGATCGAGCAGGCCAGGCAGAGCGGCAAGCCCCACGACCGCAGCCTCGGCAAGCTCCAGCGCGAGCTGGACGAATCGATCCAAACGCTCAAGCAGCGGCGGGCGAGCGCCCCAAAGATCGAACTACCCGACGAGCTGCCGATCACGTCGCGGGCCCAGGAGATCATCGACGCGGTGCGCGAGCACCAGGTCGTTGTGGTCGCGGGCGAGACGGGGTCGGGCAAGTCGACGCAGCTGCCCAAGCTGATGCTCAAGATGGGCCGGGGCGTCGAGGGGTTGATCGGGCATACCCAGCCCAGGCGCTTGGCCGCGCGGTCGGTCGCGCAGCGTGTGTCCGAAGAGTTGTCCTCGCCGTTGGGTCAGGACGTGGGCTACAAGGTCCGCTTTGCCGACAAAACCAACCCGAAGACGTACATCAAGCTGATGACCGACGGCGTGCTGCTCGCGGAAGCGGCGCGGGACCGGTTCTTCGACGCGTACGACACGCTGATCATCGACGAGGCGCACGAGCGTTCGCTGAACATCGACTTCCTGCTCGGGCACATCCGGCAGATCCTGCCCAAGCGGCCGGACCTACGCGTGATCATCACGTCGGCGACGATCGATACGCGGCGCTTCGCCGAGCACTTCGGCGTGGCGACGCGCGGCGGGCTCGAGCCGGCGCCGGTGATCGAGGTGTCCGGCCGGACGTACCCGGTCGAGGTGCGCTACGAGCCGATCGAGCCGGATGAGTACGGTGAGGTGCCGGACGAATCCGAGGCCGTCGCCCAAGCGATCGAGGGCCTGGACCGGGCCGGCGACGTGCTGGTGTTCATGCCGACCGAGCGTGATATCCGTGACTGCTGCGGGCTGCTCGAGCGGAGGCAGCCGGCTAGCGAGGTGCTCCCGTTGTATGCGCGGCTGACCAATGCGCAGCAGCAGGCGATCTTCGCGAAGAGTTCCAAACGCAAGATCGTGGTGGCGACGAACGTGGCCGAGTCGTCGCTGACGGTGCCGGGGATCCGTTACGTGGTGGACACGGGGACCGCCCGCGTCAGCCGGTACTCGCCAAATTCGAAGGTGCAGCGGTTGCCCATCGAGGCGGTGAGCCAGGCGAGCTGCGACCAGCGCAAGGGGCGGTGCGGCCGTGTCGGGCCGGGCGTGTGTGTGCGTCTGTATTCGAAGGACGATTTTGAGGCGCGTGATGAATTTACGACGCCTGAGATCTTGCGCAGCAACCTCGCGTCGGTGATCTTACAGATCGAGACCTTGCGGTTCGGCGCGATCCAGGACTTCCCGTTTATCGACCCGCCTCGGCCGAGCATGGTGCGCGATGGGTACAAGACGCTGCACGAGATCGGCGCGCTGACGGACGACGACAAGGTCAGCGCGCTGGGCCGGCAGCTCTCGCACATGCCGGTAGACCCGCGGGTGGCGCGGATGGTGCTCGCTGGCCAGGACGGGGGCGTGATGGAGCAGGTGCTGGTGATCGCCTCGGCGTTGGAACTCCAGGACCCGCGCGAGCGGCCGATGGACCAGCAGGGTAAGGCCGACCAGGCGCACGAGCAGTTCGCCGACCCGCGCAGCGATTTTCTTTCTTACCTCAAGCTGTGGTCGTTCTATCACGAGCAGAAGGCCAAGCTCTCGCACAACAAGCTGCGCAAGGCGTGCAAGCAGAACTTCCTGAACGACGTGCGGATGCGCGAGTGGGTCGATGTGCACCAGCAGCTCAAGCGGATGGTGAAAGAGCTGCACCCCTCGCCCCGCGGGAGAGGGGCCGGGGGTGAGGGGCGAGGCTCTGCCGAGAAGAAGAAACGCGACGGATCGAGTCATTCTGCTGATTCGCCTCTCACCCCATCCCCCTCCCGTGGGGAGAGGGGGCAAGGCAGCGAAGTCATCTCTGACGCGAAGGCCGACGCCATCCACCGCGCGCTCTTGACCGGCCTGCTCTCGAATATCGCGAGCAAAGGCGACGGCTTTGAGTACAACGGGGCGGGCGGGCAGAAGCTGAACCTCTGGCCCGGCTCGTCGTTGTTTGCCAGCAAACCCAAGTGGGTGGTCGCGGCGGAGCTGGTCGAGACGACGCGGCGGTATGCGCGGACGGTCGGGCAGATCCAGCCGGGCATGATCGAGCCGATCGCCGGGCACCTGGTGAAGAAGACGCACAGCGACCCGCGCTGGGTGCGCGAGACGGGCTCGGCGATGTGCAGCGAGCGGGTCTCGCTCTACGGCCTGGTGCTCGTTCGCGCCCGGCCTGTGCCGCTAGCCCGGGTCAACCCGGCCGAAGCTCGTCAGATGTTTATCCAATGCGCGCTGGTCGAAGGCGAGTGGGACTGCGACCTTCCGTTCTTCCAGCACAACCGCGAGCAGCTTGAACAAGCGCGATCGCTCGAAGCCAAGGCCCGCCGGCACGGCCTGGTCGCGGCCGATGACGTGCGCTACGCGTTCTACGACGAGCGTCTGCCCGAGACGGTGGTAGACGGCGCGACGCTGAAAAAGTGGCTCAAGGGGCTGCACCCCTCTGCCCACGGGAGAAGGGGTGAGGGGCAAGCATCACCGAAGCCGCTGCACATGGAGCTGCCGATGCTCCTGGCGCAAGCCGCGGAAGACGTCACCGAGACGGCGTACCCCGACCGGTTGCAGGTCGAGCAGGCATCGCACAAATTTGCGTACACCTTCGACCCCGGCGACGAACGCGATGGCTTGACGCTGACGCTGCCGCGCGAGGCGTTGGGCCAGCTTGATGCGCGTCGGCTCGGCTGGCTGGTGCCGGGCATGCTCGAACAGAAGCTGGTCGCGCTTACAAGAACGCTGCCCAAGGGCTTACGCAAGACGCTGAGCCCGGCGCCGATTGCTGCGCGCAAGGCGATCGAGCACTTGCAGTTTGGTAGCGGCTCGTTTGAGGACGCCGCGGCTCAGGCGCTAGCCAAGGTCGGCGGGCTGAACCTCTCGGCAAGCGACTTCGACCTCGCCTCGCTACCCGACGCGTTCAAGATGAACGTGCGCGTCGTGGGCGAGCAGGGGCAGACACTCGCGGAAGGTCGGGACCTGGGCGCGGTGCGCCGCAAGCTCGGGGCCGGGGCGCTGCCGAGCTACGCGGGGATGGACGACCCGCGTTACAGCGCGCCGCCCGCAACAGAATGGTCCTTCGGCGACCTACCCAAGCACGTCGATACCACACGCAGCGGCGTCGACCTGCGGGCCTACCCCGCGCTGATCGACGAGACCACCGACGTTGCGCTGCGCTTGGTGGACACACGCACAAAAGCACGCCGGCTGACACGAGGCGGCCTGCGTCGGCTGTTCTCGTTTGAGGTGCAGCGCGATTTTGTTTGGCGGGCCGACCACTGGCCGGGCGTGGACAAGCTCCGGCTCTGGTTCGCGTCGATCGGCGACCCGGCCGGGCTCCGCGACCAGCTCGTGCTGCGGATGACCGAGCGGGCGTTCCTCTTCGACAAGGAGAAGATCGAGAGCGAGGAGGCGTTCATCACGCGTCAGCGCGTTGGGCTGCAGCGGCTGGACATCGCCGAGCGCGAGGTGCGCCGCGTTGTCGCGCCGGTACTGGAGGCGGCGCAGCATGCAAGGCTTGCAGTGGACCGGGCCGACTTCAGCGCCGCACCCCACGCGAAAGCGGACCTGCGTATCCAATTGAATAACCTGCTCTCATCCTCGTTCTTGATTGAAACACCCTGGGCCCGGCTGGCGTCCTACCCGCGCTACCTGGCGGCGATTAACCGCCGGCTGGAGAAGCTCAAACGCGGCGGCGCACCGCAGGATGCCGCTGCCTTTAAAGAGGTCGCCGAGCACTGGAACCGGTACGCCAGGGCCCAGACGGCTCTAGCTGAGCAAGGCGGGTTCGACCCCGAGCTGGAGCAGTACCGTTGGCTGATCGAAGAGCTGCGCGTATCGCTCTTCGCGCAGGAACTGGGCACCAGCGAGAAGGTCTCGCCTAAGCGCCTGGACCGGCAGTGGGAGAAGGTCGCGCGGTGAAACACAAAACGCGACCGGCGACGGACGACCGACCTACAATGGCTCCTCGCAACACCCTCCCGGAAACCTCGCTAGAAACCCCTCTTATGAAACGCCTGATGTTCATCCTGATCGCCCCGCTGTTTGTGCTGGGCTGTGGCGAGGAGCCGACGATCGAGCGTTACGAGGTGTCCAAGCCCGTCGGCTACGATTGGCCGGACACCGCGCTGCGCGAGGCAGAGGTTGAGGTCGATGGCTTGTCCTGGGTGTGGGAGGTCCCGCCGGGCTGGATCGACGCCCCGGAGGTGCCGGACCGGCTCCTGGCCGACTACCGCTTCAAGGGTTCGACCGAGTCGCTGCCCGGGCGCATGACGGTGTCGAAGATCGACGGCGACGCGGGTGGCGTGAACGCGAACGTCTTCCGCTGGCTCCAGCAGATCTACATCACCAACGTGACCGGGCCCGGCCCCAAAGACAAGATCTCCGAGCCGATGAACATCGGGGTTGGCGAGGCGACCTTCATCGAACTGCACGGCCAGTATCAGGGCGAACACATGCCGACGCGCATCGCCGCCGCGATCGTACAGATCCCCGCAGAGGGCGGCGGGGTGTACCAGACCTGGTTCTTCAAACTCGCAGGCGACGACGCGACGCTCGAAGCGAACCGAACGGGCATGGCGCAGATGGTCCTCACCTTCAGGCCCAAGGGTGTGCCCCGCCCCGTGCTGCCGGGGTTGGAGACGATCGATGAGGGCGGCGGCGAGGTACCCGAACAGGCGACAGACGAATCATGAAGCTTTCGAAAGACAACCCGTTGACCTGGCTCGCGTCACTGCGGCTGACGGTCGTGCTGCTGGCGATGTCGATGTACCTCATCTTCGTCGGCACGCTCGCGCAGGTCGAATTGGGCATCTGGCAGGTCGTTGAGAAATACTTCCGCTCCAGCTTTGTGTACGTGCCCTTCGATGTCTTCCGATCGCTGCTGTACCCCGGCAGCGAAGAGACCTGGGCCTACGGCCACTGGTTCCCCGGCGGGTTCCTGATCATCGGCCTGCTGCTGGTCAACCTCCTCGCGGCGCACGCGTTGCGGTACAAGGTCACGGGCAAGGGCAACATGCTGTGGCTCGGCTACGGCCTGGTCCTGGCCGGCACGTCGGTCACGGCGTACACCGTGCTCGAGCCGAAGACCTCCGCGACGATCCAGCAGGACGTCATCGTGATGATGCTGATCTGGGCCGTGCCGATGACGCTGATCGGCGTGGGTTGCCACTACATCTTCGGCAGCCGCAAGGCCGGGATCGTGCTCATCCACGCGGGCATCATCCTCATGCTTGTCGGCGAGTACATCACTGGAATCGGCGCGACCGAAGGCCAGATGTGGATCCACGAACAGGGCGCGTCCAACACGATCCGCGATATCCGCGAGGCCGAGATCGCGTTCGTCAGGGACCTGGGCGACGGCAAGGAAGAGCACATCGTGATCCCGCAGGCGATCATCGAGTCGGCAGGCGAAAACGACGAGCCGATCACCGACACAACGGTCCCCGTCAAGGTACGCGTGGACAGGTGGATGGCGAATACGGAAAAGGTCAGTGTCGATTTTGAAGATGGCGATCGCACCCAATTGCTCTGGACAATGAAAGAGAAGGACGCCGCGACCGGCACAGAGATGGACGTGGACCAGCCGTCCGTGGTCGTTACTCTGTTCGACGGGGAAAAACGCCTGGGCGAGTACCTGCTCTCGACAGTCGGAACCGTTCGGCCGATCCAACTCGAACTGGATGGCCAGACATGGGAGGTCTCCCTGCGATTCAAAGAGACGCACGTGCCCTACACCCTCCAGCTGGTGGACTTCCGCCACGACAAGTTCACGGGCACAACGACGCCGATGAACTACTCGTCGACGCTGCACCTGGACGCGCCCGAGTCGGGCGAGAGCCGGGACGCGTTCATCAAGATGAACCAGCCGCTGCGTTACGATCAGAAGGCGTTTTTCCAGTCGGGTTTCTTCCAGCAGTCGGCGCTGAACCGGAACCTCGGGACGGTGCTTCAGGTCGCGGACAACCCCGGCGCGTGGGTGCCTTACCTGTCGTGCGTGGTGGTAACGGTTGGGCTGTGCATGCACTTTGTCGTGTCTCTGCTGCGGTATGAACGGAGGGCGAATGCCTCGGCATAAGCGAGTGTTGCCATGAGTGAATCCAAGCAAGACCGATTTGAAACGATTGAAACGACCGGCGGCTCAAAGGTGCTGCGCGCGCTGCCTTACGTGTTGGCGGCGGTGATCGCGGTGTACCTGTTGATGGGCGCGTATAAGGTGACGCAGCCCGACGAGTTGTCCCGGTTTCATTACGACACGCTTGGCAAGGTCCCCGTCTCGCAGGACGGGCGGGTCAAGCCGTTCGACACGGTCGCCCGCAACGCGTTGTTGCAGATCAGCCAGAAGCAGTCGTTGATGGACGAGATGCTGCTCAAGGGTGAGGGCACTTCCGACAAGCCCGCGGTGATCTGGCTTGCGGAGTTAATGGCGGGGCGTCCCGAGGCGATGCAGCGCCGTGTGATCCGCATCGACGACCCCGGGGTGCTGGGGCTGATCGGCAAGACGCCGGAGGACGGCCAGTTGTTTTCATTTGGCGAGTTCATGAACCCGCCGAGCGAGGGTGCCGAGCCGATCTATTTTGAAGTCGGGCGTCAGGCGGAGCGTGCGGACAAGGTGCGCGACGATCTGCGTAAGCCGTTTGATGAGCACGTCATCGGGCTCATGCGGAAGCTGTCGCTGATCCAGCGTCTTCGTATCAACGCGACGCCCTTTGTCGTTCCACCCGAGGTGCAGGGCGACGAGTGGGTGCCGATCGTCAAGGACCCAAGGGAGGGGCTCAACGAATTTGCGCTGGATCGCAAGGCGGGCCAGACCTGGCAGGCGATGATGAAGGCGCTGCGGGACGACAACCACCAGGCGTTTAACTCGGCGTTGCAAGACCACCTGGCGTTCAAGCAAGACTTTGTCCCGGCCAAGGCGCGTAAGGCCGCTTTTGAACAGGGCTACAACCGGTACGCGCCGTTTTCCAAGGGCATCGCGCTGTATATCCTCGCCGGGCTGATGGGCCTGCTCGCGATGCTGCTTCGGCCGATCCTGCCCAGGGACGGATACACGGCGCTGTGGCGGTCGGGCATGGCTGTGCTGATGATCGTGTTCGTGCTGCACACCGCGGCGCTGATCGTCCGCATCTGGCTGCAGGGCCGACCGCCGGTGACGAACCTGTACTCCTCGGCCGTGTTCATCGGCTGGGGCATCGTGGGCGGCGCGATCGTCCTCGAGAAGATCACCAAGCTCGGCGTCGCGTCGCTGGCGGCGTCGTCCGCGGGCGTTGCGACGCTGCTCGTCGCGCTGCACCTCTCCAAAGACGGCGACACGATGGGCGTGATGCAGGCGGTGCTCGACTCGAACTTCTGGCTGGGCACGCACGTGATCACGATCACGCTGGGTTACTCGGCGACCTTCCTGGCGGGGTTCATCGCGATCTGCTACATCGTCTTCGGCATGACCACGTCGCTCATGGACCGGAAGATGGCCCGAGCGATCGCCGGCATGGTCTACGCGGTGATCTGCTTTGCGCTGCTGTTCAGTTTTGTCGGCACGGTCTTAGGCGGGATCTGGGCGGACCAGTCCTGGGGCCGGTTCTGGGGCTGGGACCCGAAAGAGAACGGTGCGATCCTGATCGTCCTGATGAACGCGATCATCCTCCACGCGCGGTGGGGGCACCTGGTCAAGGAACGCGGCATCATGGTCCTGGCTATCGGCGGCAACATCGTCACGATCTGGTCGTGGTTCGGCACGAACATGCTGGGCGTCGGATTGCACGCCTACGGTTTTATGGACGGGGCGTGGGCGGTATTAACGGTGATCGGGACGAATATCCTGCTGCTGATGTCGTTGCCGCTATGGGTGCCGACGCACCTCTGGTACACCAACTACCGGCTCAAGCACCCCCCGCTGCTGCCCCCGCTGCAGCAAGTCATGATCGGCAGCGGGCTGCTCATCGTCGGCGTGCTGACCACGGCGGCCTTCCTGACGATGACGCTGATGGGCACGCTCAACATCTACTACTGGTTCTCCGCCTGGCTGCTGCTGTTCATGATGGCTGCGGGGCTGGGCCAGTTGATCGAGGGCGTGCGTGTGTGTTGGGAACAACGCGAAGAGAGGCTCAAGGGCTTGCCCGCGTCTGCTTGAGCACGGTGCGTGCGGCCGTAGGACCCCATCAGCACAAGACCGTCACAGCCTAGTCTGCGAGGATCATGAACGAAGCCCACTTACGGGTGATCGCCTGATCTAGCCGATTTCAGGCGTAATAGTGTTGCGGTTGTCTGCGTCGCCATGGATTGTTGGGGTGCTTCTAGGCCCCCGGCATGTCTGGCCGTAGAATCTTGTCTGCCGCATCTCAGCGAATGAAAGGCCGATCGATGACGGATCAACACCCTAAACGCCCCGTTTTTACCCCTTGCGGCTGCGATGACCACGCGATGCGCCCGTCGCGGCGTGAGTTCATGTATGCCGGCCTGATCGGCGGGCTCGGGCTGACGCTGCCGCAGTTCTTCCAGGCCCAGGCGATGGCCGAGCAGAAGGACTACGCGCTCAAGAACCCCGAGTGCGACAGCGTGATCCATATTTTCCTGCCCGGCGGGATGGCGGCCCAGGAGACGCTGGACCCCAAGCCCCTGGCCCCGTCGCAGTACCGCGGGCCGTTCTCCCCGATCGACACCAACGTGACGGGGATTCAACTGGGCCAGCTGATGAAGCAGACCGCCAAAGTCGCGGACAAAATCACGTTCATCCGGTCGATGACGCACGGCGAGGCCGCTCATGAACGCGGCACGCACAATATGTTCACCGGCTACAAGCCCAGCCCGGCGGTCAAGTACCCGTCCTTCGGCTCGGTCATCTCGCACGAACTGGGTGCCAACGGCGAGCTGCCGCCCTACGTCTGTGTGCCCCGCCAGCCCAACGAGCACGCCGGGAGCGGGTACCTGTCCAACAAGTTTGGGCCGTTCTCGATCGGCGACAACCCGTCTAAAGAAAACTTCCAGGTGCGCGACCTGTCGCTGCCTAACGACATCGACCACAAGCGTTTTGCCCGCCGGCAGGCGATGCTCGACGCGGTGGACGACCACTTCCGCTCGCTGGAGGAGTCCGATGCGCTCGACGCGATGGACGAGTTCTACAGCCGGGCGTACACGATGATCTCGTCGACGAAGGCGCGCGAGGCGTTCAACCTGCGGGCCGAGCCCGAGGCGGTGCGGAACAAGTACGGCAAGAACCCGGCGGGGATGCGGATGCTGCTGGCCAGGCGATTGGCGGAGGCCGGCGTCCGCTTCGTCTCGACGACGCTCGGCGGCTGGGACCACCACCAGAACATCCAAGCGGCGATGACGAAACAGCTGCCGCAGCTGGATCAGGCTTATGCGGCGCTGATCAGTGACCTGGACGAGCGCGGCATGCTGGACCGGACGATGGTGATGCTGACGACGGAGTTCGGCCGGACGCCGAAGATTAATAAGGACAGCGGGCGGGACCACTTCCCGCGTGTCTTCTCGACGGCGATGGCCGGGGGCGGCTTCAAGGGGGGCATGGCCTACGGCGCGTCGGACGCGACCTCGACCGCGGTCGCGGACAAGCCCGTGAGCCACGCGGACCTGGCGACGACGGTCTACAACCAGCTCGGCATCGTGGCGGACAAAGAACTCATGGCCCCGGGCGATCGGCCGATCGAGATCGTCGACGGCGGCAAGGTGCTCAGCGAGACGCTGGAGCGCGAGGCATAAGCAATACTCTTTCGTGTACACGCAACGGGACAACAGATGATGAGAATCGGCTGGCACGGAGCGATAGGTCTTGTCCTGTTGTCGTTGCAATCGGCGGCGGCGTTTGCGGGCCTGCCCCAACTCAACAACCTGCTGCCCGTTGCGGGTCAGCGTGGGCAGACGGTCGAGGTCACGTTCTACGGTGAACGGCTGCACGATGCCAGCGGGGCGCTGTTCCACACGGAAGGCATCGCGGCCAGCGCGCTGACGAACCATGAAAAGGACGGGTCCAAACGCGTCCACGCGACCTTCACCATTGCGCCCGATGCGCCGCTGGGCGAGCATCAGCTGCGCCTGGTGACGGAGACGGGCGTGACGGAGATGGTCACGTTCCACGTGGTGGATCGACCGTTGGTGAAAGAACAGCGCGACGAGCCGACGAAGAACGGCAAGCGGTTTACGCAGACCACGAGCTTTGATTCGCCGCAGGCGATCGAGCTGGGCACGATCGTCGTTGGGCGGACCGAGGCGGAGGACGTGGATTACTTCGCGGTCGATTTGAAGAAGGGCCAGCCGTTTGTGGCCGAGGTGGTCGGGATGCGTCTTGGCCGGGGGTTTACGGACTCGACACTGGCGGTGCTTGATACGCAGGGCAACGAGGTCGCGGCGTGCGACGACACGCTGCAGCATAAGCAGGACCCGGTGGTGTCGTTCATCGCGCCGCGGGACGGCCGGTACGTGCTGACACTGCGTGACTCCGGCTACCTGGGCTCGACGAACAACTGGTACCTGCTCAAAGTCGACGAGGCGATCCAGCCGGGGCTGGTGTACCCGCTGGGCGGCGAGCCGGGGCAGCTGGTGAAGCTGCGGATGATCGGCGACGCGGGTGGTGACTTTGCACAACAGGTCACGCTGCCGGCGCAGCCGGACAACGGCTACGAGGTGCTTGCGGAGTACAAGGGCCTGCGTGCGATGTCGGGCCTGCCGCTGCGGGTGAACCGGTTGAAGAACGTCATCGAGAACCCTGCGGCGAAGAACAACTCGATGAACGACGTCAAGGCAACCGAGGCGCACGCCCCGCCCGTCGCGTTCAACGGCATCATCGAGCAGCGGGGCGACCACGACTGTTTCAAGTTCAGCATGAAGAAGGGGCAGCAGGCGACGTTCCGCTGCTTCGCAAGGTCGATGGGCAGCCCGCTGGATTCGGTGATCAACGTGTTCAACGCGGCGGATAATAAGCATATCCAGGGCAACGACGACCAGGGCGGCGCGGACAGCGTGCTGGCCTTCAAGGCGCCGCAGGACGGCGACTACTACGTCCGCGTGAAGGACCATCGCCTGCGTGGCGGGGCCGACTACGTGTATCGGCTTGAAGTCACGCTTGACCAGCCCGCGTTGTCCACCGCGATCACACGCTACGACCGCAACCGCCCGCAGAGCCGACAAGCCATCGCCCTGCCGCAGGGCAACCGCACCGCGGCGCTCGTCACAGTTCAGCGGACGCGTGTCGGCGGCGACCTGACGCCCGAGATCGCGGGGCTGCCAGGCGGGGTGTCTTACAAGGGCCACAGCTCGGACGAGCAAGGCAACCTCATGCCCGTTGTCTTCGAGGCCAAGCCCGATGCGACGGTGGGTGCGGTGCTCGCCGATATCCAAGCGGTGTCCAAGCCCAAGGGCGACAGCGCCGAACACATCCGCGGCGGCTTCAGTCAGGTCACCCCGCTGGTTATGGCCAACCCCAACCGCACCGAGTACTACAAGAGCACGCTCGACACGATCCCCGTCGCGGTCACCCAGGCGATCCCGTTCAAGATCGACGTCATCCAGCCCAAGGCCCCGCTGGTGCACGGCGGCAAGAAGAAGCTGCAGGTCCGGCTCACGCGCAACGAGGGATACGAGGAGCAGGTCCGCTTGTACATGCTCTACCGCCCGCCGGGGATCGGCGCCCCGGGGCGCATCGATCTGAATAAGACGAACACCGAAGGCGTTTACGAGATCGACGCGAACGCGAGCACCCCGTCGCGCGGTTGGCCGATGGTGATCATCGGCAACGGCAACCAGAAGGGCGGCGCGGTCTGGGCGTCCAGCCAGTTGTTCACCGTCAAGGTCGAAGAGCCGTTCGTCAAAGGCACGATCGACAGCGCCAAGTGCAAGCAGGGCCAGACGACGCAGCTCGTGGTTAACCTCGAGCACCCACGCGGTTGGCAGGGCGAGGGCGAGTTGAAGCTGCTGGGCTTGCCGGCGCACGTGACCGCCGAGCCGCTCAAGATCAAGCCGGGCCAGGAGACAGCGAGCTTCAAAGTAAAGGTCGCGGAGAACACGCCGCTGCGGAGCTACAAGTCGCTGATGTGTGAGCTGGTGATCCAGGTCAACGGCGAGCCGGTGATCCACCGCTTCGGCCAGGGTGGTCGGCTGCGTGTCGACCGGCCGGGCAAGGACAACGCGCAGGCGAAGGGCAAGTGATGA
Source organism: Phycisphaeraceae bacterium (assembly GCA_019634195.1). Lineage (GTDB taxonomy): Bacteria > Planctomycetota > Phycisphaerae > Phycisphaerales > Phycisphaeraceae > JAHQVV01. The sequence goes on along the minus strand of JAHQVV010000213.1, from coordinate 7,968 downwards.
GCAAACGGATTCCAAAACTCGCGGGGGTGGGCCGGCTGCTGCCCGCCCTGCTGCTGATGGTCGGCGCCGGGGCGCTGTTGGTGCCGAACCTGCCCGCGGATGCGGACCCGGGTGCCGCGCGGCCGGCACGGGCGCAGGCCGCGCCCGCCGGCGCGCTCGAGGTCTACCCGCCGAAGATCGAGCTGAGCACGCGCGAAGACGGGCAGGCCGTCGTTGTCCGTGCCCGCCGGGGCGATGGCGTGACCGAAGACCTCACCCGCAAGGCCAAGCTCTCCATCGCCGACCCCTCGATCGCGTCGGTCAAGCACGGGGTGCTGCGCCCCGGGTCCGACGGCGAGACCCAGCTCATCGTCGAGCACAACAAACAACGCGTCACGATCCCCGTTACCGTCAAGCACGCGACCAAGACCCGGCCGATCAGCTTCCGCCTCGACGTGCTGCCCGTCTTCGCCAAGGCCGGCTGCAACAACGGCTCGTGCCACGGCTCGGCCCGCGGGCAGGACGGCTTTAACCTCTCGCTCTTCGGCTTCGACCCCGTCGGCGACCACAAGCGCATCACTACCGAGCAGCCAGGCCGACGCATCAACCTCGCCGACACCGAGGCCTCGATGCTGCTGACCAAGTCCATCGGCGCCGTCCCCCACACCGGCGGCAAGCTGTTCGGCAAGGACCACGCCTTCTACCACACGCTTAAGGGCTGGCTCGACGCCGGCGCGCCGGACGACCCCAAGGACGTCGCCATCGTCACCGGCATCCAGGTCTTCCCGCAGGACATCGTCCTCGAAGGCACCGGCGACCAGCAGCAGATCACCGTGCGGGCCCAGTACTCCGACGGCAGCGATCGCGATGTCACCGACCTGGCGGTCTTGATGACCAGCAACGAGACCTCGGCGAAGATCGGCAACGACGGCGTCATCAAGGCCGGCAACCGCGGCGAGGCCTTCGTCATGGCCCGGTTCGACGCCTACACCGTTGGTACGCCCGTCATCGTCGTGCCCCGGGGCTCGGCCAAGGGCTACCCCGACAAGCTCTCAAAAGCGAACTACATCGACGACCACATCAACGCCAAGCTCAAGAAGATGCGCATCGTCCCGGCCGGGCTTGCCGACGACGCGACCTTCGCCCGCCGGGTCCACCTGGACATCATCGGCCAGCTGCCGAGCATCGAGACGCTCGACGCCTTCGTCGCCGACAATGACGGCAGCAAGCGGGCCAAGCTCGTGGATCGTTTGCTAGAAGATGGTGCCTTCGCGGACATCTGGGCGATGAAGTGGGCCGAGCGCCTGCAGATCACCAGCAGCAACAACAACAACGGGATCAGCCAGAAGTCTGCGGTGCTGTACTACGAGTGGCTGCGGGACCAGCTCGTCGAGGACCGGCCGATGAACGATGTGGTCTTCGACCTCATCGCGGCCGGTGGCGGGACGTTCGAGAACCCGGCGACAAACTTTTATGAGGTCGAGCGCAACACGCTCAAGCTCTCTGAAAACGTCGTGCAGAACTTCATCGGCGCACGCATGCAGTGTGCCCAGTGCCACAACCACCCGTTCGATCGTTGGACGATGGACGACTACTACGGCTTCACCGCGTTCTTTACGCAGATCGGGCGCAAGAACGCCGAAGACCCGCGCGAGCGCGTCATCTTCAACCGCAACTCCGGCGAGGTGAAGCACCCGCTGGACGGCCGGGAGATGCAGCCGACCTTCCTCGGCGGGGGCACCGCGAACATCCCTAAGAACACAGACCGCCGCGAGGTGCTCGCGAGCTGGCTGACCTCGACGCAGAACCAGCCGTTTAACCGCAACCTGGCGAACTTTGTCTGGGAGCACTTCCTGGGCCGGGGCATCACCCACCCGATCGATGACGTGCGGATCTCCAACCCGCCGGTGAACCCCGAGCTGCTCGATGCGCTGGGTGATCGCCTGGTGCAGACCGACTACGACATCAAGCAGCTGATCCGCGATATCACCGCCTCGCATGCCTACCAGCGGTCCACGCGCGCCAACGACACGAACGCAACAGACACGACCAACTTCAGCCGGGCCCACCCGCGGCGTATCCGGGCCGAGGTCCTGCTGGACTGCATCACGCAGGTCACGCGGACCGAGGACGACTTCCGCGGCCTGCCGCCGGGCGCCCGCGCGGTGCAGATCATCGACGGCAACACGAGCACGTACTTCCTCACGACCTTCGGCCGATCGTCGCGCGAGACGGTCTGCTCCTGCGAGGTCGTCATGGAGCCGAACCTCAGCCAGGCCCTGCACCTGATCAACGGCAGCACGACGAACAACAAGATCCGGTCCGGCCGGCTGGTCCGCAACCTGCTTGAAGCGGGCAAGACCCCGGACCAGGTCGTCGAGCACCTGTACCTGGCGGCGTTGTCACGCAAGCCCAGCGAGGCGGAGCTGTCGCGCGTGATGAAGCTTGTCGAGTCCGGCGAGAAGCAGAACGAGGCGCTGGAAGACGTCTTCTGGGCGTTGCTGAACAGCAAAGAGTTCATCTTTAATCACTGACGATTTTTTGGGAGGGCGAGGCTCCTGCCGAGCCGCGAGTTGCAGGGCGTATGCGGCTCGGCAGGAGCCTCGCCCTCCCGTCAAAACAAACCCATGCGTTCTCTGGCGCAAAATGGAATTACGAGATAGAGCATGCGAAAAGCTGTATCAAAAACCCTGTTCGTAGCCATGTCCGTGGCGGTTGCACACATTAGCTCCGCCAAAGACGCGGTCAACTACCAAGATCACATCCGGCCGATCTTTCAGCAGAGCTGCTTCAACTGCCACAACGCGGACAAGTCCAAGGGCGGCGTGGACCTGACCAGCTACCGCGCGACGGTCGCGGGCGGCGCGAGCGGCGAGATCGTCTTCACCGAGAACCTGGAGGACTCGATCCTGCTGGGCGTGATGGAGCACACGCTGGAGCCGAAGATGCCGCCCAAGGGGGGCAAGGTCGAGGACGAGCAGCTCGAGCTGATCCGCAAGTGGATCAAGCAGGGCCTGCGTGAGACGGCGTCGAGCTCGGCCAACAAGCCTAAGAAGCCGCGCGTTGACTTGTCGGTCGGCAGCGCCGCGGTGGGTCGCCCCGATGGCCCGCCGATCATGCCGACGGGCATGCCGCTGGGCCCGATCCATCACACACCGCGCCCCGGTGCGGTGAGCGATGTCGCCGGCCACCCCTGGTCGCCCATCGTCGCGACAACCGGTCAGCGCCAGGTGCTCATCCACCACACGGACTCGGGCGAGCTGCTCGGCGTGCTGCCCTATGCCTACGGCCAGCCGCAGACCCTGCGCTTTTCCTGGACCGGCAAGCTGCTCATGGTCGGCGGCGGCGTCGGCGGGGCAAGCGGCACCGTCGTGCTCTACGACGTCAAATCCGGCAACGAGGTCGCGCGTGTCGGCGACGAAGTTGACGCGGTCCTCGCCGCAGACCTGGACCCGACGCAGCGCCTCGTCGCGCTGGGCGGCCCGAGTAAACGCGTTAAAGGCTACGACGTCGCGACCGGCGAACTTCGCTACAACCTCGACAAGCACACCGAGTGGGTCACCGCGGTCGCGTTCAGCCCCGACGGCGAGTACCTGGCCAGCGGCGACCGCAACGGTGGGATCCACATCTGGGAAGCCGACTCGGGTCTGCACGTCTACCGGCTCGACGGCCACGGCGACTCGGTCACCGAGCTGAGCTGGCGCTATGACGGCAAGGTCCTCGCCTCAAGCGGTGAGGACGGCCAGGCCCGCTTGTGGGAGATGAAGACCGGCAAGCAGGTCAAGAACTGGACCGCGCACAGCGGCGGCGCGATGTCGATCGCCTTTGCTGAGGACGGCCGGCTCGTCACGACCGGGCGCGACCAGATGGTCCGCGTCTGGGACGCCAGCGGCGCCAAGAAGTTAGAGACCAAGCCGCTGGGTTCGATCGGTCTGAGCGCGTCTTTTGATACGACATCGCAGGCCGTCGTCGCTGGCGACCTGACGGGCAAGCTCGTGCGGTGGTCGCTGAAGGACAAGGCCCAGCAGGTCGATGCGTGGACGAGTAACCCCCCGCCGATCGCGGTCGCGCGGTCGCAGTCGGCCGAGGTGTTGGTGGCGCGTCAGGCGGCGCTGGAGCAGGCCCGTGCGGCGGCGAAGCAGCAGCAGGCTAACGCCCGGCAGGCCAGCAAAGCCGCGGCCGACGCCGACGTGGCGCTCAAGGCGTTGCACGCGTCGATCAAGGCCGGCGAACAAAGCATCCCCAAGCTGGACCAGGCGCGCAAGGACGCGGGCAAACGACGCGATGAGGCGAACCGTGTGCTGCGCGACATGCAGAACAAGCTGCGATCGGCTCAGAACACGCTCAAAGGCGCTCAGAACGAGTCCAACCGCGCCACGCAGAACCTTGATAAGGCTGTGGCCGAGCACGCGAAGGCGATGAGCGAATTAGCCAAGACCAGCGAGCAAGCCAAGTCGGCCGACCAGCAAGCCAAGTCCGCGCGGGACACCGCGAATAAGGCGAAGGCAGACGCCCAGACCAGGAAAGCCGGCAGTGATCGCGCCAAGCAGGAGGCCGACCGGGCCAGGGCTGCTGGCGATGAGGCGAAGCGCAAGGCCGATCAGGCAAGGACCACCGCCGACCAAGCAAAGCGTGAATCGGACCAGGCCAAGGCCCAGTCGGATCAGGCGCAGCGCGAAGCCGATCAAGCGAAGGCGCAGTTCGATCAGGCTAAGCAGCAGGCCGATCAAGCGCGTGCCCAGGCCGACCAGGCCAAGCAGCAGGCGGGCGCCAAGCCAGATGATGAAGCGTTGCGAAAGCGTTCGGAGGAACTAGCGAAGCAGGCCGCCGAGAAAGCCAAGCGTGCCGAAGACCTCAAGAAGGCGTTCGACGCGAAGGCCAAGCGCAGCCAGGAACACAAGGCCGCTTACGAGGCCAAGGCCAAGCGTGCCGCCGACGCCCGGGCTCAATCCGAACAGTTGCAGAAGCAGGCCACATCGGCGCGCAGCAACGCGGACGCCCTGCTCCGCAAGTCACAAGAGCTGAAGAAACAGGCCGACGACCAGGCCCGCAAGGCCGACGATTTGCACCGCAAGGCATCGGACCAGGAGCGCAAGTCCGCTGACCTGAAGCGGAAGGTGCAGCAGCTACAAACCCGGGCCGAGCAGCGCAGCACAGAACTCGAGAAGCGTAAGGCCGAGCTGGGTAAGGCCCAAGAGAAGACGCAGGGCGCGTCTGAGGCCCACGAGAAACAGCGTGTCGAGTCCGACCGCGCCAACCAGATGGCCAAGGAACGCGGCAGCGAGTTGGACCAGGCCAACAAGACGTACGACCAGGTGCGCAAGGATTTTTACCACGCCAAGGGCCAGGTCCGCCCGCGCGAGGACAGGCTCAAGCAATTAAAGCAAGCGCTCGTCAAGGCAAAGGAAGTCGAGCAGCAGGCGGCGTCTAAAGCGGCGGCCGCTGAGCAGGGGCTTGCCAAGGCGCAGCGCGCGGTTGCGAAGTGGCAGGCGGCTGAACTGCGGCTGAAGATCGATGCGCTAAAACAGCAGCGCGATGAGCTGCGTGCGGCTGGTAATCCCAACGCCGGGGCGAAGCAGCAGACCGAGATCGATGCGCTCATGCCGAAGTACAACGAGCTGCGCAAGGCGGCTGGGTTTTGATCCGAGCACGAAGCGTAAGCGAGTGACCCGAATGATTTCCGACTTAAGCCACTCGCTTATGCTTCGTGCTCAGACAAGCCAATTTACCCTGTCATATGGCTTCTGATCCATTGTTCGTTCCGCTTGATCAACCCAATCACGGCTTCGGCAAAGTGTCGGCCGAGTTCGACGCAGCCTTCCGGGGTGTCGTGCAGGCCGTAGACGAGCTTGCCGTCTTTGAAGCAGGCCCGGCCGCGGCGGGATTGACCGCCTCAAACACAAGGCGTGCTGTAACATATTGGGTTCAACGGCCATCGTTGTTCTTGAACCTCTCTCCTGGAGCCTGCTATGCATGATCTGAACCGACGCGATTTTGTGAAGACGACCGCCGCCCTGCTGGGTGCCGCGGCGATCCCCACGCTGCCGAGCCTCGCCAACGCGAACCCGACGGCCGGGGCCAAGGAGCTGCGCGTCTTGCAGATCGGTGTCGGCGGCATCGGCGGGATGGACCGCAACGCGATCAACCGCCACCCCAAGGCGAAGATCGTTGGTCTGTGCGATGTCGATACCAACCCGCTTGAGAAGGTCGGCAAGCAGTTCCCCGACGCGTTCCGCGAAACGGACTACCGCAAGGTGTTTGCTGATCGCCTCGACGAGTTCGACGCGGTCAACGTCTGCACGCCCGACCACACCCACATCGCGCCGATGCTCTTGGCGCTGGCCAACGACAAGCACTGCTACGGCCAGAAGCCCCTGGTGCAGCAACTCGAAGAGCTGAAGATGCTGGAAGACGCGGTTGCGGCGAAACCGCACCTGGCGACGAACACGGGCAACCAGCGGATGCAGAACGCCAACCGGCGCATCGCGGTCGATATCCTCGAGCGCGGCCTGCTGGGCAAGGCGATCGCCGGTTACTGCTGGACCAGTACCCGGCGCGGCAGCGCGAAAGAACTCGAATTGCCAGGCGCCAAGCAGCCCCCGGCCAACATCGACTGGGACCTCTGGCTCGGCCCGGCGGACAAGCAACCGTACCGCGATGGCATCGCGCCGAACAAGTGGCGCTCCTGGTGGGACTTCGGCACGGCGGGCCTGGGGGACTGGGGCGTGCACCTCCTGGACATCATCATGTACAGCTACCCGGAGCTGGCCTCGCCGGTGGCGGTGAAGTGTGAGACGCCACGCAAGGCCGATTGGTACCACTGCACCGAGTGCAAGTCGACAATCACCTATGCGGTCAAGGGCGATAAGTTCAAGAACGATACGTTCCCGATCTACTACAACGACGCAGGCAAGGGCTTTGACCTCCGCTCGATCGGCATCCCAAAAGATAGTGCCGGCGCGAACAACACGGTCGTGCAATGCGAGGGTGGCACGCTCTTCATTGATGCGGGCGGCGGAAAATTTGAGATCTACCGCGACAACAAGCTGGTCTCGCCCAAGGGCTTGGGCGCGAACACAGACGTTGGTAACTACGCGCACTGGGGCAGCTGGGTCGACAAGGCGCTGGGCGACAAGGGAGTCAAGGTCTGGACGCCGTTTGAAGCGGGCCTCCGCATGACCGAGTGCGCAATTTTGCCCGTGAAGGCCAGCCGGTTCGCCGGCCAAGAGCTGAAGTGGGACAAGAAGACGCTGACGTTCACTAATAGCCAGGAAGCGACGGACACGGTGGTCCGCCGGACGTACCGCGACGGGTTCGCCCCGCCGAAGGTCGAGGCATGAATCGCTTGCGTTCAGGTGTTGGGCGAAGCCGCTGCGTCACTACGCAGCGAACGAGTCGACGCATGCTTGATAGAACGCGTTGAACCCAAATCGTGGTGAGTCAACAAGACTTTGTCCGCCGCGTGGTGACGCGGCGGCTTCTTTTTATAGTTCGGCGGCTATGCAACGCGCTAGACTTGACCTATGACCCGCCTTACCACCCTCAAACAACTCGCTCGGCCGTCGGGGGTCGTGTTCTTCGCCGCGGTGGGGCAGTTGCTTGGCGGCGTCGTGGCGTTGACGCTGGCGTATCGCTACAGCGATGCGCTGCGTGAGGGTGGGCTCGGGATCGGGTCGTTGCTCTTGCTCGGCGGGGCGCTGGGTTGTGGGCTCGCGCTGCTGCCGACACATGTTCTGTCGTTGTTGTGTGGCTGGGCGTTTGGCTTGCCGGTGGGTTTGACGCTCGCGTTGACCGGCGCGACACTGGGCTCGCCACTGGGGTATGTGATTGGTAAGCGGTTGGCCGGGCCCGGCGTGATGCAGATGATCGCGCGGAACCCGAAGGGGGCGGCGGTATGCGAGGCGATCACACGCAGCTCGCCGACGCGGGCGTTTGTGCTGATCGGTTTGCTGCGGTTGTCGCCGGTCGTGCCCTACGGTTCGACGAACG
>JAHQVV010000212.1 GCA_019634195.1 Phycisphaeraceae bacterium | reverse complement strand
TGGTCGATGCGTTCGGTATTGAAGCTCGAGGACCGGCGGATGATGCCGTGGACCTCGTAGCCCTTGCCGAGCAAGAGCTCGGCCAGGTACGAGCCGTCTTGGCCGGTAATACCGGTGATCAGTGCGGTGGGGGGGTGTTGCGCCATATGGGGCCTGTCTTACGTGAATGTTTCTGATCAAGGGTTCGCGTCGCGATCGATTGCGGCGAGTTCCCCATCCTAATCTATATCTATCGTTCGATCCGGGCCTAGCTGCTCGCAATCGCTTGTGAGTGGGCCTGGACCTCGCTCGGCCACCGCGTTCATTGAGCGCGGGCACAATCCGGTACTATCTCAAGTTCAATCGGCTGATCAGAATCTGCCGTTAAGCCTCAGTTCCGCAGAATTGACCGCTATGTCTGATTCGACCGCGATCGCCCAGTCAGTCCATTCTATCAGCCGCGAACCTTGTGCTCGCCGATAAGTCCTGGCCGATCCCGCTGCATGTGCCTATCTTCGCGGGCAAGGAGTGCATCGACATCGGCTGAGTCTCGTCGGTCGGGGCCCGGCTCGGCAGGAGTCTGGCCCTCCGCAAACCGTCTGGGCTTCGTCAGCCCTTCATCTCGCCCTCGTACCACTGCACGGTCGGCTCGAGCCCGGCCTCGAACGGCACCAGCGGCTCGTAGCCCAGCGTCGAGCGGGTCCGCTCCAGGTCCGCGAGCGAGTGCTTGACGTCGCCGGCCCGCTCGGGCTTGTGCTCCGGCGTCAGCTCGGGGCGGCCGATGATCTTGGCCATCTGCTCGGCAAGCTGGTTGACAGTCACGCGCTCACCGCAGGCCACGTTGAAGACCTCGCCGTTGAGCTTGTCCTTGTGGCGCGCGGCCAGCAGGTTGGCCTGCACCGCGTTGTCGACGAAGGTGAAATCGCGCGACTGTTCGCCGTCGCCAAAGATGACGGGCTTCTCGCCGACGAAGAGGGCCTTGGCAAACGCGGCGATGACCGCGGCGTATGCAGAGTTCGCGTTCTGGCGCGGGCCGAAGATGTTGAAGTAACGCAGGCAGGCGGTGTCGAAAGCCTGGCCCGCGTCGCCCTGGGCGTAGCTCAGTGCCCAAGCTTGCATCATCGCTTCGCCATAAACCTTGTTGGCGGCGTAGGGGCTGCGCGGCAACACCGGCATCGACTCGACCTTCGGCAGCGTCGGTGTGTCGCCGTAGGCCGAGCTGCTCGCGGCGAACATCACCCGGCTCACGCCCGCGTGCTTGGCCCCCTCGAGAATATTCAGCGTACCGGTCGTGTTGATCTCGTGGTACTTGCGTGGCATCGCGACGCTGCGTGGCACCGAGCCCCACGCCGCCTGGTGGAACACCCACGTGCAGCCATCGACTGCTTTGGTGACGGTCGCCTCGTCAAGGATCGTGCCCTCGATCACCGTCAGCCGACCGCCCGCGCGCTCCCGGTAGGAGTCAAAGTTGACCAGGTCTCCGCCGGAGAGATCATCGAGCACCACGACCTCGGCGCCCAGGTCGACCAGCGCCTCGGACAGGTGCGAGCCAATAAAGCCCGCGCCGCCCGTGACGAGCGCCCGCTTGCCTGAAAACGTCTCGCCGTGGATGCTTCGCCAATCCGTCAATGCCATGTCCTTTGCTCCTGCGCGTTCGGATTCTGTCGTTTTTTGGCAACTCTAGTTTAAGACGTGGCTTTAAGTGAACCGATCAATGACTCGAACGCCTCGGTCTCCTCGCGGACCTGCTGCACGAAGGCGTTGTCTTCGATTGTGCCGGCAACGGCTTCCTGCTCGGCCGGGTCGGCAAACGTCGTCTGGCGATAGGGGTTCTCGAAGTCCTTGGCCCGTGTCGAGTAAACCTGGTCGCGGATGAAGCGTTGGATGTTGACCGACTCTTCCAAGGCCCGGTCCCACTGTTCGTTGGTGATATCGTTGCCTAAGAGCAGCCGCAACGTCGCCAGCGCGTGCAGCTGCTTTTGGCGGGGGTACTGGGCCCAGAGGCGGTCGTACTCTTCGTGGATGGCGTCCCAGCTGGTCAGCTCACCGGCGCCGATTCGGGCGCGTAGATCGGTCACGGCGTAGGCCGGCATCAACTGCCCGCCGAGGTTGGTCCACTCGGTCTGGCGCGGCTGTGTACCCAGGTCTTCGAGCATGGACTGGAACGTACTGTCGTCTGTCGCTTGCAGGTAATCCACCAGGTTGCGCACGGCGTAGTGCAGCAGCATCTGCCGGTAGGCGGCGTAGGACCGAGCGGGGTTGCGCAGGATCGCGGTGCGGCTGCCGGCCTCGGCGTTATCGATTGTGACGACGGTGTCGGCGAGCCGGGCGTCGTTGTTTTTTAACGCGGTGTGGCCGGTGGTCAGCTCGAGTTCGTGGGAACCCGCCTGCTGAAGCAAGGCTCTGCCGGTGTGCTGCGCAAGGCTGTCCAGCCCGGTGATGATCTCTTCAACGGTGTCGGGCGCGAGGGTGTCGAACTCGACGTGCTGGGTCTTGCGCTTGCGTTGATCGCGTTTAGCAAATTTGCCGGCGTTCCGCGCTAGCGCGTACATGTTGTGCGTCCACCAGTAGGCGGGCACGAGGATAAGCCGGTCGTTCGCTACGTCGTTGCTGACCAGCGTGAACGGCAGGGTGATGTTCAGCTCGCTGGGGTAGTCGCCCTTGGCGAGCAGGCAGAAGCTGGCGAAACGCGAGGTGTGCTTGACCGTCGTGCACAGCCCCGGCCAGAACCCGCGCCCCGCGACGACCTCGCCATCGTTGGCTCGGCTGTTGTGGTTGCTACCGATTGTCGCGCCCGCGGCGAGGTTGGATTGACCCATCACCAACGCGGCGACAAGGAACGAGTTGTTGTGGTGCTGCTCGTGCGCGGGGAAGACGAGGTTGTTTAGGAGCTCGCAGCAGGAGACGGTCGAGTTGTCGCCGAGCACGGAGTGGATCAGCCTTGCGCCGTACTTGAGCGAGGAGTTGTCGCCCATGACGAAGCGCACGGCCTTGCAGCCGTAGAAGATCCGGCAGCCGTAGCCGATGATCCCGTTGACCAGCTCGACGCCTTCGCCGATCTGTGTGCGTTCGTCGAAGTCGGAGTGGACGGTGAGGTTCTTGAGCTTGTTGGCGCCTTTGATGTACGCGGCGTTGCCGATCTTGCAGTCCTTGATGATTCGGCAGGACTTGATGACGGATTGGGCGCCGATCGTGCCGTAGTACCCGCGGTGCGCGTCGAACTGCTGCTGGGTGATCAGCTTGAGCCGGTCGAGCAGGGCGGTGTCGCCGCGGTACTTGGCCCAGAGGTAGGCGTCGGCGGGGATGAGCCCATCGAAGGGCAGGACGCTGCGGCCGCCGGCTTCGTTCATCAGGTCGAGCCAGATGCGCACGGACTCGTCCTCCCGTTGCTTGACGATGCCGTTACCGAACTTCGCGTAGTTACTGGTGTGCATCTCGTCGATGGACTGGAGGATGCACTGCTCGCCGATGATGGTGTGGCTGATGTAGCGGACGGCGTGGATGGCGGCGTTGTCGCCGATATCGCAGTTGATGACGCGCGAGTGCGTCAGGCCCGCGGGCACGTGCAGGTCGTGGTGCGTGAGCATGACCTTTTCGAGCTTGCCGATGCGGACGAGGCCGGCGAACTCGCAGTTGAGGACCGCCTTGGCGCGGAACGGGTCGGCGACCAGGACCTTGTCCCAGTCCTCGGCGTTGTTGCCGTTCTTGACCAGCACCTCCAACTCGTCGGCACGCAGCCGGCGGTACTGCTCGGGGTTGTGGCCCAGCTGCTGGTTGCGGAGGTAGTACTCGTCGCAGCCCTCGGGCAGGTCCTCGGGCTCGAGGAAGCGGTGCGAGAAGTCGTCGGCGGGGGTGAGGGTGATCGGGCCCATGGGGGTATTGTCGGTGATTTACGCCGGGGATCTGCTCGGATTAGACAGCCCGGTTTACTTTACGCTGCGTTTCCGGAGCCAGCCCAGTTCCTCAGCTTTGGTCAGCCGGGCGATAAGCAAGAAGACTGCGATCCCCAGCAGGACCATGCCCAGCAGCATCCCCGCCGATTCGGCCCAGGTCAGGACGCCCGGGTCAACGGTTTGCGACACGGCGAACAGCAGGCCGGCCATCACGGTAGTCGCGATCACGGTGCGGGTCCAACTCGCGATGACGCTCTCGTCGATCGGTTTGGTGACGCGTTTGCGGAGCAGCAGGATCAGGAGCACGACCTGGCCTGCGGCGCTGATCGCTGTCGACCACGCCAGGCCCGCGGCACCCAGCGACCAGATCAGCGACAGGTTCAGCGTGAGGTTCAGGAGCACCATCGCGGCGCTGACTTTCAGCGGCGTCTTCGCGTCCTTGAGCGCGTAGAACGCGCGGGTCAGCGTATGCGTCATCGAGTAGGCCCAGACGCTCGCGGCGTAACCCGCGAGGATGACCGAGACGCGCAGGGCGTCGTCGTTCGTGAAGCTGCCATGCTCGAAGACGGTCCGCGCCAAAGGCACACGCACAAGGATGAGCCCGGCGCTGGCGGGCACGGCGATGAAGGCGGTGAGGCGCAGGCCCTGCCGGACGATCGCGGCAAACTCATCCGAGACCGCCTGCGGCTTACCAAGTGCGGTCGAAATATTGTTACCGACGAACCTCGAAGCCGCCGCCGACAATGCGGGGAAGATCGCCGTGGCGATCGCGATGCCAAAAACACCCAGCGGGAACTGGTAGAGCCGTTGGGACCAGCTCAGCGCCGCGACGTCGCCGTTGCGCAGCGGCGCATCGAAGGTCTGCCCGAGCATCGAGAGTTGTTCACCGGCGTCTGCGCCGGTTCCGGGGGCGAAGAAGAAGGCGATCAATGCGTCGAGCAAAGCGTTGATTTGGAACACCGCCAGGCCCAGCACCATCGGACCCATCATGATCAGCATCGCCCGCATCGCCGGCCAGGTGTTGGCGAACGAACGCGCCAGCCCGGTGACGCTCAGGAGAACCGTCAACTGCCAGATCAGCTGGATCACGCCGGCGACGAGGACCCCGATCGCGACGGCCGTGGCGGCCTTGCTGGCGGGGATATCGACTGTGAAGAAGTCTGTGGTGAGCAGCACCGCCGCGACGAGGATGCCGTTGAGCACGAGCGGCGTCGCGGCGGGCGGGCCGAAGCGCTTGTGGACCTGCAGGATCCCGCCGATGAGCGCGACCGCGCAGATCAGCGGCATGTAAGGCAGCATGATCCGGGTGTAATAGACCGCCAGCGAGGCCTTGCTGTCGGGATCGAGGCTCTGGGCCATCCACCACAGCACGAGTTCGCCGAGCAGGGTGATGCCGATGAGCAGCACGGTCAGCAGCGTGAGGGTGAAGCTGGCGAATCGCTTGGCGAGGGCGGGGTCGCGCTGCAGCAGGTCGGTATAGCTGGGGATGAACGCGGCGGTCAGCGCCCCCTCGCCGAAGAGCCGGCGGAAGAGGTTGGGCACGAGAAAGCCGATGAAGAACGCGTCGGCGGCGACGCTCAGCCCCAGCGCCGCGGCGAGGATCGCGTCGCGCGCCAAGCCCGCGAAACGCGACAGCAGCGTCAACAGGCTGACGAGCACCGCGTGGCCCACGAAGGCGGACGAATCCTCCGCTGCTTTATAGGCGGGTGTTGATTCGAGATCGGCCGCTTGTTGGTGCTTACGAGCCGGCACGAGCGTCCACAGGACCATGGCGGCGAGCACGCCGAGCGTGTGAGCCAACACATCAAGGGCTTGCACACCTCTGCCGGTAAAGTACTGCGCGACTTCGACCGCGGGCCCGGAGAGCAATAGCACCAGCATCGCGGTCAGCGTCGCGCGTCTTGGCCGGCTCGAACGCTGCGGCCAGATCGCGAAGGTAATCGCCGCGGCAATAAATGAGAACACGCCATGCGCCCAGTAGTCCATCCGGCCGCTCTGCAGGTCGTACGTGTGCCAGAGATGCCGCTTCAGTTCGACCGCCTGCGACATCGCCCAGGGCGACAAGAACCCGGCTGCGGCAACGGGCAGGGTGAGTACCAGCGGCCAGAGCAGCCACGCGGGAATGCGCTTTGGCTTGCTGTCACGCGGCTGGCGCGCGATGAGGTAGACGCCCAGGATCGCGGTGGCGTTGGCCACCATATCGGAGTTGGTTACTGATCGGCCGGAAACCTGGCTCTGGGTGAGCTCATCGACGATCGCGTAGACCATGCAGATCAGCATGGCAATCGCACAGCGTGTCGACCACGCCAATCGCCTGGGAGTAAGGTTCGACAGCAGCACGAGCACTGTCAGCCCGCCAAAGCCGACCGTGTGCGCGACTTTGTCCCCCTGCAATACCAGCTCCAAGGGGTGCGACGGGGTCTTGGGCAGCTTGAGGTCCGGCCAGTGGGTCCCTGCAAACAGCAGCGGCCAGTAGACCGCAAGGACGCATCGCGCAGCAAGCATCCGTCGACGGTCTGCGGGTTGGCCGAGTTCGGCTTCGGTGGTCTCGTGGGCCGGCGGGCTCAGGCTCATGGCGGTTTAGGGTAGGGCTTCGGCAAGTGAGGCGGCTCAGACCGTATCGGCCCGTCGCTGAGAAAGGCATCAACCCGTTGACCGACTCCCGATCAGGAGGAAATGGGCTAAGTAGCCGCCCAAGCCAAGATTTTTCAGAACAATGTATTTTTATTATAAATTTAATTTTAAGATAGGTTTACAGCTATGATTGTGGTTCAGGCATAAAAGAAATGAATTATTTTTTACTTTTTCGCCAAATTAACACCACTTTTCCCTTGAATCGAGATCACATGTCCGTGTATGCTTGCAGTTGCACCGAGTGAACTCGTGCGTTCTTGGGGAAATTCGTTAGCGCCTGGCCGGCCCATGGGACCCCCTCCCTGTAGTTCCGACCGCTAGCGAAGCCGCACCCCGCGGCATGATCTGGAGCGTACGTGTGGTGGCAACCTACTTGAAGACCTAACAACCCTAGATGGACACTGTGTGCCTGATCCGCACCCCGATGTCTGCGTGGTGCCGTGCCTAGTCACGGCTCAATTTTGATTGTTCTTATTGTTCCTTTTTCCTTTTTCTCGGAGTCATTTTATGACAACCTCACCCCGCTCTCGTCAGTCAGGGTTCACCCTGATTGAGCTTCTCGTGGTCATCTCGATCATCGCGCTGCTCATCGCTATCCTCCTGCCGGCCCTCGGTGCCGCGCGTCGTACGGCCCGCCGGATGCAGAACTCGACCCAGCTCCGTGGTATCCACCAGGGCCTGGTCACGTTCGCCAACTCCAACAAAAACAACTTCTCAGGCCTCGATTCCAAGGGCGGTGTGCTTGTCAACGACGACTCCAACACTGGCAGTTCCGGCCTCGGGCACACAGTTGAGGCTCGCTACTGGGTCCTCCTCAACGGTGACTACTTCACACCCGAGTACTCCATCAGCCCATCTGAAACTGAAGCCATTGATGATTACGACGAATCCGTTGATCTTGATGTCCAGTCTGACAACTACTCCTACGCGCTCTTGGAACTTGGTGCAGCAGCAGCAGCAGGCGATACGCCCGATTCGCCCGGCCGAGTCGCCGAGTGGAAGCAGACGCTCAACTCGCAGGCGATCGTTGTTTCGGACCGCACGTTGGACGGCACAAACTTCTACAGCATCCACACCGAAGACGAAGGTACTAGTTCCCAATGGGCCGGTTCTGTCCTCTGGAATGACAACCACGTTGGGTATGAAAACAGCGATGAGTTTGAAACCAAGTTTGCAAACGGCGTACTGAACAACGATGCAAGCGGAGATCTTGACGGATTGTTCAATGATGGTGGTGCTGCTACTGATAATACTGACGAAGAAGATGCTTTCATGGTTGCCCAAGGTGCCAGCACCTTGACGTCTTGACGTCGCTTCCCTAATCGCATGTTGAATTCAAAACACTTACGCAACACCGAGTCAGCGCTCGGTGTTGTTTTTTATCCGCTATGGGTTCACACGCCCACAGCGACGGCAAAGCGCAAGAATTTTTGAGACGTGGATCAACTCGCGGCTAATACGGCCTCGAACCGACGCAAGGCCTGCCGATCGTTGTAAGCTGAGTCGAACGCCGCCCGGGCCTTGCCGCGCAGGGCCCGGTGCTTGTCAGGGCTGGCCATCAAGCTTCGGATAAAGCCGACGATCGGGTCGGCTTGGCCGTGTCTGGTGCTGAGCCCGCAGTCAAATTGTGTGACCGCTTCGTCAACATTGGAGCCTTTTGGCCCGACGTAAAGAATGGGCAACCCCGCTGCGAGGTTCGCGTGGACCTTGCTCGGGCTCATGACGCCGAGCATGTCGTCGCGGAGGGTGATCAGTGCGCAAGAGCCAGCGGCCATCGCCTGCGGCACCTGCTCCCATGGCAGGTAGGGTCGTGTTATCACGTGAGACAGGCCGCGGGCCTTGGCCTGCTCAGCGACCTCGGCCTGCCGCTTTCCACCACCGATGAAAAGGAATGTCACCGGCTCGTCTTTGAGTTGCTCCGCAGCTTCTAGCACGGTATCGAAGCCGTGGCCGAAGCCCATATTACCCATGTAAAGCACGACGAACCGGCCACCGAGCCCAAGGTCATCGACGCCTTGCCACTGCTGGACTCCAGCATCCGGCGGGTAATCAGCCAGCCTCTCCCAGTTGGGGATCACGGTCACGGGCAGTTGTTTACCCGACTCATCACGCTTGGCGTGATAGTGCGCGAGCAGGCCGGCCATCGCCTGGTCCAGGCAGATCAGGTGGTCCAGCCGATTGAACAAGCGGCGGTTGGCCCAGTACATGACCTTGGCGAGCAGGCCACCGGTCTTCATCGCGCCAGCCAACTCGGCCACCTCTGGGTAGCAGTCCATATTCCACAGCATCAGCTTGCACCTGCGGTGCAGCATCTTGTGTGTTGCGCCCGCCCATGCGATATAGGGCGGCGTAGTCATCGCGATCACGACATCCTGCCGACGCAGGGTCAGCATCCGCAGGAACGTCATCACATAAAAAACCAGGTAATCGATGCATCGCTTGAGCGTAGAACCCTTGCCTAGACGTGGCGTCCAGATGCGACAGACGTGCAGGTTTTCTTGCAGCGATGACTGAGCCTGCTCAGGTTGCTCGACGTAGCCGCCGCGAGAGGCGATAACAGTGACGTCATGGCCCAGCTTGGCGAAGTGCTCTGCAACGCCAGCGGTGAGTTGACCTGTTGGAGCGACATCAGGCTTGTAGAACTGGTTGATGAAGGTGATCCGCATCAGTCTCGCTATCGGCGATTAGTCATAGACGACTTTGCGGATCGTGTCTCGATTAACAGCGCCGAGCCAGGCGGTCGTGCGCCTGAGCTCTTCTTCGAAGCCAACCTGGGCCTTCCGTTCCATCAGTGCCGTACCCCTTCAGGGAGGTTGATGCTGTGGCCCGCGTCTTGGAGTGTCTTCTCGCGTGCCGCGAGGCCCATGTCCGCGTCGACCATCATCTCGACGAGTTCCTTGAAGCCGACCCTCGGGACCCAGCCCAGCTTCTCCTTCGCCTTGGTCGGGTCGCCCC
>JAHQVV010000211.1 GCA_019634195.1 Phycisphaeraceae bacterium | reverse complement strand
TCGCCAACGTCATCCTCGCCGACGAGATCAACCGGACGCCGCCCAAGACGCAGGCGGCGCTGCTCGAAGCGATGCAGGAGCACCACGTCACCGCCGGCGGGATGCGTCACGCACTCCCGCAACCCTTCTTCGTCCTCGCGACGCAGAACCCGATCGAGCAGGAGGGCACCTACCCACTGCCCGAGGCACAGCTGGACCGCTTCATGTTCAACATCAAGGTCGGCTACCCGAGTGAAGCCGAAGAGCTGGAAATCGTCAAGCGAACGACCTCGCGCAACAAAGCAACCGTCGAGCACGTGCTCAGTGCCGAGAAGGTCTTACAGATCCAGGATGTCGTCCGTGATGTCCCGGTCGCCGAGCATGTGATCAAGTACGCGCTTAAGTTGGTTCGCGCGACACGTTTCCCCGAGAAGGGTGAGGCCGACCCTCGGCCTGATTTCTTAAGCAACTACCTCCGCTGGGGGGCTGGCCCGCGTGCCAGCCAAAACCTTATCCTCGCAGGCAAAGCCCACGCACTCTTGCACGGCCGGACGCATGTCGAGCCTGAGGACATCCAGGCCGTGACCCTCCCGGTCCTGCGTCACCGCATCTTGACGAACTTCGCCGCCGAGGCCGATGGCGTCACGACCGACGATCTCATCACGCAATTGCTCGACCACATCAAGGTCGACGCGGCAAGCGACGCCCAGGCCGAGGCCGTGCTTCACTAGTGTCAGAACGCTTCGCTCAAGCACAGAGATCGCAGAGCAAGACAAGTGTTGTTGAATGAGTAGACCCAATTGAATTGCTCCGTGCACTCCGTGGCCTCTGTGCCGCCATGGTGAAGCGAAGCGCTGCCTTAACCCGAACGATGGCAACTTCCACCGCATCATTCACGTCCTACCTCGACCCCGAAACGCTTGCGCGCGTCGGGTCGCTGGAGCTGCGTGCGCGGATGATCGTCGATGGCTTGATGACCGGCATGCACCGCTCGCCGATGCAGGGGTTCAGCGTCGAGTTTGCCCAGCACCGGCAGTACGTGCCCGGCGACGACCCGCGCTTCCTGGACTGGAAGGTCATGGCCAAGACGGACAAGCTGTACCTCAAGCAGTACGTCCGCGAGACGAACCTGGACCTGATGGTGCTTGTCGACGTCAGCAACTCGATGGACTACACCTCGGGCACGCGCTTCACGAACCGGCCCAAGGGCGAGCTGATGAATCAGGGCAACGCCCCCAGCGGCGCGGGGCGCGACTTCAAAGGCAAACCCCCGGCCGGTTGGCGGAAGATCGATCACGCGTGCGCGTTGGTCGTTGCGCTCGCGCAGCTCTCGCTGAACCAGGCGGACCGCGTCGGGCTGGGCGTCTTTGCGGACGAGGTCAAGCGATCGACACGGTTGAGCAATAACACAAGCCACTGGCGCGACATCACCACCGCACTGGTCGAGTCGCAACTGGTCGGCGAGCCGAGCGACCAGAAGGCCAGTGCCGACACGATCCAGGGCCGAACCAACCTGGGCGGCATGTTCGATCAGCTGCTCGCGCAGCTCAAACGCAAGGCACTGGTCGTGGTGATCAGCGACCTGTTCGACGATGTCGCCAACATCGAGCGCGGCCTGGCCCGGCTGCGCTACCGCGGGCACGACGCGCTGGTGATCCAGGTGATGGACCCGGCCGAGCTGAGCTTCCCCTTCCGCGATGTCAGCGAGTTCCGCGGGCTCGAAGGCGAGGGCAAGCTGCCGCTTGACCCGCACGCGATCCGTAGGGCCTACCTGGAAGTCGTTGAGGAACACAACCGACAGGTCGCGCGCACCTGTCAGAAGTTCCAGATCGACCACGTCCTGCTGGACACGAGTGAACACCTGGGCCCGCCTTTGAGCCACTTCCTTGCGAAGCGGACAGCGATGATCAATCGAGGGAGTTAATCATGAGTCTTTTTACTTCACGCAAAGGCGCAAAGGCGCAAAGCAATCCGACAAAGCCTCTACTTCGCCCCTTTGCCCCTTTGTGTGAGATTTGCTTGACATCTTGTCTCAAGGGGGTCGTATCACCCTGACCCTCGCACAAGCCGCTGGATTGTTTACCGCACCCGTGCTCGCCGCGATTGGTGCGGCGGGGGTATCGATCCCGATCATCATCCACCTGATGAGCCGGTTCCGACGCAAGCCCGAGGCGTGGGGTGCGATGCGGTTCCTGATCGAGGCGTACCAGAAGCAGCGCAAGCGTCTGCAGCTCGAAAAACTCTTACTGCTGCTCGTCCGCTGCATGGTCGTCTTATTGGCGGGCCTGGCTTTAGCCGGCCCGGTGCTCAGCGGGTGCTCGAAAGATGGCTTGTCATTTGCCGGCAGCGGCGGACGTGTGATCTACCTGGTGATCGATGACGCGCTCTCGAGTCAGACGCGTGAGGCCGGCACGACCCGGCTGGATCAGCACAAGCAGGAAGCGATCGGAGTGCTCGACGAGATGGGGCCGGGCGACCGCGCGGTCATCGTCCGCATGGCCCGCCCGGTGATGCAGGTGCTTGATGAGCCGACATCGGACACCGCTGCGCTGCGCAACGCGGTCGGATCGATCGAGCCGCGCTTCAGCCGAGGCGAACTTATCGAGGCGCTATCGCTTGTTCAAGCCTCGATGAAAGCGGAGAGCGCGGAAGATGCGTTTGTCGTTCTGCTCAGCGACTTCCCCGCGACCTCGGCCTATTTTGATCAGCCGCTGCCGCCAGAGCTCGAAGAACTTGGCGAGCGCACGACGATCGTCACCGCCCAGCCGCCACAAGGGACAGACAATGTCCAGGTGATGTCGCTGGGCCTGCGTCGGCAGATGGTTGTGGCACAGTCCACCGGCGCAACGGTGGTCGGCGGTCAGGCCGTGCTCCGCCGATATGGTTCGATCGATCAGCCACGGGAGGTTCAGCTGCAGGTCCAGGTGCAAACACCGGCCGGCCAGGTGCTCGCGGAGACGGCGCGCGCAGTGCTTCTGCGTAGCGGGGCGCGTGAACAGAGCGCCAACTTCGACCTGCCCGTGCAGTTGCCCGGCGACGCATTGGTCGGCCGCGGCCGGGAGCTGATCGTCCGCGCCGCGCTGGTTGCCGACGCGACCGATGCCGGGCTCGATGTGCTCCCCGCCGACGACCAGGCGGTCGCGGTCGTGCGCTTGCGCGATCGCTTGCAGGTCGCTCTGATCGACAACGAGCAGGACATCAACCCCAACGCCGGCGAGCTCGAGCCCTGGCAATGGGTCCGCGCGGCCTTGTCCCCGCGTGGCCCGGGTGCGACCGGTTCGTTTGAGTTGTCCACGATGCTGCCTACGGCGGTGAATAGTGAGGCGATTGAGTCGTTCGATGCGGCGATTGTGCTTCGGCCTGACGAGTTGACGTTGCGCGGCTGGGAGACGCTGCACGATTTTGCAAAACGGGGCGGACTGGTCTGGGTCTTTACGCCGGCCTTGGACACCGAGCCGGACTGGGCACAGACAATGCAGCGGCAGTTCGATCTGCCCTGGGTGTTCGGCGATGCGCTGGTGCGAATCGAAGTAGACGCAGAAGCCGCTAAACGATCGGCTGACGTCGACGAGACCACCGCGCCGCCCGAAGTGTTGCAGTTCCTCGCGGCGGATTGGCGCGAGAAGCTCGGCTGGTGGTCGCTGCGGTCCTGGCTGCCGCTCTCGACGGATGATGAAGACCGCTGGGTCGTGCTCAAGACGGATGGCGCGTCGGTGCCCGAGCCGGACAAGCCGGTCGTGCTGGCCCAGCGCGGTGTTGGCGACGGGTCGTTGGTGTTCAGCGCGGTGCCGCTGGACACGCGGTACACGAACCTGCCGATCCGCGCGTTGTTTGTGCCGCTGATGCACGACACGCTGCGCGGGGTGTTGGGTAACACCGCTGGCCAAGCGTCCCTGTTGGCGGGCGATCGGCCGGGCCTGAACCGTTCGTGGCGCGGCGTCGGTGAACTAGACCTGCTCGGCGATGAGCAGGCCGCCAAGCTGCTCGTGCAGAGTGATGGGCAAGACGTGTCGCTGCGGCAGCCGGCGGAGCAGCCGGGTGTGTACCTGGGCACGGTCGGCGGCAGCCCAAGGCTCATGGCGGTCAACCCCGACACGGTAGCGGGGGACACCGTTGGTGGGCAAGGCGAGCTGGAGCTGCTGCTGGATGAGTTGGGCGGCTGGTCATACCTCAGCGAACGCCAACAGGCCGGGGGCGTGCTGGCCAAGACGTCGCTGGGCCGGGACCTGACGATGCTGCTCTTGTGGGTTCTGCTCGGGCTCATCTTGCTTGAGACATTCCTTGCGCGCTGGTTCAGCCACGCGACAGACCACGAGACACCGACGGTGATCGGCCGGGCACTCGGCGCGCTGCGCGGTAATGACACCACCAAACAAGTTCCGGAAACGGGGGGGGTGGTATGAGCGTGTTCTGCACCCCGACGCTGGCGTCGCTGCTGGACCGGCTCTTTGGCCTGGACAGCTCCATGTCGCTGAGCGAAGAGAACACCGCGCTGGGCTGGGCGTACCCGCTGCCGGGCTGGGTGTGGTTGCTGATCATCCTCGCGGCGCTCGCCATCGCGCACGTCAGCTACGCGCGGATGGACGGTGCGCGCTGGGCGCGGTTCGGCTTGGCGACGTTCCGGGCACTACTCTTGATCGTGTTGGCGGTGTTGCTGGCCGGGCCGACGGTCGTCCGGACGGATATCACGCCCGAGGCGGACTGGCTGCTGGTCATGGTCGATCGCAGCGCGTCGATGACGTTCGCGGACACGCAGGAGGGCGACCGCGCGGTCAGTCGAGACGTGGCCCTGCGCGAGGCGCTGGCCGACCAACTCGACGTGTTCGGCGACAAGAAGCTCGGCGAGACGCGCAACATCGTTTGGTTCGGTTACGACCGCGAGGCCTACCCCATCGATCCCCCTAGCGGCGAAGCGCGGCTGAGTGAGCCCGGCGTGCAGGCGACGAACCTGCGCACGGCAATCGACCAGGTCTTGCAGGCGGCCGCGGGCCGGACGATCTCTGGCGTTGTGCTCTTCGGCGACGGGCAAACGCCTCAGCCGACGGGCGAAGCGACGATCGAAAAACTTGCCCGCCAGGACATCCCCGTGTTCAGCGTGCCTCTGGGCAGCGCGCTGCCGCGGCTGGACCTCGCGGTGCAGCGTGTCGACGCGCCCGTCAGCGCGTTTGCCGGGGACCTGGTCCCGTTGACCGTCACTGTCCGTCGGCAGGACGTCCTGCCTGGTGAGGATGAGGGCCTGGCCATCAACCCCGCGGATGTCATCGTCCGGCTGATCGACGCGGACACCGGCGATGTGGTCGACGAGCGTACGCTTGCGGAAGACGGCTGGGACAACCCGGTTCGCTTGCAGGCAAGGTCCGAGTTGGCGGGTGAACTGAACCTGCGGGCCGAGGTGTCGTACGAAGGCAGCTTGCCGGATGTGCAGGCCGAGATCGCGACGAGCAACAACAGCCGGTCGGTCTCGATCGCGATGGTGGACCGGGCGTTGAAGGTGCTTTATGTGGACCGTGTTCGGTGGGAGTACCGCTTCCTGGTGCCGATGCTTAAGCGCGAGGAGTCGATCGATTCGTCGGTCCTGCTGGTCGATGCGGACCGCGGCTTTGTGCAGGAGGGCGACACGCCGCTGTCGCGTTTCCCGTTGACGGCCGAGGAGATCCGTCCCTACGACGTGATCATGATCGGCGATGTGCACCCGCGGTTCTTCTCCGACCAACAGCTCGCGCTGATCCGTGAGCACGTCGCGACCCGCCGCGCGGGGCTGCTGTGGGTCGGCGGCGACCGGCACACGCCCAACCTGTACGCCGGGACGGACCTGGAGCTGCTGCTGCCGATGACGACGCCATCGGCGGTGGGGCGATTGGTTCCCGCGACGGGGTTCGAGGTGCCGATCCAGCCGACGAAAGCTGCCGAGGAGTTGAACCTGTTGCGGTTGTCGCTCAAGCGTGGCGACGAGCTGAGTTCGCCTCTGGCCGAGTGGCCCGACAACCTGCCGCCGTTCCGCTGGGCGCAGGACCTGGGCACGCTGCGCCCCGGCAGCCGGACGCTCGCCCACGCGCTGGGCATGGTTAACCCGAATACAGGCGAGCCCGCGCCGCTCGTCGTGCTCTACCGCTTCGGCGGCGGCGAGGTGATCTACGTCGGCACCGATGAGACCTTCCGCTGGCGCAGGGTCGGCGGCGAGGTCTATTTCGAGCAGTTCTGGATCCAGCTCATGCGCAAGCTCGGGCGGACGCGCCTACAGCAGGCTGATGACCGGGCGCGCTTCGCCGTCTCGCCGACGGCGGTGGACTTGGGCGCGACGCAGCTGGCTGAGTTGGTGATCGATGACCCGGCCCTGATCCGCAGCGCGCCCCAGAGTGTGCGTGTCGAGGTGCGGGCACGCGGCTTAACGGATGAAGACGCGCTCACCGCCGTCGGCGAGGTCGAGCTTCGGCCAACCGGCTTCCAGGGCGACCTCGACTCGGGTGCACGCGCGGTCTACCAGGCCAACTGGCGCTCCGATCGGCCCGGGCGGTTCGTGTTGCGCGTTGCCGAGCCGCTGCTCGAGTCCTTGGAGCTTCAAGCCCCCGCCGAAGTCCGCGACCCGGCCCAGGAACTCGCCCGTGCCGCGACCGACCACGACCGGCTGATCCGGCTGGCCAACGGTACCGGCGGGGCGGTGATCGGGCTGAACAACCTGGCACAGCTTGAAACCCTCGTGCCCAACCGCTCACGCGAGCTGACGAGCGAGACCCGCCAGCCACTGACCAACACGCTGGTCGCGCTCTTGGTGCTGCTCGGCCTGCTGACACTGGAGTGGGCGCTTCGGCGTGGGCTGAAGCTGGTTTAAGATGGTTTTTAGTGAGACAGGCTTGCAGCCTGTCCCGCCAATCAAAATGCGGGTTTGGAACCCGGAGGGCCGCACAATCGTCCTAGTATGGTCGGTGGCCCGTACGTGTCGATAGTACAAGTAACCCCGTATCACTCCCACAGGAGCCTTGGCTGTATGCAGCACATCGCCCAACAACTTCGGTCGGTCAGGCGGACTGGGCGGTTGCTACTCGTCTTGCGTCGGCTGGCCCAGGTCTTGGCGGTGCTGCTGCCCTTGGCGATCCTGCTGGGACTGCTGGACTACGCATTGCGAATGCCCGGGGCGATGCGGCTGCTGATCGGTCTGACGGTGCTGTCGCTGGCCGGGGTCTGGTTGTTTACCCGGCTGAACCGGGCGCTGCGTTTCTGGCCGTCGTTGGCCGAGCTCGCGCTGCGGGCCGAGCGGCTCTACCCGCAGCTGGCCGGGTCGCTGGCGTCGGCGGTGGAGTTCTCGCTGCAGCCGCAGGGCTACGCCGAACCGAACTCGACGGCAATGATGGCGAAGACAGCCGTGGATGAAATGCAGGAGAAGACCCAAGGCGTCGATGTGAAGCGCATGGTCAAGCTCAAGCCGACGGTGCAAGCCTGCCTGTTGGCGCTGTTGGCGGCGTTGGTGCTTGTCGCGGTCGTGGCCGCCACACCACAGGCTTCGGCGACCGCCGCGCAGCGCTGGCTATTGCCGATGGGCGACACGCAGTGGCCCAAGGTCAATGAAGTTGAAACGCTGACGCCCGACAACGCGGTCTTCGCGGCCGACGGCAAGGTGCGCCTGCGTGCCCAAGTCACGCGCGGCTGGTCCGAAGGGATGCGCATGACAGTGCAGTACCGCGTGCTCGATGAGGCCGGCGAGGGCGACTGGCAGAGCGTCCGCGTCGCCGAGCAGAAGATCGCATCCCAGCCGGGGCGGCACGTGTACGAAGCGATGCTGGATGTACCGCCTGCGGTTGCACGGTCGCTCATGGCCGGGCGGCGCAGCAGTGCGACGCTCGAGGCCCGCTACAGCGCGGGCGACGACACAACACCGACGCAGTCGCTGACGCTTGCCGCGCGGCCGGAGATCGAATCGGTCGTGGTTCAGACCGAGCCGCCGAACTATGCACTTGGTCTCATTGGCAAGCATCGCCTCGCGCTGCACGAGCAGGCCGATCGCATCGCCTCGACGTCGGCTTATCAGGGATCCAAGATCAGGTTGGACATCACGTTTAATAAGCCGTTAACGAGTGAACAAGCGATGCGAGCTCTTGAGCCCTTGCGCTTTGCAATAGATGTGAGTAAGGCTTGGGGAGCGGTCCCATCTACCGGAGATTTAGTTGAACAGGTTTATCTCGAATGGGTCTTGGACGAAACGGTCGAAGGCACGATTCAACTCGTCGATTCTTTCGGCCTAAGCTCGACCGACAACGACAAGCAGTACCGTATCCAGGCGGTCGAAGACGAGCTGCCCGCGGCGGTGCTGCTCAAACCCGCGACGGATGAATCCGTGCTGCCGGGTGCGTCGGTTGCGCTCAGTGCGATGGCGCAGGACGATATCGCGGTGCAGTCGCTCAAGATCGATATTGTCGTGCCCGACCGGGAGAACACCCCGGAGGATGCCGAGCGGGTCGTGAAGCGCTCGCTCGATGACGGCGCGCTGATCACGACCGGGCGGTCTGAAACCCTTGAGCTTGATTACACGCTTGTTCTGAAAGACCTGAACCTGCTGCCGGGTGACGAGGTGCTCATCACCGCGGTGGGCCGGGATATCTACGACCTCAACGGCTACCGCCACGACCCGGTCGCGTCCGACACGCGTCGGCTGCGTGTAATCACCGAGCAGGAGCTGGCCGACCAGGTCCGCCGGGTGCTGCGTGGCGTGCGGAACACCGGCCAGTCGCTGGAGCGCAACCAACGGCTCGTGTCCGAGCGGACCGAGACCAGCCCGCCTGCCGAGACCGCCGAGCAGCAGGGCGATATCAGCCGACGCATCGCGGCGCAGCAAGACACGGTTGAAGCGCTGCGTGATCGGCTGGCGCGCAACCGACCGCACAACCTTGAGGCGCTTGAAGACCTGCTGGACCGCGCCGACGCGATGCTCGAACAGGCGGAAACGGCTAGCGAGCTGGCCGAGCAGTCGCTGGGTGAGGCAGCCAATCAACAACAACAGGGCGACGAGGCCCGGCAGCGCGAACAGGAAGCCGTGGCCGAGGGCGACAAGGGTGCCGAGGCGCAGGCCAGGCAAGACGCCCAGGAAGCCAAGCAGAATCAAGAGAAAGCCCAGGGCGAGGCGCGTGAAGCTCAGGATAAGGCGCGTGAGCAGCTTGCCGAGCTTGTCGCCGCACTGGACACCGGCGAGTCGGTCGGCGAGATCGAGTCCGAACTCGCCGCGATCCAGTCGGACGCCGAGCGTGCCGCTCGCAAGACCAAGGCGCTGCTGCCCAAGACGATCGGGCAGAAGGCCGAGGACCTGGACGAGGTGACGCGCAAGGAACTCGAGGAGAACGCGGACAAGCAGCGTGAGCTGGCCGACCGTGCCGATGCGTTGATCGACAAGATGCGCGCCGCCGCCGAGCAGATCGGGGAGAACGGCGAGACGCCCGAAGAACGCGCCACCGCGAAGACGCTGTCGGAAGCCGCGGACATCGCCGAGCGTCAGGGCCTTGAAGAGAACACCGAGCAGGCCGCGGAGAAGCTGGACCAGAACCAGGTCGCCGACGCCGCGAACCAGCAGCAGCAGGCGATGAATACGCTCGAGCAGATGATGCAGGAGCTAGGCAAGCAGAAGCAGCGCCGCCAAGAAGAGCTCAAGCGGTTGTTGCAGGAGCTTGCGCAGAAGGTCCAGAAGCTGGTCGACGAGCAGCGGGATCAGCTGGCCCGGGCCGAGGCCGCCGAGCCGAATGCGCTCGGCTTGCTGGAGCAGCCGCAGTTCATGCTGCGCAAACGCACGATGGCGGTGCAGGCCCAGGCGATGCAGGCGCCCAAGACCGAGCCCGTTGGTGAGCCGCTGGGTCTTGCGGTCAAGGCCCAGGCCGAGGCGGTTAAGGCCATCCGCGTCCCCGACAAGCAGAGCACGCTCAACCACGAGGCCGCGGCGCTCGCGCAGCTCGAAGCAGCGCTCGCATTGATCAACAAGGAACAAGAGCAGCAGCAGGAAGAACAGCAGCGCGAAGAGCGCTTCGCCCTTCGGCAGGCCTACTACGACCTGGCCGACCGGCAGGAACGCCTGCTGGCGATCGGCACGCAGCACCAACAGGACGAGGACTACAGCCGGCGCGACTGGCGGCAGATCAACCGCTTGTACGAAGAAGAGCTCGAAGACAAGAGCCTGGACGAAGAGCAGGCTAAGATCCGCGCGAAGGCCGATGAACTTAAGGAGAAGGCCGGCGAGGCGATGGTCTACCAGTCGCTGCACCGCCGGATCGACCAGGCCGCCAACCGCGCGGAGAACCGCTTGTCGGGTCGGCGTGTCGATGGGCTGGTGCTCGACGATCAGCGCAGCGTCGTGCAGATGCTCCGCGCGATGGGCGATGCGCTGGACGACACCGCCGAGCAGGACAAGTTCGAGAAGGAAGAGCAAGAAGAGCAGGAACAACCCGAGGGCGAAGGCCAGCCGGGCGAGGGCGAGGAGCCGCCGCTGGTGCCGGACCTGGCGCAGATCAAGCTGCTTCGTGAGGTGATGATCGTGCTGCGGAATCAGACCGAGTCGATCGCGGAGGCGGGGGACAACCTGCCGGATGCCGACCGTCAGCAACGCCTCAACGACCTGGCCGAGCAGCAGCGCGAGTTGAAGACGCTAGGCGAACAACTGATCGAGAAGCTCCAGCAGCAGATGCAGCCAAGAGAACAAGAGCCACGCAACTAAGTATCACCTACCATGAAACGACGCGGCTCCGCCGCGCATCGGAGCCACCGATGAACACCACCATGAAACAACTGCTCGCCGCCACCCTCGCAACCACGCTGACCGGTGCGCTTGTCACGCCGTCGTTCGCGCACACGCAGGAAGAGCCGGGCGCCGGGCCCGCGATCGAAAACCAGCCGGAGAGCGCTGACGAGCCGTCAATCGACGACCTGTTGGGGCTGGACGATAACACCCCGGACGACAAACCCGATGATGGCCCGGACCCGGACAAGCCCGACGACACCGACCCGAAGCTGACGCGCGACCTGGACAAGGCCCTGACCGGCAAGCAGGCGGCCGACCAGTTCGCCCAGGCGATCGAGGAGATGGAAGAGGTCGCAATCCGCTTGTCGGATGAGAAGGACCCGGGTATCGACACGCAGCGGATGCAGGACGAGATCATCCTCAAGCTCGAGCAGATCATCGCCTCGGCCGAGAAGACCAAGAGCAAGCAGAAGCCCAAGCCCGGCCAGGGCAAGCCGCAGCAAGGCCAGCCCCGCGAGGCGGACAAGCCCGGCCAACAACCGGGTCAGCAGCAGGGTGAAAAACCTGGCGAGAAGCCGGGAGAGAAACCCGGGGACAAGCCCGGCGAGCAGCAAGGCCAAAAGCCCGGCGAAAAACCAGGTGAACAGCAAGGCGAGAAACCCGGTGAAGGCGAAGGTCAACAGCAAGGCGACAAGCCCGGCCAACAAAGCGGCCAGGCCGGCAGCCGCGGCTCGGTCCGCAACGAAGAGCTGTCGATGAAGGACCTGCGCGAGGGCGAGTGGGGCAACCTGCCGCCACGCCTGCGGGATGAGTTGGCCGAGTCGCTGAGCGAGACCTTCAACCCGGTCTACCGCGCGGCGACCGAGGCGTTCTACCGCCGCATCGCGGAGATGAGCCAGCAGCAGGCGGAGGAGGGCGAATGAAAAAGTCCGTCGTAACAACGCTTTTGTTCTTGGTGTGTTTCGCAGGCCTGCCTGTCGCCGCTCAAGAAAAGCCCGAAGCCGAGTCGGTTGAGTTCCAGGAGATCACCAAGGAGCTGGACGAGTCCGTGAAGAAGGGCCTGGCCTACCTCGCCAAGCAGCAGAACAAGGACGGCAGCTTCGACGCCGACCGCTACGGCGGGCCGCACGTCGGCGTCACCGCGATCTGCTGCCTCGCGTTCCTGGCCAACGGCGAGCTGCCCGGCCGGGGCGAGTACGGCCACGTCGTACAGAAGGGTTTGGACTACATCCTCTCCAACGCACAGGAGTCCGGGCTGATCGCATCGGAGAACGTCTCGCACGGGCCGATGTACGGACACGGCTTCGCGACGCTGTTCCTCGGCGAGGTCTATGGCATGACAGACGATGACGACGTGCGCGATGCGCTTGTGAAGGCTGTCCGCCTCATCGTGAAATCACAGAACCGCGAGGGCGGCTGGCGCTATCACCCCGTGCCTTACGAGGCGGACCTGTCTGTCACGATCTGCCAGATCAAGGCCCTGCGCTCGGCGCGGCACGGCGGGATCGACGTGCCCAAGGAAACGATCGACAACGCGATCCAGTACGTCAAGGACTGCCACAACAGCTATGACGGGGGCTTCCGCTACATGGTCGGCGGGGGCAGCAGCGCGTTCCCACGCAGTGCGGCGGGCGTCGCCTCGCTCTACTACGCGGGCGTCTACCAGGGCGACATCATCAAGGACGGGCTCAAGTACCTCAAGGAACGCATCAAGACCGGCGAGGACCGCGGCGGGCACGAGATCTACGGCCACTACTACTGCTCCCAAGCGATGTTCATCGCCGGCGGTCAGCACTGGGCCGACTATTACCCGCTGATCCGCGACCGCCTGATCGGCGACCAAGGCAACGACGGTTCGTGGAGCTCGGCCCACGGCGGCGACTATGCCACGGGCATGTCCCTCATCATCATGCAGATGCCGTACCGGCTCCTGCCGATCTTCCAGCGATAAGATTCTCAGTATGAAGTTGTTGATCACCGCCCTATGCAGCCTGTTGCTTTGCACGCCAACCCTTGCACAACAGGTTGTTGTCGTCGGTACGGACCTCGAGCCCAAGTCGACCCGCCTCGACTCGGTCTCGCTTTCAGACCCAGGACTCCTGCGCCTGCGCATCAGCTCGGACCCGATCACCCCCTTGAATGACAAGCAGTACGCCGCCAAGCTTGTGGATGGCCAGTCTCTCGTTGGCACGCTGCTCGGTGCGGGTCAGGATGGTGAATCCATCCGGCTAGCCTTTGGCTACGAGCAGCGCACGGTCGTGCTGCCGCTGGACGAGCTCCTCTCATTCGCGCGGGTGGGTCACAGCCTCCCGGGCGATGCGAGCGACGACACGATGCTGCTCGCGACCGGGGAGACGCTGGTCGGCTTTGTCGATGCGATCAGCGAGAAAAGTATTGGGTTTGTCGTCGGCGATGCGGACGACCCGATCCAGATCCCGATGGGCCGCGTCCGTGGTTTCTCGATCGCAAACAAACCCGAAGCGATCAAGATGAAGAAGGGGCTGGCCCGTGTGCTGCTACGCGGCGGCTCAATGCTGTACCTGCGTGATGCAAACATTAAGCGCGCGACAGATCAGGCCCCCGCAGCGCTCGAAGGTACATTCATCCTCGAACCCCAAACAGCGCCGATCACGCTGCCACTGAATCATGTGCAGCTCATCGAGCCTTTGTCGGAGCAATATGCTTTACAGGCGCTGACCGAGACCGAGATGACCACCATTGCCGGCGGCGAGGTGTTCGGCGTGGCGATGCCGCCGACCACAACACAGGACGACTCGATCCGCCTGCACGCGCCGGTCACGGTTGGCTTTGATCTGCCCATCGGCGCAGAGCGCCTCGCCTTCACCGTCGCGATGGACCTGGATGATTCGATCCCCGAGTCCCGCCGCGCGATGGCCGGCTGCGATCTGGTCGTCTACGATGGCAAAGAGGTGGTCGCCAAGCACACCCTCACGCCCGACGGGCCGGCCAAGCGGCTGAACGTCCCGCTCACCGGCGGCGGCCTCCGCATCGCGCTGAAGCCCGGCGTCAATGGCCCGGTCCTAGACCGCGTCATCATTACACAAGCCGAGCTGCTTGTGAGCGAATAATGAGTCGCCGGGTTCAGGGGCTTTTCCAAATGGACTCTTGATAAACTGGCGGTGGCTCGGGCTCCTTCTGCCTTTTTGGGAGAGCGAGCCAAGACAAAACCTGCTTGAAGACGACCATGACCCAGACCGACACCTCAAAGACCGAACCGATGAACGACCCACAAGAAGTCTGGCCCCTACCGCTGCCCGCGAGCGAGGCGTTCATCAACCGTGAGGTGTCCTGGCTCAACTTCAACGAGCGCGTCTTGAACGAGGCGCTGGACGAGCGCACACCGCTGCTGGAGCGCGTGGGTTTCCTGGCGATCTTCAACTCGAACCTGGACGAGTACTACCAGAAGCGCGTCGGCTACCTGAAGCGGCAGGCCGACATGGGCACTGGGCCGCGTGGTGCGGACGGGATGTCCGTCGTCGATCAGCTCAAGACCGTCCGCGAGATGGTCCTGCCGATGCTCGAGGCCCAGGCCAAGTGCTACAAGGAAAAGATCCTCCCGCAGCTCGCCGAGCACGGCATCGAACTGCTGCAGTGGAAAGACCTGACCGATAGCGAGAAGCAGGAGGCCGAGCTGCACTTCATGGAGCAGCTCTTCCCGGTGCTGACGCCGCTGGCCGTGGACCCGGGGCACCCGTTCCCGTTTATCTCGAACCTGTCGACGTCGCTGGGCGTGATGCTGCGGACCCCGCCCAACGACCCGCAGGCGGCGCAGACCGATGCGTCGGGGAGCTTCGGCCTGCAGTTCGCGCGCGTGAAAGTGCCGGAGGTGCTGCCGGGCTACATCCGTTTGAAAGCCGAGTCGGGCGAGGACGCGGACCGGTACCGGTTCGTCTCGCTGCAGAACCTGATCCACCACAACCTGCACCACCTGTTCCAAGGGATGGAGATTCAAGAGATCGAGCCGTTCCGTGTGACGCGCAACGCCGCGGTGGGTTCGCAGGACGAGGACGCGGAAGATTTGTTGGAAGTTGTCAACGAAGAGCTTCGCCAGCGCCGCTTCGCCAGCATCGTTCGGCTTGAGGTGGACGACACGCCGTACCGCCCACTGAACCAGTTCCTCATCGGCGAGATGAGCCTGGCCGACCACGATGTCTACGAGATGCCCGGCGATCTGGACTACAACGACCTGTGGGTCGTGCACGGGATGTGCGATAAGCCCGATCTCAAGTACGACCGGTGGAAGCCGGTGACGCCGCTACGCCTGATCGACGACGAGGCGAGTATCTTCAGCGTGATCCGGTCCGGTGACGTGATGCTGCACCACCCCTACGAGTCGTTTAGCCACTCGGTCGAGCGGTTCATCCGCGAGGCGTGCAACGACCCGGACGTCATCGCGATCAAGCTGACGCTGTACCGCACGGCCAAGAACTCCCCGTTTATCCCCGACCTTATCCGCGCGGCGGAAGCGGGCAAGCAGGTCGTCGTGCTGGTTGAATTGAAGGCCCGCTTCGATGAAGAGCGCAACGTCGAGCTCGCCCAACGCCTCGAAAAAGCGGGGATCCATGTGGTCTACGGGGTCGTCGGCCTGAAAACACACACCAAGACCGCGCTCGTCGTCCGACAAGAAGGCAGCGCGCTGCGCACCTACGCCCACATCGGCACGGGCAACTACAACGCGAAGACCGCCGACCTCTACACCGACCTGGGCCTATTCACCTGCGACCCGCGGATCACGGCCGACCTGGTGCAGGTCTTCCACTTCCTGACCGGCCGATCGATCGCGAGGGACTACAAGCACCTGCTCATCGCGCCGACGAACATGCGCCGACGGTTTATGGAAATGATCCAACGCGAGATCGATCACTGCGCAGACTGGCAAGCGCGCGGCGGCGAGGCAGACGACCCCAACCGGCCTTACATCCTGGCGAAGATGAACTCGCTGGAAGACGAGCTGATCTGTCGCAAGCTGTACGAGGCGAGCTGCGCGGGTGTGAAGATCGAT